>NZ_LWFF01000225.1 GCF_001635685.1 Erythrobacter sp. HI0063
CGTCGAGCCGTCGATGACGAAGCTCGTCGTGCTCGATTTCTGGGCGGAATGGTGCGGGCCGTGCAAGGCGCTTACGCCGGTGCTGGAAAAGGTGGCGGCCGATTATGCGGACAAGGGCGTGGTCCTTGCCAAGGTGAATGTCGATGAAGAGCAGTTCATCGCCAGCCAGTTCCAGGTCCGTTCCATTCCCACCGTCTACGCCATGTTCCAGGGCCAGCCGGTCGCCGACCTGACCAATGCACGCAGCGAATCGCAATTGAAGCAGACGCTCGACCAGCTGCTGAGTCAGCTGCCCGCCGCACCCGGTTCGACGGGCAGCTGACTCAGCAGCTGGTCGGGCGTCTGCTTCAATTGCGATTCGCTGCGTGCATTGGTCAGGTCGGCGATCGGCTGGCCCTGGAACATGGCGTAGACGGTGGGAATG
>NZ_LWFF01000226.1 GCF_001635685.1 Erythrobacter sp. HI0063
AGTCCAACGAAGTCGCCAGCGGCCTCAACGAGCTGTTCGGCATCGAACGCTGGCTGGGCGGTCTGATCGTGGCGGTCACCGTGTTCATCGTCATCATCGGCGGGATCAAGTCGATCGGGCGCGTCGCGGAAAGCGTCGTTCCCTTCATGGCCGCCGCCTATATCGTGATGGCGGTGATCGCGCTGATCCTCAATTTCGGCGATCTGCCGGAAACCTTCGGGCGGATCTTCGACGGCGCGTTCAACGTG
>NZ_LWFF01000227.1 GCF_001635685.1 Erythrobacter sp. HI0063
CCTTCATCACCTCGTCCCCGAGATGGTTCACCACTTTCACCGCAACCCTGCCGTCCTTCGGTTTCGCAAACGACCGTGAACGCACTCGATTCAGGCTGTCCCACGCTTCCTGATCCACTTCCGCCTTCAGTGTCGTCTTCAGCGCCTTGTAGGGATCGTTCGCGCCGGGGAAGTAGGCGTGGCGGACGAAGAAGCTTTCGTAGTTGTAGTCGGTGTCGATGAACCACACGGCGATGTCGTCGGCATCGCCGCTTTCGATCTGGCCGCCCTTATACATATCAACGCCCATCACCTCGATGCTGACCATGCCGTCGCCCTCATCATGCACGTGAATGTCTGGCTCACCGAATACGGTGAACAGATTGCCTGCTCCCGTATTCGCAAGGTCGGGCATGTGCAGGTCGGGGTTGATCCGCGCTTGCAGGACGGTGAGCGGGCCCATCTTCGTGACCTCGCCAGCATGGGCATCGAAATTGAACG
>NZ_LWFF01000228.1 GCF_001635685.1 Erythrobacter sp. HI0063
ATTCTGTTCGGCGTCCGTTCGGCTGTCAGGTCGCGTAGGGCGTCCTCAAATTCATGGAATGCCGTGGCCAGATGCGGATCAGTCTGAGCGGCGGCCTTGAGATTTCGCACTACTCGGGCAAAAATTCCCGGCAGTGTTGGATGCATCGAGAAGGGTCGGCGAAGATCATATCGCAGGCTGTACTTGTCGATGAAGGCTTCAACGAGATTGAAGTA
>NZ_LWFF01000229.1 GCF_001635685.1 Erythrobacter sp. HI0063
TGCCCCGCCTCCAGGATCGGAGCGACCACATCCTCGATAGGGGCAGTGCCCCAGACGAGGGCGGGCATCGGATCGACGAAGAAGACGCCGCGTTGCCCGTATTCCTTCAGCAGGGCGAGCTTGTGGGGCAGGCCCAGCGGGCCTTCGGGCGTGATGCCGGCAATCGAGCGCGCGAAATTTTCGGACCGGTCCACCGGACAGGGCCGGTTCGCCAGCGACGAGGAATATTCCGTATCGACCGTGATGTAGACGGCAGTCA
>NZ_LWFF01000230.1 GCF_001635685.1 Erythrobacter sp. HI0063
GATTATGTCGAGACCAATTACAACCGTGCGACGGACGCGGTTCGCCAGCCGGGATCGTCGTGGAAGCTGTTCGTCTATCTCGCCGCGCTCGAGGCCGGATACACACCTGAGGATCGCGTGGTCGATACGCCGGTCACGATCGACGGGTGGAGCCCGCGCAATTCGGGCGGCGGTTTCGCGGGCGAAATGGATCTGCGCTCCGCCTTCGCCTATTCCAAGAACACCGTCGCCGCGCAGCTCGGCAATGAAGTCGGTTTC
>NZ_LWFF01000231.1 GCF_001635685.1 Erythrobacter sp. HI0063
TTTCGGAGACGTTGTGGCGTTCCTTGGTCAGGATCGGGAATTTACCGGTCGGCGTCGGGTGCAGCTCGGTCCCCAGCATGGCGACAGCCGCGCCGATTTCGTAACCGTCGCGAAAGACCGACACGGTGCGCGCTTCCAGATCCACTGTCACGACCAGCTTGCCGGTTTCGGGCGCGGCATCGGTGTTCCAGTGCCATTCACCGTATTTCATCGGCCCTTCGATGGGCAGAATGCTCTTGATGACGAAAGGCTCGTTCGCGCGCCGCTCGCCGCCACGTCTGCGCCTTCCGCTTCGGAAAAGCCCGTCGGCGTTCATGGCGCGCTGGCCGCGAAAACCCTCGCAGATATCGAGCGGCGCGCGAACGAGCCTTTCGTCATCAAGAGCATTCTGCCCATCGAAGGGCCGATGAAATACGGTGAATGGCACTGGAACACCGATGCCGCGCCCGAAACCGGCAAGCTGGTCGTGACAGTGGATCTGGAAGCGCGCACCGTGTCGGTCTTTCGC
>NZ_LWFF01000232.1 GCF_001635685.1 Erythrobacter sp. HI0063
GCGCGGGCTCGTTCTCGCTCAACGGCGAAGGCGAAATTGTGGATTCCTCCAACAACAGGCTGCAATTGTTCGCGCTGGACGGAAATGGCGATCCCGATATCAACACGCTGCAGGACGCGGTCCTGCCGGCTCAGAACGCGGACGGTTCCGATTTCGTTGGGGTCACGGTGAATGAAGTCGGGATCGTCTCGGCGTCTTATGCGGACGGCACGTCCGAACCGGTGGGCGCGATCGCTCTCGGCAGCTTCATCGCACCGAC
>NZ_LWFF01000233.1 GCF_001635685.1 Erythrobacter sp. HI0063
GAACCGCCGGTCGGCAGGTTCTTGCGCTTCGGCTTGGAGCGGAAATAGCGATTGCCCTGCGCATCGGTGCCCACCTGTTCGCCGTTGCGCCAGCTCCAGAACAGCGTGCCGATGGTCGCGCCGTTCCACCAGGTGAAGATCTTGGACAGGAAGTTCATTGGGCGCGGTTAGCCTGTTTTATCGAGGGCCTCAAGCGCCTGAACGCCGT
>NZ_LWFF01000234.1 GCF_001635685.1 Erythrobacter sp. HI0063
ATCGTCACGCCCGCGCGCTGGAGGGGACCGCCGGACGCATCGAGCAGAAACGCATAGCCAAGATAGGAGAGACAGATCGGGAGAACCGCCAGAGTGGTCCGGCGCAGAAGCGCCTTGGCGTCCGACACGCTGATTTCGGACGGGTCGGGAAGAAACCACAGCCACCACACCATGCGGGTGGTGCAGGCAGCCACGAACAGTCCGGAAACCAGTCCGACAATCAGGCGAGGCGCGCTGTCCGCCGTGAGATACACGCTCGCCGCCGCGATGATGACGAGCAGCAGATACAGCAACGGCACCTGACGCTTGAGATTGGCGTATTGGCCGATCAGGGCGTCCGGATCGTCCGAAAAAGCCCAGCTTTTCGGCTTGAGCCAACGCGCATCGGCCCATCCCCTGCGCGCGATTGGCGCGTTTGAA
>NZ_LWFF01000235.1 GCF_001635685.1 Erythrobacter sp. HI0063
TTTTTCTAAAATTAACAGATATTTCTATCATAGATCAATTGGTCGCATGTTCAAAATAATGGCTGCCAATTGTGTTCTTATACTGCTGATTTTTTCGGTTGTATCGATGTCCCCGACTGAGGTTGGGCAGGTGACTGGCGTCAGCCTGAATGGATCAGCCAATTGGAATGCAATAACCAGTGCCTTGACAATGCTAGATGCACCGTTTCTTGCTACGATCCTACTACTTTACGTAAAAGTCATAGCTATACTAATTTTGTTTCGGTTGGCACTTCGCAGAACTCGTTTGATTGTCACCATTTCACTAGCAATCTACGCGTTTTCGCAAACGCGAATTTTGTCGGGACTGCCTTGGTTGGAAGGGGATTTCAACCCGCTAAGCTGGCAACTGGCTTTCGTCATCCCTGCTGTGACGGCTAAAGAGTGCGCCGTTTGGCTCAATCGAAGTGTGAACGGGCGCGGTTTTGTCGTGGCTGTACCGTTCATTCTTGTGATTCTCGGCTTTGTTCTAAAGGCCAGCCTTCGCTATCTTACCGATATCGACCTTCAAGAACAGTTCCTGTTCTCCAAATCACATCTGGGCCCTCTGCGCATTTTGAGCGCGATCGTTTCGTTTGTTTTTCTATTTCAGATTTTCAGTTATCTTCAGAAATATTTCCCCAAACTGGGAAATATTTTCGGTGCTATAGGCGCCAATTCGCTGGAGACCTTTATTGCCAGCGTCGTCGCGGTTTATGTCGTGGGCGCGCTTTGGCTTTTGCAGCCTAGCACGATTTCCTATTGGGCGTTTTGCCTCGCGGGATCATTGGCTGTGGGCGTTTTCGGATATCTTTTCACGCAATGGAAGCGGATGGCGATCTAGGCGATTGAGGCACGCCTGGACTGCGAGCCGAACTTTGCGAAACCTAAGATGGAACCATGAAACTCGCGCATTTCTTCTGGTCCGGGGTTCGCAACTGGGGCACGCGCCTGGGCAGCGTGGTGCTGTTCCTGATCGTCGCGCGCATTTTGAGCGGGCACGAACTTGGCCTGTTCAGCGCCGCCATCGCCATTCTCGCCATCGCGGAACTGTTCGCCGATAACGGGATCGGCGATGCCGTGGTGCAGGCGCGCAAGCTGAACCCGGGCGCTCTGAGCGCGGCCTTTCTGGTCAATCTGGGGGCCGGGATCATTCTCGGCATCCTGCTGTTCGTCTTCGCCGAGCGGCTGGAGATATGGTTCGGTGCCGATGGCCTGGCGCCGCTGCTGCGGGTCCTGTCGCTGGCGCTCATCCTCAACGCGGCGAGCTATATCGCGCAGTCGATCTTCCGGCGCGAAATGGCCTTTCGCTGGCTGGCCGTGCGCGCGTTGATCGCCACGTTCATCAGCGGCGCGATCGGCGTGACCATGGCGTTGATGGGATATGGCGCGTGGAGCCTGGTGGCGCAGGCGATCATCCTGGCGACCATCAATTGCGCACTCATCTGGTGGCGCGCGCCGTTCAATCCGCTGGTGCGCCCCGATTTCGGTGCGGCGAAGGGATTGCTGCGTTTCGGACTGTCGCTGCTGACCGGGCGGGTGCTGTATTATATCGGCACCCGCGCCATAGAACTGGTCCTGCTGTACCGCCACAGCGCCACGATCCTGAGCTATTACGTCATCGGATCGCGGCTGTATTTCGTGCTCGCCCAGATGATCATGGCGGTGCTGATCGATGTGAGCTTCGCCACGCTGTCGCGGATCGCGGATGATCGCGTAGCGCTGCAGAACGCTTTCCTGCCGATGATCCGAACCGCGTCCATCGTGGCGGTGCCGATCTTCCTCGGGCTGGCGGCGGTCGCGCCCGAAGCATGCGTGGTGGCGTTCGGCGACAAGGGAGAGGAGGCGGCGGTCTATCTCCAGATCGTGGCGCTGTTCGGCGCCTTGCAGGTGACCCAGCACTTTCTGTCGAGCATGTTGGGCGTCGTGGGCCGTCCCGGCGTCGCCACCGCGATCCTCGCGGTCCGCGCGGCGCTGGTCGCTCTGGTCGTCCTGCCGGGATGGGCGCTCGACCCGGTTCAGCTCGTCCTGCTGAGCACGGCGACGCTGCTGATCACGCTGCCTTGCGATTTCTACGCGTGCCGACGGGTCGCCTCGCTCGGCACGATGGCGATCCTGAAGGCGATCGCTCCGGCCTATCTCGCGGGGGGAGCCATGTTGCTGGCGGTCCTCGCCGCCCGCTGGGCCCTTGCGGGACAGGTTCCGGACGTTTTCCTGCGGCTGGCGGTGCTGGCCGGGATCGGCGCGCTGACCTATGCCGTGCTGCTGTTGCTCTTCGCGCCCAAACTCGTGCGCTCGCAGATCCAAGCCATTCGCGCCCGTATTCGCGGCAAGGCGCGGGCGGCGGGCTGAACGGTTTCGCGCAAAAACAAAGGTGGGCGAGCTGCGGCCCGCCCGCCCACCACAGGCGATCGCGTCAATTCAGGTTCCACGCGGGACGCGGATCGGCAATCTTGCGCAGGATCGGAGATCCGATCCTGACCGTCCCGGTGCCGCCCGCGCCCGTATCGAAGAACAGGCGCACAACGCGCGAGGCCCAGCGCAGCATGGTCGTGCCGGCGGGAATTTCCATCCGCGTCGTCAACCATGTCGATCGACCCGGCACGCTGGCGCTGTTTTCCGCAGTCCACAGATAGCCTGTATCAAAGGCATCGTTGAACAGAGCCGCCGGCCCTTCACCTGTGTAGAGGCGGCCGACCCAACCCGCCCACTCGTCGAACTCCACCGGCACGTCCATCTGGACCCAATCGCCGCTTGCGAGGCCGAGCGAGGAGAGGGAGGGATTGCCGGTGCAGCGGAAATCGAAATACTGGTAATCGCTCGTGTCGCCAGATGTGTTGGTCACACTGACGATCTGGCGTTCGTTTTCGGGCGAGAGAACCTCCTTCGCGCCCACGGCGGTGGACTGGCCGCGACCGCGTGTCAGAGTCATTCCGGTCGCCACGGTGCCGCTGGCACCGGCTCCGAGAGTGCCCGAAACGCCCTTCAGCCCCTTGCGGATGAAGAGGTTGTCGGCGGCAAGAGGGTCGAGCGCGGCGCGGGCATCGCCATGCGTCACCATCGACCGAAGGATCGGCAGCAGGATCTCCGCCCGTAGCACGCTCATCCGGATATTCGGATGGACGCCATCGGTCTCGAACAGCGCGCGGTCAGCCGATGCTGTCCCGTCGATCGCCACGGTGTCGCACAGCTTCACACCGGGTCGGGCAGCCTGCGCCCTGATCCACGCGTTGACCGCCCCGAGCGTCGAAAAACGTGGATCGCCCTCAGGCCAGTCGAATCGCCACGCCACGCTTTGCAGCACGACCCAGACGCCATGGCTGGTCAGCAGCGCGATTTGCCGGTCGAGCGCAGCGATGATCGTGGAAGCCGAATTGTCCGTGCCATGAGCACCGCCGACTCCGGAATTGATGTCGTTGGTCCCGATATCGAGATAGACGATGCCGGGCCCGCGATTGAGGACATAGGGGGTTCGATTGATCGATCCGGGCACGCTCGATGTGGCTAGAAGATGCTCGCCGCCGATCCCGTGGTTCGCGCCGCCGGTCGCGTTGAACAGACTGGGCTTATCCTGTCCGAATGGCGCATCGGGCATGGCGAAAATGTCGAGATTGAAGCGCCCGTCCAGCGCGGCGATCACAGGCAGGACGCCGCGCGCACGCTCTTCCGTCCCGCTTATGGTGGAGCCGGAAAAATTCGCGCGATAACCGCGCTGGATGAAGCTGTGGCCCAGGCCAGCGATTTTCGTGCGATTGGGCAAGGGGAGCGCGGAGGGATCGAGCGGTGGAACGCGTGGCACGGGGGCGGCCTGTCCGCCGCCGAAGAGGATCGGAGCCGTCCCGACCGCCTGTGCCATCGCCATATGGCCCGCCACCAGTCCGCTTGCGCCGACGAGCCCGCCGACAAATTGCCGCCGCCGCATCAGGGCACCCGCGCGAGGATGGCGTTGCAAGCGCTCGATCCGCTCGGGGGCGCAATATCGACGACTGCGCCCGATCCCAGCGAAACCAATGTGCCCCCTCCCGTATCGCTTGTATTCAAGCTGTGCAGCGCCAGCATCGTCGCCCCGTCCGGCCCGCGATAGCGCAGCACCAGAGCGCCGCCATTGTAGGACGCGCAGGACTGCGACAGCGCATAAATGCCGCCATAAACGGTTGCGGGCGCGGCGGGTGCGTTCGCGGTTACGAGCTGGAACGCCTCCTGCTTGGCGGCCGTGGGCAGCGGTTCAGTCGAGCTGGCGGGCACGCAGCTGCCATCCGCCTGGGCAATGCAAGGGGCGTAGATCGGGGCATAGCCCGCCGGCGCCTCGATACGAGGGGCCGTCATCTGCGCTGCAAGCGGGAAGAGAGATGGGATGGGAAAGGCCGCCGCGACAATCATCGCGAGGGAAAGGGGTTTGGACGCTAGCATATCGGTATCTCCATTTTTGGAGTTCCCCATATGTTCCATAAAACCGCGTGTAGGAAAGCTGTTTTTCGAAGCCCCCCCTTGATCGTCAGCGATCGTCAGCCGCGCGCCGTCGTTGCCAATGCATCGCGATATTCGGAAACCGGCAGTTCCCCGCGCGCGACCAGCGCCGCCCCGACCAGCGTCTTGCGTCCCAGCGCCCACAGCCCGGCTGGCGAAGAACCGCCATAGCGACGAATCGCAAGCAGCGCCCCGCCGTAATATTTCGCTCGGATGGAGGGATCGAAATCGCGATGTCCGATCATGCGCGCATCGACGAATCGCGCCGTGCGCGCTTCCCGAAACGCGCGGAGGGCAAAACCGGTATCTTCTCCGCTGCGTGCCGGAGTGCCGAGCCCCAGAGTCTCGTCGAAGCGGCGGACCGACTTCAATATTCGCCCGCGCAGCAGCACCGTGTTAGACGATGCAAAGGACAGCACCTGTTGCAGCGAAGGCGTTTGCCATGGCGCATCGGGCTGCCACGTCGCCGCCGACCCATAGCGGCAGAACCACAGGTCGAGATCGCGGTCATCTCGGAACGCATCGTATACGGCTTCGAGCGTACCGGCCGGATACCAAGCATCGTCATCGGGGAAGCCGATCAAATCATCGTCGAGATCCTCCTGCGCCAGAACGGTCTCAAGCATGCGATTGCGCGCCACCGATAAAGGCAATTGCGCCGTGTCCGATGTCACGCGGACATCGCCGGGCACGCCGATGCTATCGACGCTCGCCGCCGGATCGTTACAGCATTGGAGCAGCAGATGGTGATCGACCAGCGCATGGGGACGAGCCTCGCGGAAGGCCGCGACCGAAGCGAACAGCCGCCGCAATTCTTCGTCCCGCCCGCCTTTGGCATTGGCGGTGGTAATCAGGATGACGCGATCGGAACTGCTCATAGGGAAGCGCCTTCCGAAGGGGATGTGAAAGTGTCGGGCGAAGAGCCCGGAGGCGTCGCCGGCGGCTGATCGGCCGACAGAAACCGACCGTAATGGCCGACCTCGATATCGCTTCTCACAATCTTGGCGGGATTGCCCGCGACGATCGATCGCGGCGGCACATCGCGCAGCACCACGGCCCCGGCGGCCACGATGCTGTTGTCGCCAACCCGCACACCCGGCATGATCAGGCTGTGCGCGCCGATGAAGCAATTCTTCCCGATAATGGTGTCCCGATAGATCCCACGTGTGCGATCGTGGCACAGGATCGATGTGCGAAAGGCGATATAGGTATGGGCGCCCACATGGACGCCCTTGGGGTAGGTGCGATCCATCTTGGCCGACAGCGACATGACCACCGTGGGATCGATGGTCATTCCCCAGAAGCGATTATAGAACGCGATCCGCGACCGATTGAGCGAGCGTTGCAACCAAAGCAGCTTGTTCAGGCTAGGCATGGATGAAATCCCGTAGGAAAGTGGTAAGCGCCGGCAGCTTGGGCCCTTCGCCGAGATGGAAAGGTTTGAGATCGGGGGTTTCGAGATGCGCGGCCAGCTCAGTCTCGTCCATAGCGACGTAAATCCCCTCGCGCGCTTCGACTGCGGCAACGGTCGCCAGTTGGTGCTCGTTGCGATGCTCGCCCAGGCTGGCGCGGCGCGGCATGAGGATCAGCGGCTTGCCCAGCCTGCCGGTGCCCAGGATCGTGCCGATGCCAGCATGGCCCACGATCACCGAAGCATCCCGCATCGCCCCGTCGAACTCCGCTGGCGCCATCGCCGCGAAGGTTTCCATATGCGCGTAATGGGCTCCGGGCTCACAGGTCTGGGCGGTCACCTTCAAGCCGCGTTCGCCGGCGATCCCATCCAAAGCCGCCAACATTCTCGGGAACGGCAACTGCGTTCCGACCGTGGCGAAGATCACAGGACCGATCCTTCGTACCGGCCGCCTTCGCGCAGCGCGACCTCCGGCCATTGCGACAGCCATTCGGTGGCATGCCGCTTGGCCTGGCGTCCGGCCATCGACGGCTCTTCCGCATTGGCGATACTGTCGATCCAGATCGTGCGCGTGCGCATCCGGCGCGCCAACATCATGGCCAGCACGCCGGGAAGCGCCCCCGTCGACACGAGGACATGCGGCCGTATCTTCAGGAGAAGCACCAACAGCTTCGCAGCGCACAAGGCTGCACGTAGCGGCTCGTGGCGGTTGCAATCGGGCACGATATGCACACTTTCGAGCCCGGCGCGCTCGCCAAGCCCTTCAAGCGTCGTCACGAAGGTGATCTGCGTGCCTTCGAAGGCGCTCCGCAGGAGCATCATCTGCTCCCAATGGCCCCCTCCGGAAGCCACGGCGACGACTCGGCGCTTTTGCCCCACGCGTGTCAAAAGGCCACCGTTTCACAACCTGAAACGTGCATTCCCCTGTATTTTCCGAACACTACCAACCACCCCATTGGATTGCTTCGCCGACCCCGGAGCCAAACCTAATTTCTCAATTTAACTTTGGCTTGTTCGCTGACATATTTGCGGCTGGACGATGGATCCGTCAAGGCAGGAAGACGGAGATTGAGCGTCTTGGCCTGGTAACATGGGAGGCAGATTGCGGTTTGCCAGAGGCCAATCGTGCTCGCCACACGACGCGCGTCCCTAGGGTTTGGGGGCGATTGCTGGCTCCGCGATTTGCGATCGAGTAGGCTCGGGCACGAGAATTTCTGCCTAAACAAAAGTAAAATCACGATAAACAGGATAGATTACTCAAGATGACGCCATCCAGAGTGCTTGTGCTGGTCACGGGCGGTGCTGGTTATAGCGGGAGCCATGCAGTGGCCGCGCTGCGCGATGCGGGCTGGGATGTGGCGGTTATCGACAATCTGCGGACGGGCTTTCGCTACGCAATCCCGGACGACGTGGCATTTTACGAAGACGGCATTGAGAACAAGGCCCTGAAGACGCAGATTTTCTCCGAGCGAGGTATCGGTGCGATCATGCATTTCGCTGGGTCGATCATCGTGACCGAATCCGTCGAAAAGCCGTTGAATTATTATCGCAACAACACAGTGAATAGCCACGGACTGGTTACCACCGCGATCGCGGCGGGGATCCGGCATTTCATCTTTTCGTCAACCGCGGTGGTTTGTGGAAATCCGACCGCAATTCCGATCGGGGAAACCCATCCGACCGCGCCGATCAATCCGTATGGCAGGTCCAAGCTGATGACCGAGATGATGCTCGCGGACACGGCTGAAGCGCACGTTTTCAATTTCTGCGCACTGCGATATTTCAACGTCGCCGGCGCGGACCCCGATCTTCGAACCGGGCAGTCCACGGCGGGGGCGACCCACCTTATCGAGGTCGCGGTCGAGGCGGCGTTGGGCAAGCGAGACTATGTCGCGGTCTATGGCACCGATTACGATGCCGCCGACGGCACCGGCGTGCGGGGAACCTTCGGCTCTGGTCAGCGAAAATGCATCTATCCTGCGCGAGCTGAAATGGCAGCCGCGCCATGACGATCTGGAAACGATCATTCGTCACGCGCTCGCGTGGGAACGTAAGCTAAGCGAGATGCAAACAGGGCGTTGATGCCGCCCCCTTTCGATTGCAGCGCAAGTCCTATCGATTGGCCCGGCCGCGACCGGTCCAACCATGCTGTTTTCGCAGCTATCGGGAGCGGTCAGATAATGGCTGACGCCGCGAGTACGGCGCACACGGCCAGCGCCGCATATCCCGTCCAGCGCGATAAGACCGCTTCGATGTCCCGCAAGCGCGTGGTGATCGGAAGGACCGGGGTGGCGAAACCCTGTGGCCCACGCGCGGCGGCCGCAAACCCTTCGGCACGGATGAATTGTTCATGGTCTTGATGCATCATGGATCGGGTCCTCCAAATGCATGGTGCACGTCGAAAATTAAAATTTCGTATAGAACCAGACGCGGTGCGAGTTGGAAACCGGCGCGCTTCTCACCTGACGTTCGAGGGTCGGTTCGATCGCACACAGTAGAGCTTCGGGAAAAGCCTGCCCAAGCCTTCAACCCTGCTCGCGGCCATGAGTGAGCATTGCCGTCCCGTTCATACTCCTCGCGCCGCGTATCGCGTGGGCACGGAACTCGCACCTCGGCTGATGTGAGAAATTGGGTGAAAACTAAGAGCGACGAACCGCGCATCACCGCCTCAAAGAGTGCGGTTTTCTGCGGCTGTCTCAGGACAATGGAGCGGGTAGCGAGAATCCGCCTCACATCCACGCTGCCCTCAACACCGCAGAAAACCATGGTTTTCTGTTTGGGTGGGAAGGTGTGTATCCCACCATGTGAGAAGGTCAAGTGGTGCAGACAATGTCCGCATTTTGCGATGACGCTGGGCGATACTCGCTCGTCGATGAAGAAAATCTTTATGTGAAAATTCGGCAGCTTTGCGCCCTCAAATCCGCCATTCCCAACCGCCTTCGGCTCGACCTAGAAGCGGACATACGGTTGCGTGCAGCTGAAAATGGTGCCGAGGACCTAAGGTCACGCCGTTTATCGCACGGATCGCGCAATCCGGCTGGGATTTCAACAATTAGCGGGAGCGCGCGGCGCGGGTTTGGGTTGGGTTATCAGTATCAACTCACGAGGAACTTCGACATGAGCACTACCACATTCAAAAGCCTAGTCGACACCACGATCGATTCTGTCGAGGGTTATCGCAAGGCGATCGAGAAGGCGAAAAGCCCGCATCTCAAAGAGGCACTTCAGCGGCGGCTCGCAGCGCGCGAAGCCACTCTGGAGACGCTGAACGGAGAACTGCGGCGACAGGGTGACGAGTTAGTCACCAAGGGTACCGTGACCGGTGATCTTCACCGGCTTTGGACCGAGATCGCCGACCTGTTCGAGAGCGGTGACAAGGCTGCTGCCGAACGCGTCGAGGAAGGCGAGGATTACATCAAAGAGAAGTTCGAGAAAGCTCTGAAGGGCGACACGTTGACACCTGAAGAGCGTGCTGTGGTGCAGAGCAGCCTCAGCGAAATCGCCGAAGGCGAAGCTTTCGGCGATGTGATCGAGAAGGAATACGACTAACGCTTATTTTGGCGGTTCCGGGATGCGGGGGCATTGCTCCCGCATCCCATTATCGTGCGAGCTTGAAGCTCCAGCATGAGCTTCGATTCAGCAGATCCGACAAGGATTTACACACCAACTATTCGGCCCTTCGTGGACTGGCCCTTTTCCCAATCCGAGGGCCTATCAGGCAACGGCGTGCTTCATGCGATATCCAGCGTGATGTGACACTCCAGGCCTTCGGGCAGAAATCTTTGCGTCGTAGTTCCCTCTGCCGCGAGCGCTTCTGCAATAAGCATCGAGCCAAACCCGTCGCTGGTATCGGGATCGACGGGTGGTCCCCCATGTTCCTTCCAGAGTATATTCAGGGTTTCCGCATCGCGATCGACCCGGATCTCGATGCGCCCCTCATCGGCAGACAGGGCGCCATATTTCAGCGCGTTGGTGAGCAGCTCGTGGAAAACCAGGGCCAGGCCCTGGGCAGCCGAGGCAGACAACTCGGTTTCGTCTAAGACAATCAGGCCAATGCGTTCGCCGACGTCATCGAAGACTGACAATTCCTCCCGCAGAATGGTGCTGGGCTTCATCGCGCCGGCTGTCTCGCCAGCCAGCAGGTGATGGGTTCGTGCCAAGGCGCCGACCCTGCCCTCCAGGGCTTCTGCAAAAGCTGGAATGTCCTGCGCCCGCCGAGCCGATATCTTTACCATCGACCTGATGATTGCCAGCATATTGCGAACGCGATGGTTGAGTTCCTCGGTAATGAGCCGGAGCCTCGCCTCGCTTTGCTTGGATTCGGTTATGTCGACGACGTGACCGATCAGCTTTTCGACATCGCCTGCTGGATTTAGCAATGGGCGACCAGCGGCCCTGATCCAGCGGATCTGGCCGCTGGCGGTCCTGATCTGGCATTCGAACGACCATTCACGCTTCTCTGCGATGGTGGCCTTCTGCAGCTCATCTACCCTTTCCCGGTCGATCTCCATGACATGCTGCAGGAATTGGTCATAGGTCCATTTCGGGAGCAGTTCGGGATAGCCGAAGATCTCGTCGTGCGTCCTGTTTCTAACGGCTTCACCCGATTGGAGATCGAGCTCCCAAATTCCGATGTGGCCGGCTTCGAGAACCAGGCGAAGATGGTCGGCACTTCGGTTCTCGAAGGGTAGGAGATCAGGCATTCGGATTGCTTATGCCGACAGTAGCCGGAAGTCATCAAGTTAAGCGCACCGATCACCAGAGGAGGACCGCAAGCACATCGTCTCGAAGGCCCCTCACAGAGGTCCACGCGCAGACATTGGCCGCGCTATCGAGTTGAATGTAGAAACAGGAAAGGATGGAGAGAAATTCCTTCGATCATTCCGACGCTCTGAAACCGCACTTCATCGATTTTGCGTGAAGGATCCGATCTTTCCGGGAACTTCTCGCATCAAAATGTCTTTCATAGTCAAGCAGTTGTCGCTGCCCATAACCATGGTGTTCTACCGCTCTCGGCCTTGAGCCCAGACGCGGAATGGATGTCAAAGAACCTTGCAAGATTGAAGATGAGGAAAGCGGCTTCCCATGCCCAACTATGTCTTACGATCGCTCGATGAGAACGCGAAGCCCGTATCGGAATCGACGTTCGAGTGCCTATCGATAGCCGGCGCGCTTGACCGGGCGCAGAAACTCGTCCGGGGCCATCACGCTGATCTGTATCAGGACGGGCAACCCGTATGTTCGATGGAGCTTGTTACGGAAACAGGTGTCTGGCTTGTCGGCGGCCCTCGCCGGGGATGCTCGGAATCTACGCTCGACGAAAAGGCGGTGGCATAGCGTGACGCCATGTGGTCCCGCCGATCGCCTGGATGGTCCGCCCGATCGCTTGGCCGCAATCGTGTATCTGCGTCCCCTCGACGTAGGTCGATTAGAACGCAGTTGGACGGTGGCAGTTCATGAATGCGTAAGTTCGGTTGAGGTCGCGCCCCTCCCCCATGCCGCCATATCTTCGGGCAGGATTAGCAGGTGCTCCGGGTACCGATTGGCAAGCATGGCGGCGATTGCGGTCGGTCATTAGCGAATGAGGTGTGCGTGTTCACTCAGCTTAATCCCCCGCTGCCGGTTCTGATCATCGACAAGGGCGCAGGCCTGGCATTCGCAGTGATCGACTATGGAGCGGAGCATAATCTGATCTGGGTGACCGCGCTGGACGATACGGGCGAGATCTGGTGCGCGCCGAACCCGAAAGTCCGGATGCAGGCGAACTGGACGATGGGCCGGGAGAAGGACCGAAACTTGGAACCACCCCTTACCCCGAGGTCTACGCAATGAACCCTGGAGTGCTCGCTGTAGAAGAACCCATAGCCGAAGATATCGAGGCAAGGTTTCGTGCGCATATCTCGGACACCAGCTTTCCCTGCGTGGGTGCAAAGTCGGCTCAGGCCCGCAACTTGCTCGAGGTCGTCGTCGCCTACGATATGCGTAGCGGCTGGGACGACCTGCGAATTCACGACAGCCTGCTGAAATGGGCCGACCGGTACCGCGAAGATCCCGAAGGGTTGCGCAGCATTG
Organism: Erythrobacter sp. HI0063; assembly: GCF_001635685.1. Taxonomy (GTDB): domain Bacteria; phylum Pseudomonadota; class Alphaproteobacteria; order Sphingomonadales; family Sphingomonadaceae; genus Qipengyuania. The sequence continues at coordinate 11,969 of NZ_LWFF01000235.1, forward strand.
CGGTTGTTTTCCAGTATCCCGAAACCCTCTGCGAGGGCGAGTTCGAGAGGCTGCTGTGGGAGAGGCTGCAATCCTTTGCGGAAAAAGACAACTGGCTGGGCCAGCCCTATGACCCTTCTGTGAGTTCCAACCCCGCCGATCCGCATTTTTCGCTCAGCTTCGGAGGGGCGGCATATTTCGTCGTGGGCTTGCATCCGGCAGCATCGCGGCCGGCTCGCCGGTTCGCCTATCCCACCATGGTCTTCAATCTTCACGACCAGTTCGAGGCCTTGCGGACTGATGGCAGGTATGAACGGATGCGGGAAACCATTCTCGAGCGCGACCGTAAACTCGCAGGGGATATAAATCCCATGCTCGCCCGTCACGGGGAGAGCAGCGAAGCAAGGCAATATAGCGGGCGGCTGGTCACCGACGACTGGACCTGCCCGTTCAAGGATCCCCGTCAGGAGGAAAAATGAACCGCATCGAGCCTCGAACAGGGGTCGCTTTCGAATTGTCACGAGGTGACAGGCTGACGGTTCGCGATCCCGATGGGGGGCAGGTTTCGGACCTGTTAGCCTACAATGCGTCCGATGTAGGTGAAACAATCTCCAATGGGCGGACCTTCGATTACGAGGAAACCATCCGCCTGGGAAAAGGTAATCGCCTCTGGTCCAACCGGTCGAACCCGATGCTGACAATCGTCGAGGATACGGTAGACCGACACGACTTTCTGCTGACGCCCTGTTCGGAGGACACATTCCGTCATTTCTATCCGGACAAGCCGCTCCATCGAGGCTGCTTCGGCAATCTCGCCGAAGCCCTTGCGCCCTATGGAATTTCGCCCGATGCGATTCCGACCGCTTTCAATATCTTCATGAACGTGCCGGTCGATGGGGATCGCGGTACTCTGGCCGTCGAGCCGCCCGTCAGCAAAGCGGGCGATCGCATCGTCTTGCAGGCGGAGATGGACCTTGTGATCGGTTTGACCGCCTGTTCCGCCTATGCCTCCAATGGAGGCTCTTTCAAGCCGATCGACTACGAGATTTCCTCGGATGCCTGAAGCATTCAATATAACCTCCGACTGGCCGCGCATTGCCGAAATCGCCGGCAACGCCATCCTGTTCTACGTGATGATCATCGTGATGGTCCGCCTGGTCGGCAAGCGGACCACCAGTCAGCTGAACAATTTCGACTGGATCATTAACGTCACGGTTGGCAGCCTGGCTGCTAGCGGAATCCTTTTGAAGAACGTCGCAACGCTTGACGCGCTTGTCGCGATTGCGGTGCTTGCGCTCTGTCAGTACGCAACGACCCGGTTGGTTTGGCACAGTCGACGGCTTGCCCATGTCGTCAAGGCAGAGCCAACATTGCTAACGCACAAAGGGAAGTTTCTCCGCGATGCAATGAAGCGAACACGGATTACGGAAGAGGAAATCAAGAGCGCATTACGTGAGCATGGCATCACCAAGAACGACGGAGCGAACTGGGTCGTCTTGGAAACCAATGGCAACCTCTCGGTGGTGCCGCGGCAGGAGATAAAGTGGGAAGAAGCTGAAACGCTTTCCGATGTGCGGGCGCCCAACCGTATGCCCGGAAGGTGACGCGTTCTACCCTATATAGGCGCGAAGACCGGTCGGCGACATTCAGTGTGCATCGATAACGCCATGGCCATTGATCGCGACAGCAGCTGTTCTATCTACCAATCATGCGACCTGCGCTGGCGAACCCTGTTCAAATTTCCCGGATCTGGCTAGCTTCACTGATCGTCATGAACCTCTTGCTACTCGCCGCTGTTGCTTCCCTGTTTTTGACCCAGTCCAGCCCGGTCGCTGAAACGCGAACGGTCACGCCGAGGGGGGAACTCGGTGCAGACGAGCGCGCAACGATCGATCTGTTTCGCAACGCCCGCGCATCGGTGGTCTTCATTTCGACGCGGCAACGCGTCGCCGATTTCTGGACCCGCAATGTCTATAGCGTTCCGCGAGGATCGGGATCGGGTCTCGTGTGGGACGAAGCCGGACATATCGTAACGAATTTTCACGTCATTGAGGGGGCGTCGGAGGCCCAGATCCAGCTCGCCGACGGGCGCCAGTTTCCCGCCCGCCTGGTCGGAATCAGCCCCCAGCATGACCTTGCCGTGCTGAAAATCGGAAAGGCGGGCTTCGCGGCCCCGGCGCGTGTTCCCATCGGCACAAACCACGATCTCCAGGTCGGGCAGAATGTGTTTGCCATCGGTAATCCGTTTGGCCTGGACTGGACCCTGACAAAGGGGATTGTGTCGGCGCTCGACCGTTCGCTCCCGAACGAAAACGGCCCGGATATTCGCCATCTGATCCAGACCGATGCGGCCATCAATCCGGGCAATTCGGGTGGCCCGCTGCTGGATTCCGCGGGCAGACTGATTGGCATCAATACGGCAATCTACAGCCCCTCGGGTGCATCGGCCGGCATTGGGTTCGCTGTGCCGGTCGATACAGTCATGCGTGTCGTACCACAGCTGATCGCCGAGGGGCGTTATACGCGTCCCACGCTGGGTATCGAAAGCGACGACGAGATCAACGACCGCCTCAAACGGGCCTCCGGGATTGACGGCGTCTTCATCCTGCGCGTCGATCCCGGTTCGGCAGCAGACCGCGCCGGCATAATCCCGGCCCAGCGCACGAGACGGGGCGTGGCGCCAGGTGACATCGTCACCGCCATCAACGGAGTACCTGTGTCGCGCGTCGGTGATCTTCTGGCCCGCCTCGACGACTATCGTGTGGGACAGACAGTTGTCCTTACGCTGGTGCGCGGCGAAGCGGAGCGAACCGCGAGACTCACGCTGGAAGCGGGAAGCTAGCGATCAGGATCTCACGCGCTTCGTTGTCGTCGGCAAGCAGCAAAGGCGGGCATTAGGCCGCTCTCGAACACGTGATTGGCTCTGCGGCTGGCCAAGGACCCGACTGACTCGCCAAAGGCGGGACGGATGCAGCCGCACCCGTCCCGCCGAACGTCCGATACTGATTGAAGCTTAAGCCGCCTTCTGGTCGGTCAGCTGCGGCGCGTCATCATTGTCGTGGCTGCCGCCTCCGATCTCGATCTTGCGAGGTTTCATCGCTTCGGGAACGACGCGCTCGAGCGAGATGCTGAGCAGGCCATTCTCATAGGAAGCCTCCTTCACCTCGACAAAATCGGCCAGCTGGAACCGACGTTCGAAGGCACGAGTGGCGATGCCTCGGTGAACGAATTCGACGCCGTCCTCGTCCTTCTCGTTCTTCTGCCCCGAGATGACGAGCTGGTTCTGCTGGGCCGTGATATCGATCTCGTCACGGGCAAATCCGGCCACCGCCAGAGTAATGCGGTAGCTATCGTCGCCGGTGCGAACGATATCGAAGGGTGGGAAGCTTTCCTGCGCATCGGTGCGGAAGCTGTTCTCGAGCGCGTCGAACAGGCGGTCAAATCCGACAGTCGAGCGTCGATACGGACTCAGGTCAAATGCAGTTCTCATTTCCAAATCCTCCTTGTTGAGCAATCTGGGCGTGAGAGGCGCCGGACCGAAAGAGCCGGCGCCCTCTGTCCAACCGGACCCATTCTTGGCGTCCGGCACATCTATAACTAGGAACGAGATCTCGAGTTTCAAGAATTTTTTGGTTTTTAAACCATGTTTTTCAGGTTGTTAATGCAAAACAGGCGCGCTCGGTGTGAGCGCGCCTGTCCGGCCTCCAGGAGAAAGAAGCGCCTTAGAAATCCATCGAAGGCATCGAGGAGGGACTGTCTTCCTTGGGTAGCTCAGCTACCAGCGCTTCGGTGGTGATGAGCAAAGAGGCTACCGACGCGGCATCCTGCAGAGCAGTCCTAACGACCTTGGCCGGGTCGATCACACCCGACTTGACCAGATCTTCGTATTCGCCTTTCGCTGCGTTGAAGCCGTGATTGTAGTCATCACCCTCAAGCAGCTTGCCGACGATGTAGGCACCGTCTTCCCCAGCGTTCTCAGCGATCTGGCGCGCCGGAGAGCGCAGCGCCCTGCGTACGATGTCGATGCCTGACTGCTGGTCGTCATTTGCTGCCTGCAGGCCGTCGAGCGCCTTAAGCGCACGAAGCAAGGCGATGCCGCCGCCCGGGAGGATACCTTCCTCGACAGCCGCGCGGGTCGCATGCAACGCGTCGTCGACACGGTCCTTGCGTTCCTTGACTTCGACTTCGGTTGCCCCGCCAACGCGAATGACGGCCACGCCCCCAGCGAGCTTTGCGACGCGCTCCTGAAGTTTTTCCCGGTCGTAGTCGCTGGTGGTCGTCTCGATCTGTGCGCGGATCTGGCCTACCCGGGCGTCGATGTCGGCCTTGTTGCCCGCACCGTCGACAATGGTCGTATTGTCCTTGTCGATGATCACCTTCTTGGCGGTGCCCAGCATGCCAAGCGTGACGTTCTCGAGCTTGGTTCCCAGTTCCTCGCTGACGACATTGCCAGCGGTAAGGATCGCAATATCCTCCAGCATCGCCTTGCGGCGGTCGCCGAAACCAGGCGCCTTGACGGCAGCGACCTTGAGCCCGCCACGAAGCTTGTTCACCACCAGTGTCGCGAGCGCTTCGCCTTCGACGTCCTCTGCGATGATCAGCAGTGGGCGGTTCGACTGAACGACCTGTTCGAGTAGCGGCACGAGTGCCTGCAGGTTCGAAAGCTTCTTCTCGTGGATCAGGATCAGGGGGTCGTCGAGTTCGACCTTCAGCTTTTCGGTGTTGGTCACGAAATAGGGCGAGAGATACCCGCGGTCGAACTGCATGCCCTCGACGGTCTCCAGCTCGGTTTCGAGGCTCTTCGCTTCCTCGACCGTGATCACGCCCTCATTGCCGACCTTGTCCATGGCTTCGGCGAGGATGCGACCGACGGTTTCGTCGCCGTTGGCCGAAATCGTCGCAACCTGCGCGATCTCGCTATTGGCAGAAACCTTCTTGGCATGGCTCTCGAGGTCCTTGACCACAGTGCCCACGGCAAGATCGATACCGCGCTTGAGATCCATCGGGTTCATCCCGGCGGCAACGGCCTTGGCCCCTTCGCGAACGATCGACTGGGCAAGAACGGTTGCGGTGGTCGTGCCATCGCCGGCCTTGTCGTTCTGCTTGTTGGCGACTTCGCGCAGCATCTGCGCCCCCATGTTCTCGAACTTGTCCTTGAGTTCGATTTCCTTCGCGACGGTTACGCCGTCCTTGGTGATGCGGGGCGCCCCGAAGCTTTTCTCGATCACCACGTTGCGTCCTTTGGGGCCGAGGGTGACTTTGACCGCATTTGCAAGCGTATCCACGCCGCGGAGCATGCGATCACGCGCGTCCGACGCAAACTTTACTTCCTTTGCAGCCATTTTGGCCTGCTCCTTTCGTTTCTTCCTTCGATTGAACTGAAGATTTGATCTCGTGGCTTACGCCGCTCGCTTGAGTTCGGCGGTGGCTTCGATGATGCCGAGGATATCGCTCTCCTTCATGATGAGCAGATCCTCGCCCTCGATCCGCACCTCGGTGCCTGACCACTTGCCGAAAAGGATGCGGTCGCCAGCCTTGACTGCAAGTTCGACCGGCTTGCCGGCCTCGTCACGCGTACCGGGCCCCACGGCCACGATCTCGCCTTCCATTGGCTTTTCCTTGGCGGTGTCCGGGATGATGATGCCACCCGAGGTCTTCTCTTCGGCCTCGAGACGGCGAACCAGCACACGATCGTGCAAAGGTCGGAAATGCATGCATAACCTCCATTACAAAGCGATATGTCTAAAGGTGTCTCCCCCGCATTCGGCAGGAGACCTCGGCGATCTAGTTTTGGCCAAAATCGGCTTCAAGTGGTCCGCTGAAAATTTTTGACGCGCGTTTGCCAGCCCGCGCCAAATCGGGGTTTTGCCGCTCCTTATCAGGGGCTTGACGGGCCAGATCCGAGGTCCAAAATATTCTTGGCGGATCTTCCGCAGTGAGTGACGAGCGGCGAAGCGGAAAGGAGGATGACCCTATGTCGCAACCATTCTCACGTTACCTGCACCCTTTCGATGAAGCGCACCACCCTTCGCCAGAACCGGAGGTTAAGCACGCGATTCTCGCGTCATGGGTCCGTAAATCCAACGCACTTGAGATCGGGTCTGCGGGCCGTCGCTTGCCCGAACCCGAGCGATCGGAAACTGCACGAGAACTCTTCCCGGCGAAAGGCTCGATCTACGGGACCCACGGGCGGAGACCTTCGCTATGACCGACCGGGCGTTCCTGGTTCAGCTGGAGGGATACGGTTTGACTACGGCTGAGATTTGTTACGCCATGCCGGATTATCCCGCCCTTCTCCAGATTTTCGCGTGGCAGGAGTACGACGCGGCACCTGATTTTCCTGTGCTCTTCGATTTTCTTGATCATTGGCGGCGCGAGATAGATGCGGAAATCAGGGCAGTCCGTATCGCCCACGAAGGGATGATCCGGCCTGCGACTTGGCGGTCTGCAGATGGTGTTATCTCATGGGAGTAGGCGGCGGTTCGGAAACCCATTTATGAATGCGCCGCCTTCCAGGCGCCCATCGAACCCAGATACACATCGAGATGGTCGAACCCGTGCGCATCGAGCCAGCCGGCGGCCACGGTCGCGCGCATGCCGCTTGCGCACATGAGCGTATAGCGTTGGCCGCGGTCGAGGTCTTTCCACTTCTCGTTCAGTTCGCCGACGTAGATATGACGCGAACCCTCGATCGCCTCGGCCTCACGCTCGTCTGCGTCTCGCACGTCGAGCAGGGTCCAGTCGTCGGGCTTTTCCTGCAAGCGGCGCTCGACTTCTTGCGTGCCGATCATCGGAATCGAGCGCATGGTTTTCCCCGAGGCTGCGGCTGGAACGACGCCGACATAACCCCCGACGATGTTGTCGAGCGCAATCCTCACCAGATGCTCCATCGCGGTTGATAGCTGGTCCTGCGACGAAGCCACCAGCGCGAGCTTTTCGCCTTCGCCGATGAACCATCCGGCAAAGGCCGGGATCATGCCGACCGGCAGGTTGATGCTGCCCGGCAGATGCCCCGCCGCATAGGCAAGCGGCTCGCGGACATCGATAACCCTGTCGGCTTCGCAGGACGACAGTTCGCCAAGGCTCATCGGCTGGGGCTTGAGCACGCGCGGTGCGGCCTCGCCGCCCACCAGGTTGAGGTGTTCCATCAACCGGAAATAGGGCGGCTGGTAGTGGTTTTCGTTGACCTTGCGGTCGATGAACGTGTCGCGATCCTCGATCTGGAGCATGGGGTTGTTGCGGCGCTCGTGACCGACCGTCGAAAACTCCCTGTCCGCCATACCCGATCCGCACACCGAACCGGCACCATGTGCGGGATAAATGATCGCCTGGTCGCCCAGATCGCAGATCTTGCGAAGCGAGTCGAAAAGGAGGCCCGCGACCTCGCGCTTGCGATCGGGATAGAAATCGGTTCGGCCAACATCGCCGACAAACAGCGCGTCGCCGGTGAACACGCCGACAGCCTTGTCGGGATACTCGCTATCGAAGATGGCATAGGCGACGTGGTCGAAGGTATGGCCCGGAGTTTCGAGGACGCGGATCTCGAGCTGTCCGATCGCGTGGCAGTCGCCTTCTCTCGTGGTCTTTGCGTATTCCACCTCGCCGTCCGCGTTGGGGCCGTGGAACACCTCCGCCCCGGTCAGCTCTGCGAGGATGGGCGCACCGGAAACCAGGTCTTCGTTGCGATGGGTCTCGAAGATATGGGTGATCCGCAGCCCCTCGCTCCGCGCCTTCTCGACATAGATCTCGCAGTCCCTGCGAGGATCGATGACGGCGGCCTGACCGCCCGCTCCGACAAGGTAGGAGAGATGGGAAAGACCGGGTGTTTTTATCTTCTCAATCAGCATTTTTCGCCTCCTGATCGCTCAATGTCGCGAGAGGCGGGCGGGTTCCGGGAACAGTCATCTATGACAGGACCATCTATGACAGGACCACAAGTTCGGAACAGTTCGCGCTCTCAGCCGCTGAAAAATCAGCAGGGGAGATGAATGTGAAGGTTTTGTCGAAGACCCTGTCGGCGGCAGCTGTAATCCTGTTCCTGGCGGTGGTGGTATCACTGCTGCCCAGCGACAAGTGGTTTATCCGGACGGTCGACCTTGTGCGCGAACCGCTAACCTATCTTGCCGGCCTATTGCTGATCGCAGCGCTGTTCGTAAGATCCTCGGGTCGATGGTGGACGGTGGCAACGCTAATTGGCGTCATCGTGATCAATCTTTGGCGAATGTGGCCGTATAATCCGGTGGCCCAGACCCAACTAGCGTTGAATAACGAGAGCGCGGCAGCGGAGCGCTGCTTCACCGCGCTATCAGCCAATGTGAAGATCAAGAACAAGGGTTACGGCCGCATGGTGGAGCAAATCCGCCGCTACGATCCAGACCTACTGTTCCTGATGGAGACCGATCAACAGTGGATCAACGAGCTGGGACCTGTGCTCGCGGCATATCCGCATAGTTATCGCCATCCACAGCCTGAGGCTTTCGGCCTTGCCTTCGCTTCCCGCCTCGAAGTCGTGAAATCGAGTATCGTCGAGAACACCCACAGAGACACCCCCACGCTGTATGCCACGCTTCGTCTGCAAAACGGAGCAGCGGTCGAGTTCATCGGGCTTCACCCCAAGCCTCCGCTGCCGGGGTGGAACACCGAGCTACGCGACGAGAACATAGTAAACGCAGGGATCCAAACACCGGACCGCCTGGCCGACGCTTTTGTCATGGGCGATTTCAACGATGTCCCTTGGTCACGCACGACGACCAAGTTTCGCGAACAGGGAGGTTGGCGCGATCCACGCATAGGCCGAGGTGTATTCCCGACATTCCCGTCCGACTGGCTGTTTGTCGGATGGCCCCTGGATCACATCATGGTGAAGGGCCAACTGGAACTGGTTTCGTTCGAAATTTTGCCAGACAATGGGTCCGATCACCGGGCGGTGTGGGCAAAACTCTGCGCACTTCGTGGCCAGTGAGGCTTGGGGAAAAAGTTTGAACCATCACCGGCGCCATTCATTGAGGGGGCGTTAGCCTAGTCACACAACAGGGGAGTTTTGAGTGAAATATCCATTTCTGACCACCGTCGCCGCAGCCTGCGTCGCGGCTGCCGGTTGCAGCTCCGAGGACGTTGAAAACACGCCGATAGATGACATCGATGAAGTCGTCGTCGAAGACGACGAAGGTTACCCGGTTGCGGGCGAATTGACGACCGAACAGCAAGCCAATTTCGACGCCCTCGACCGTGATGCGGCGGTGGAGGAATATGATACAAATCAGGCGGCGCTCGCGGTGACAGGTTCGACGGAAAGCGATGCAGGTAGGGTCACCTCTGACGCCACAGGTAGCGCCACCTCCTCCGATGATGCGCCTGCGAATAGCGCTACTGCTGAAGCGGGCTCCAACATCAAACCGCTGAAAGCGCGCAGTGCGATGGACTTCGTATTCCTCGACCGGAACGAGGATGGCCAACTGTCCGTAGCGGAGTATGCCATCTGGGCCGTGCGCTCCAACCCGCGCAAGCCGAAGGAAAATGACGAAACCCGCCCGTTCACGTCTCCGGACCAGATCAACGAGGCAGGAAAGACGTTTTTCTACTTCGACAAGGACGGTGACACCTTTCTTTCGCCCGATGAGTTCAGTGCGGCGCGCGCCAGCGCGCGAACGCCTTGATGATCCAGGAGTGTCAGGTTTCGAAACCCTGAGACCGAACCAATAGGAGGAATAGAATGAATAAACTCGCATTGATCATGGCCGCCCCGGCTCTCGCCCTTGTTGGCGCCTGCGGAGACGACAGCGCAGTTGAGGAAACCGGCGATGCGCTTGAACAACAAGCAGACGCTGTCGAGGATCTCGGCGACGAACGGGCAGAGCAGCTCGAAGAAATGGCCGACGACGCCTCGACCGACGCACGCGAGGATGCTTTGAACGCGCGCGCCGAAAAAATTGACGATGTTGGCGATGAGCGGGCTGATGCCCTCAATGAAACCGCCGATGAAATGGAATGATCGGCAGATAATCTTGCGGCCCTTGTTTTCCCCTTGGTGTCGCAAAGAGACCCTCGCCTAGACGGCGGGGGTCTCGCTCTCAGCGGTATGCGAGCGTATTGGAGGTACTGCGTATTTAACGGCTAGTATCGCCTTGCGAGTATCCGTTGGAATTCGCTGCGAAGCCAATATTCTCGGGCAATCTATTGGTAGTCTCGATTTGCACAAGTACCCGTTCAGCGCATGATCGGAGATTCGTTTGAGTATGACATACGGCATGCGCACGACGCTACATATCAAACATCTTCGTGCGGCGTCACATTCGCTATCAACGTCTTGATCGTTGAAAACAGCAACGTAACCATCGCTACGAGCAATGCACTCAGCAGCACCACCAACCAATAAAGAACGGTGTAGAGTGCCGGGAACCAGCTATCTGGGACCTCGTCGAACTCTCCGATTGGCATGGTCATCAATAAAAGCATGATGACCGAGCCGGCCAACAACCAGGCACTGAGCATACTGATCCGATAAACCCGCCGGTACATGCTGGGATCGAAATCAGCGTCGGCGCGCCGGACCAATCCCAACATGGTGAGCATCAAGGCCATGGTGGTCGCTGCGCTGGCCGCAATGGCACTGCCAAGATAGAGGGCTGGCTGACTGAGTGCCTCTATCATCTCACGTGCGTGAAGGCTGGAATAGATAGCGCCGTTCGCCATATGACCGGCAATCCCAACCGCCACAACGCCGCACGCCGCTAGAGGGGCAAGGTAGGGCAATTTCATCTCTAAGCTCCCGACCCTTGTTGAGGTCCATTCACGCTGTCGGGGCGAATAAGATAGCGATAAACGCCCCACAGGTTGATCAAGAGTAGGCAGATATTCTGCCACCCAATGCCTTCAGCATCCTCGCTTAGAAAACCCCAAGCAATCAAGGCACAGGATGACGTGACGAAGAGGACAAAAGCCCAGCCTGATACGCGCCGGCTAACGTTTGAGGCGACCACAAACGCAGCAATTACGGCCGCTATCGCGCCATACCATTCAAGCACATCAAGCATCATATTGGGCGACCCTAGAGCACTCTCGACGCGGCTCGACTGATTTCGACACCCGATGACCCCGCCTTCGAGGAGCGTTGAGGGGCCCAGTCAGTGTTCGCGGCGATCAATGATTTTTCAAGACTAGAGCGCACAGGACAGGTGAAGTTCGCGTGACATGCAATGGAAGCGCGCTAACGGCTGTTTCGTTCCGCGCGTGATGCCAAGGCTTTTCTCAATAGATCTGCTGTTTCCGCAGCCTCCGGACAAGGAGTGCAACTTGGCCCCGACTTCGAACCGATCGATCTCGCTGTAGAGACATGTGCCCGGTACGTGGTGGCACGTGCTGTGGATACATATGTCACTGCGCGCCTATCTAATGTTGGGCGTAGAGTAGTTCCTGCCCGGAAAACCGCCGGTCCGCCGCTGGCCCCCTGAACCGATCATTGAGTGACTGACAGCGCCATCCGAGCGATCAGACGTCCGGCAACTGCTGGTTGGCGAAACCCCAGCCAGCCAAGGTTTTGCTTTCCGCGCGATCGATCAGCCGTTTCGCGTCATCGATCGAAAAGGGCTGCGCATCTTTCATCGATTTGAGTTCATTCCAGCCGATCGGAACCGCGACGGGCGCACCGGAGCGAGCGCGGGCGGAATAAGGGATGACGGCAGTGCTGCCGCGCTGGTTACGCAGCCAGTCGATGAAGATCTTACCCTTGCGCTTCGCCTTGCTCATCGTGGCGGTGAAGCGCTCGGGCTCGGCAATACTCAACGCCTCGGCGAAGCGGCGCGAGAAGTCCTTGTGCTCGTCCCATGAGCGGCCGGTGTTGAGCGGCACCACGACGTGAACTCCTTTCCCGCCGGAAAGCATGGCGAAGCTGACGAGGCCGATGTCGGACAGCCGCGCTCGGATATCGCGCGCGGCCTGCTTGACTTCGTTGAAACCTAGACCCTCGTCGGGGTCGAGATCGAATACCATTCGGTCAGGCGCCTCGACATCGTCGCTGCGCGAGCCCCAGCCGTGAAATTCGATCGTCCCCATCTGGACGCATTGAAGGATGCCCCTCACATCCTCGACATAGAGATAGTCTTCCGTCCCGCCGTCCTTCTCGCGGATCGGAACGTGGTGCACGGCATCGCCAAACGCTCCGCTGTCGTGCTTCTGGAAGAAGCATTTCTTCGCGCGTCCTTGTGGGCACCGGACGAGGCTGACCGGGCGCCGTCCGGCGAAAGGCAGCATGAGCGGCGCGACCGCTGCATAGTAGTCGGCGAGTTGCCCCTTGGTCTGACCGCTATCGGGGAACACCACGCGGGGGCGGCTGGAAATCTTGACGTCGGCCGCCGGCGTTGGTGGCTTCGCAGCAGTTTCCGGTTTTATCGATTTGGCATCCTTGTCGCTCCGCAAACCAATATAGCTGCCATGGCGAATGTTCCCGTCCGCAGTGAATTCGGCGAAGGCGACTTCGGCAACGAGCTTCGGGGTCAGCCAGGTCACGCCCTGCGCGCTCGCTTCGTCAGTTTCGACCGGCGGCGTCTTGCGCTCGAGCCGCTTCATCTTCGCCGCCAGATCGTCGAGCTCGTCGGTGGAGAAACCGGTACCGACATTGCCCTTGTAGACCAGCTCGGCATCCTCGTGTTGAGCCATGAGCAAGGACGCGAACGGACGTCCCTTCGCCTTGCTCGCTTTCCACCCGACGATCACGAATTCCTGCCGCCGAGTGCATTTTATCTTCACCCACGCCTTACTGCGCGAGTGTCGATAGGGGGCGTCGATCTTCTTCGCGATAATGCCCTCCTGCCCGGCCTTGCACATGGCCTCGTACAGCTTCTCGCCCGCGCCGATGATGTGATCGGCGACATGGACCGGGGGTTCGGCGGTGGAAAGCAGCGCTTCGAGGCGCTCCTTGCGCTCGATGTTGGGCAGTTTTCTGAGATCCTCCCCGTCCAGCGACAAGAGGTCGAAAGCGTGGAGCGCCAGCGCATCGCTTTTCGACTGGCTTCCGTGTCCGCGCTTCAGGACCTGCTGGAGCGTTGAAAAATCGGGATTGCCCTTTGCGTCGTAAGCGACGATCTCGCCGTCAAGCAGGCAAGCGGGAAGCTCTAGCGCCGCGATCGCCTCGACAAGCGGGGCGAACTTGTCGCTCCAGTCTTTTCCGCTGCGCGTATAGACGCGCACGTCATCGCCCTTCGCCGCGATCATCGCCCGGTACCCGTCGAACTTTATCTCGTGCATCCACTCATTGCCGGTGGGAACATCGTCGACGAGTGTCGCCAGCTGGGGCTTGGCGAATTTGGGCAACCGGGCGGACTGGCGCTTGCTGCGAGATTTGCCCTTGGCGGCATTGCGCGACGAGGCCTTTTCCATCTGCTCGAGAAAGGCATCGTCCTTCTTCCCCGCAAGCGGGAATTCGCCTTTCTTGTCGGCGGCGATTTCGGCCATCGAGCGCCCGGTCAACACGCTGGTGAGCTCGCGTTCGACCAAGGCGTCGCCTTCCTGGGCATGGTCGTCCTGCAATTTCCGCAGGAGCCAGTTTTCGCGCTTCTCGCCGGGCTTCTTCTTGAGCCTGATAAGCAACCATTCGCCCTTCATTCGTTCGCCATTGAGGGAGAAGTGGAGATGGCCCTTGTCGAGATCCGTGGCGCTCTTACCTTTGATCGGGGCCCAACTGCCGCGATCCCACAGCATCACCGTACCGCCGCCATATTCGCCCTTGGGGATCGTTCCCTCGAACTCGGCATAAGACATCGGATGGTCTTCGGTACGCACCGCCAGCCGCTTGATGTCGGGGTCGGGCGATGGCCCCTTGGTCACTGCCCAGCTCTTGAGCACGCCATCGACTTCGAGGCGCAAATCCCAGTGGAGCCGCGTGGCGTCGTGTTTATGCACGATAAAGAGATTGCCCCGTGCGCTGCTTTCCGCCGCGCCCGAGGGTTCCGGCGTCTTCGCAAAATCACGCTTGGCTTTATACTTTGCTAGCGCATCGCGAGGCTGGGTCACTCTTCTGACTCGCCAATCTGTCGATCGCGGTCCTTGGGCTCGACCAAGCGTAACAACGTAAGCATCACCAAGCTGATTACGGACGCGATCGCGACCAGCGGCCACTGCGCGGCGCCGCATGCAATACCGATCACTGCGGCCAGCCACAGGTGGGCGGCCGTGGTCAAATTGTGCACCCGTCCCTTGCTGAACACGATCAATCCGGCACCGATAATCCCGATGAAAGCTCCCGCAGCTTCGTATACGCGCAGCGGGTCCATCTGCTGGCCACCCATCTCATTGTAGAGCGCCACTACGGAAACGGTCATCGCCGCCGCTGAGAAACAGATGAGGCCGTGCGTCCGCATGCCTGCCGCATGTCCGCGCAACTCGCGGTCTAGCCCGAGGAGTAGCCCGATAACGGCGGCGATTCCGAGGCGAGAGAGCAGGTCCCAGTCAAGCCAATGGACCAAAGTGGGATCGTTCAGCTCCATCGGATCAGGCGCTTTTCTTCGGTTTGGCCGCAGCCTTGCGGCTTGCTTTACCGTTGCTTTTCCCGGCGACCGATTTCTTGAGCGCGGCCATCAAATCGATGACGTTTCCGCCGTCCGAGACAGGCTCGCCCACATCCTCAATGATGGCCTTCTTGCTCTTCGACTTGGCCTTCTTGTCGATCAGCTTCTTCAGCGCGTCGACATAGCGATCCTCGAACTCGCTTGCATCGAAAGGCGCGCTCTTCTCCTCGATCAGGGTCGTTGCAAGATCGAGCAATTCCTTCTTCGGCTTCGCCTCGTCGATATCGTCGAAAAATGCCTGTCCCTTGCGCACCTCGTCGGCGTAACGCAGAGTTTCGAGCAGCAGGCCCTTGCCGCACGGCGTGATCGCCACGAGCTTCTCGCTACCGCGCACCGACAACTGGCCCAGCGCCACCTTCTTCGCCTTGCGCAGGGCCTCCCGCAACACGACAAATGCCTCCTCGGCCAGGTCGTCTTTCGGCGCGACGTAATAGGGCTTTTCGAAGTAGAGCGGGTCGATCTCGCACGCCTCGACGAACTGGACGAGTTCGAGTGTCTTACGGCTCTCGATCTTGACAGCCTCGATCTCCTCGTCCTCGAGAAGAACGTATTCGCCCTTGGCAATCTCGTAGCCCTTGATGATTTCGTCGCGGTCGACCGGGCCGAGGCCGGGAACGGTTTTCTCGTACTTGATCCGCTTTCCGCTCGGTTCATGGATCTGATTGAACCTGATCTTCGCGCCCGATTTGCTGGCCGAGTAGATTTCCACCGGGATGGAAACCAGCGCGAGCCTGATCTGTCCCTGCCAATAAGCGCGTGCGGCCATCTGGTCCTCCATTTCGCCGAGTCAGCGATTGGCGGGCATTTTGGTTTCAGGAGAGGGATACTAGGGATGGGTCCCTCCAACCTTAGATGTCGCCCGATGCTAAGGTCTGGATCCGCTATCTATAGGCCAAAACCGGACCGTCAGCTTCCGGCCCAGTTTCCGCCGGTCCGAAAAGCGCCCCAATATCGGGCATTCGTCTGATCGCAATTTTCGCCCGAAAGCTGCCACTGGTTCAGGCTATCCACGATAGCAGCCAAGCGCTTCCGGGTCGGCTGTGCGTCGCAAAAGGAGCCGGACGTCTACGAACATCAAGACGAATTCAAGCGTTGATACAGAACCCTAGTTTCGAGCAGGTTTGCGATTCTTAGTCCAACTTCGATTACATCGAAGGGTTTGGCGACAAAATCTTTCGCCCCGAGCGAAAGAGCGCGGCGTCGTGCCTGTAGCGTCGTGTCGGCTGTGAGCACGAGAACCGGACGGAACTCAGCCGGGCGGTCATGTCGCGAAAACGCTTCGAGCAGTTCGAAACCGTCTACCTCGGGCATCATCAGGTCGAGCAGGACGATGTCGGGTTCCAGATCGATGTAGGCTCTCATCGCCTTCGTCGGATCGGTCAGGCAATGGATGTCGGTATAGCCTTCGCGCTCGAGGACGCTGCGGAGGAGGAGGATATTGGCCACCTCGTCGTCGATCGCGAGGATCCGGCGGGAGGTGATGTCGGCTGGCGCCACCAGTTGGGCAGTCATTCTTCGGGGACCTCGATGGGCGTGAGGGTGGAGGTGGGTGTCGTCGCGTCGACGGCGAGGGGCAGTGAGAACCAGAACCGCGCGCCGAGCCTTCCGGGCCCGGTGCTGGCGGGCTCGTACCCGATCTTTCCCTTCATCGATTCCACTAGGCTTCTCGACAGTGCGAGGCCGAGCCCGGTACCTTCCGTCGCCGATCGGTTCTGTTCGCCGAGTCGGTCGAAAGCGGTAAATAGGCGCGGGACGTCGGGCGGGTCGATCCCCGGGCCGTCATCTTCCACTTCCACAATTGCCATATGCTTCTCGATGCGGCTCGACAGGCGAACCGCCTTGCCGGTGCGGTTATATTTGGCCGAGTTGCCGATGAGGTTGAGAACGACCTGCAAGGCGCGCCGCTTGTCCGCCGATACGACAACCTCCCGTTCGGGCAGATCAAGGGAGAAGGCGAGTCCGGACTGCTTGACCAGCGGCAGGCCGATCGAATGCACTTCGGCAAGCAGTTCATGCAGGTCGAAAGATTCGATCGCCAATTCACTGACTCCGGCTTCGATGCTCGAAATGTCGAGCAGATCGTTAATCAGTGACAACAGGTGCCGACCCGCCTTCATGATCTGCGTTACGGCGGAACGATGATGTGGTGCGAAGTTCTCTTCGTCGATTTCGAGTAATTGCCCGAAACCAAGGATCGCGTTCATCGGGGTCCGCAGCTCGTGGCTCGTTCGCGAGAGGAGGGCGGTCTTGGCCCGGCTCGCCGCGATCGCTTCGTCCTGCGCGGTCCGCAGTTCCTCCTCCGTGCGACGCCGCTCGGACATGTCGCGGGTCACTTTGGCGAAGCCGCGCAGAGTGCCTTTGCCGTCGCGTAGCGCGGTAATGACGACATTGGCCCAGAAACGCGTACCATCGCGCCGAACGCGCCAGCCTTCGTCCTCCGCCGAGCCGTCATGTATGGCGCGATCGATTATCTGCTGCGGGAGGAAATCGCGGGTTTCGGGAGGGTAAAAGGAACTGAAGTGCCTGCCGAGAATCTCACTCGCCTGCCACCCCTTGATACGTTCGGCACCGAGGTTCCACGTGGCGACCCGGCCCTCGGTATCGAGCGCGAAAATGCCGTAGTCGCGCACTCGGTCAACGACGAGCCGGAAGCGTTCCTCGCTTTCGCTCAGCTCCTTTTCCCGCGCACGAAGCAACGCGCTGGCACGACCCAACCGCTGTGCCAACCGCCCGATTTCGTCAGCCTCGTCGGGCAATTCGTCCAACCTTTCCCCCTTGGCCAGCCGTTCCGCATTGCCTTCCAGCACGCGCACCCGGCGAACGATCCCGGTCGAGAAGAGGTAGACCGCCGCGATGCTGCCGAGCAGACCGAGCAGGGCGCTGATGGCGGTAAGCAGCAGAAAGCGCGACCGTACCTCGTCGACCCTGGCCCGGCGCTGGTCAAGCAGAACGGCTTCGCGGCGCTGGATCACGTCGACCTGACTGCCGAGTCGCTCAAGAACATCGCGGCTTGCGCTCAGTTCCGCCTCCAGCACCGCGCGCGACGATGCCGGATCTTCGCCGCCCCGCGACACGCGCACGATCTCGCCCAGACCCTGACGCTTCGCATCGACCAGATTTGTCAGGGTCGCATATTCGTTCCGCACACCGGGGTCTTCGATCGCTTCGTCCAGCCGCTGAATGGTCGGGGCCAGTTCCCGCTCGGCGACGGAGTAAGGCTCAAGAAAGCGATCCTCGCCAGTCAGCGCATATCCCCGGACGCCTGCCGCTGCCTGCGACAGCAGAGCGTGGACCTGATAGGTATCGCGCTGGATGGCAAAGGCGCGCCGAACGTCGGCTTCTGCGCGTTCTTCCGCCGTGCTGGAAAGGTAAAGCGATGCCAGCGCTGCGAACAGAATCGCCAGCGGGATCGCGATAAACACCAGCCCCTTGATCGCCAGCGGTCGATCGGCCCAAAAGCGCAGGGGCGCAGCGGATGGTCGCAACTCCGGCATGGCTCAATCGTCGTCGCGCCGCATTTGCGTCATCAACACCGCAGCCTGTGTGCGGTCGGCAACGCCCAGCTTGCCGATGATCCGCTCGACATGAACCTTGACCGTCGCCGGACTGATGTCGAGCCGACGGCCGATCTCCTTGTTGGTCAGCCCTTCCGCGACCAGCGCGACGACATCGCGCTCGCGATCGGTCAAGAGGCGCGACACGTCGGCATCGCGGTTCGGCAAGGACGCGGCGCGCATTGCAGCATTGACCAGTTCGAGCGGCACCGCAGACTGACCTGCCTTGACCTGCGCGATCGCCGCCTTCAGTTCCTCGATTGCAGCATCCTTGAGGACGTAGCCTGCAGCCCCGGCGGCCAGCGCCTCGCGAACATAAGCGGCCATTTCGTGCAAAGTCAGCATCAGCACCCGCGTACCCAGGCCAAGCGCCACGATCTGCCGCGTAGCTTCCAGACCGTCGATGCCGTCGCCCAGCCGGATATCCATCAGCACGATGTCGGGCTCGTGCAAGCTCGCCATTTCCACCGCTTCCTCTCCGCTGGATGCCATTGCGGCAACCGCGATGTCGGGACCGTCAAGAACCGCCTTCAGGCCCTCACGTGCAAGCTGATGGTCGTCTACGATGAGGATGCGCGTCGCTGTCATGGCTGGACAATCTGAGGCAAATAGGCGGTCACGGTCACACCGCCGCGCGCATCCGCGCGCCAGTCGAGCTTGCCGCCGACTGCTGTCATCCGTTCCGTCATGACACCGATACCGATGTGCTCTCCTGCATCTTTCTGGAGCAGGCTGCCACCGGAAGGCCCGCGGCCGGTATCGGCGATGCGCAGAAAACCGCAGCCGCCCCCTTCGGAAAAAGCGAGCTCCAGCATGACCGCGCAGGGACCGCCTGCATGCTTGCGAATATTGGCGATAGATTCTTGCGCCACCCGGAACAGGGCGGTCTCCAGGGTCTTCGGCAAGCGCTCGGTCGATCTGAAAACGCGAAGGGAGATTCTGTATCCGTCGTCTCCAAGCCCCTCGGCGAGCGCCCGGATCGCAGCTTCAAGACCAAGATCGTCGAGGAGAGTAGGACGCAGCCCACCGATAACGGCGCGCAGTTCGCGCACCAGTCCACGAGCAATACCCGCGAGGCCCGCCCGTTCGGCGGCGGGCAGATCGGGAGCCTCCGAGCCCGGTCCTTCGATCAGCCGTGCGAGCGCGGTAGCGGTCTGGGCCACGCCATCATGCAGTTCCTGCGATACCCGCAATCGCTCGCTTTCCTGCGCGGTGAACATCCGTTCGACCAGCATCTCGAGGCGTTTTTCGCGATCCTGCAGGGTTTCGAGGAGATGCTGCCGCTCGGATTCCCTGCGAGTGCGGTCGATCGCACTGCCCATAAACTCAAGGTACAAGCGAAACGTTTCCCGGTCTTCCTCGTCGCGGATGTCCTGTTCGCTCGAAAGACCTTCGATGGCGATGAAGCCGAGTGGTTCGTCCCCGCCGACCGCGCGAATTGCGATCCCCGGTCCTTCGCCATCCAGCGTGAGGCGAGCACTGCGCGCGCCGAGGAAAAAAGCCAACCGTTCGGCGCAGCGGTCAAGCACGCTGCCCAAGGTTTCGGGACGAACCTCCGAGAGGATCTTTCCAACACTGGTCAGCAGACGCATCCGCGCTGCTCGCGCTTCGGCTGCGCGATAAAGCGCGCGCAGGTCCGCAACGGTCTCGAGTGCGGGAGGAGCGGATGACACGTTCTGGCCCATCGCACGGCTATTAAAGGAATTGCCGCAGAGCGCATAGGCTATCCGGCCTACGCCGCGCGGTTAGCCGTCCGGCTGATTTGAGCGCAACCGTGCCAGCCTAAATGGGGTCCGTCGGGTCGATACCCGCAGAACAATTCAGGGCCTCCACGTTTTCCTCATGGTGGCCAAAACAGGAGACGACACATGAAGCTTACCCGCATCAAGGCTCTCGGCCTCGCCGCTGCTCTTCCTCTCGCCGCCATCGCCGCGCCCGCAGCCGCCAACGTTGCCACTATGCCTACGTCCACCATGGTCGCCGCGCCCTACGCTCCGATCACCGAAGCCGAAGTCATCGCCGCGCAGCAGGCCTGGGGCAACGCGCTGGTCGCCATTGCCGTCGAATACGACGACAAGGGTCATGCCGCTGCCAAGAAGCTGGCGGGCGACATCATCGATAGCGCTTACGGCTACAACCTAGGCCCGGTGCTGTTCAAGCCGACCCTTGCCAAGGGTGACGACGAGCAGACCTTCCGCACGACCCGCGATGGCGCGCTGTCCTATTTCGTCGGAGGTGACCCCAAGTTCGCCCAGGATGGTGGGTTTGCGCTGAAGGGCTGGCGCTCGTTCGAGATCGACAATGCCGGTATCCTCATCACCGGCAACTCGGCCATTTCGATGGGTCACGTGACGGTGATCGACGCCAACGGCAACCGCACCATGGTCGACAAGACCTGGGGTTATGTCCGCGGCCCGGACGGCAAGCTGCGTATCGTGCTTCACCACTCGTCGCTGCCGTACTCGGCTGGCTGACCCCTTCCCCCTCGGCCCGGCTCCGCGCCACGATCCCTCCAACAAGCGCGGACCGGGCCTCCCTCTCCCCGAAAAAACAAGTGCCGAGATCCGGCCGCGCATCGCGCGGGCTGGGCGAAGGCCGCAACAGGATTTCCCCATGCTCGAGACCCGCTATTGTCTTGCCTGTGCCGCAATCGCGCTTCCGTTTGCGACGCCCGTCGCCGCTCAGAAAGCCGGCGATATTCAGGTCAAGGCTTTTGTCACCGGTGTGCTACCGGACGGTGCCATCGCCGAGGTCGAAACCGATCTCATCGGCTTGCCGCCCGGCTCGCAAACCGAAGCCTCGGACTCGGTTGTGCCGACCGTAGCCATCGAGTATTTCGCTTCGCCGAACTTCTCGCTTGAGACGATCTGCTGCGTCACGCCGCATGATGTGCGCGGCGCGGGCGCTCTTGCCGGTGCCGAGCTGATCGATGATGCGATTATCCTGCCCGCCAGCCTGACGGCGAAGTATCACTTCAATCTCGGTGGCGGCTTCAAGCCCTATGTCGGGGCTGGCGCAACCTACTTCATGATCTTCTCCGAAAACGCGGGGGCGGACGCGGCAGCGCTTGGTGCGACCGATGTCGACCTGTCGGACGAGTTCGGATTTCTCCTTCAGGGGGGTGTCGATATAGCGCTGAACCAGCGCGGGCTCGGTCTGTCGCTCAATGCCAAGCGCTATTTCGTCGGTACGACCGCCACTTTCCGTGCGGGCCAGACCGTTGCGCTGCAAAGCGAACACGATCTCAATCCATGGGTTGTCAGCGCTGGCCTCGCTTATCGCTTCTGACGCTTGTTATCTAAGCCATGGGGGACACCGCTCGGACTCCTGATCGGCAAGCAGATCGGCATCTTCGGACTTGCCTATCTCGCAGTTAAGGCGGGTTTGGCGAAGCTTCCCGAAGGCATCGGCCGGTGGCAGCTCCATGGCGGATCGCTGCTGGCCGCGATCGGGTTCACCATAAGCTCGCTCATCGACGGCCTTGCCTCGCCGGCCCGGGGCAGGTCGGTGCAGTTAAGCTGGGCGTACTCAGCGGGTCATTGATGGCGGCGGTCGCAGGCTTTGCACTCTTACGCACAACGTTTCCGAGGGAAACTCTTACATGATCGAAACTTTCGCTCTCCTGATCGGCGGACTGATCGCGCTCCTGATCGGTGGTGAACTCCTGGTTCGCGGCGCGGTGCGTCTGGCCGAAAAGGCGGGTGTAACGCCGCTCGTCGTTGGCTTGGTCATTGTCGGGTTCGGCACCTCGACGCCCGAACTCATGACCAGCGTGGAGGCGGCCATGGCCGGTTCACCCGCGATCGCCTGGGGTAACATCGTTGGATCGAACATCGTCAATGTGCTGGTGATTCTGGGCGTCGCTGTCCTGATCACCCCCATCGTACTGCGCGGCGGCAATCTACTACGCGATACGGGCGTATGTGCTGTGGCATCGCTCGGTCTGCTGGTCCTTGGAGCGACCGGTTGGCACGGAGCTTGGATCGGCCTGGCGATGGTGGTCGCGCTCGTCGTTTACATCGTGCGCTGCTACCGAGATGAGCGAGTAAGGGCAGCGGATTCCGGCCACACGGCGGCTTTCGACCGGCAGCAGGCGCTGGAAATCGCCGATACTGCGCTGCATCAACAAAAAGAAAGCTGGTGGAGGGCCACCCTGCTGCTGCTTGCCGGTTTGGCCTTGCTGATGCTGGGTGCCCGCTTTCTCGTGAGCGCTGCCATCGACCTCGCGCACATCGCCGGTTTGAGCGAAGCGGTCATCGGCCTCACCATAGTCGCGATCGGAACCTCGCTGCCCGAGCTCGTTACCTCGGTGGTCGCCGCGCGGCGAGGCGAGGCCGAGATCGCGTTCGGCAATGTCGTCGGCTCCAACATCTACAACATTCTCGGCATCGGGGGTGTAACGATGATCGTCAGTCCTGCTGCAATTCCGGTAACGCTGTTTCCCGTCGATCTGGCCGTGATGGCGGCGGCGGCGGTCGCGCTCCTGATCGTAAGCCAGGTCTGGAAGCGCTTCGGGCGGCTGGCCGGGATCGTCCTGATGATCGGATATGCAGCTTATGTTGCAATGTTGCTCGCTGCACCCGCGATGCACGAGAATAAGAGCGTGGCTGCGACGTCGCAGTCGACGCAAAAGCCATCACGCGCATCTCCCTGATACACTGTAGAACCAAAGGACTCAGAAGGTGAGAAGACAGGCTGTACTATTTGCGACATTGGCGACATTCGCGGCACCGTCGGCTGCCCGAGCGAGCGACGATGCCGCCGAATTCTGGCTCAATCCGTCCGTCGAAGTCGGATTGGACGACGACACGGCGTTCGAACTCGAAACCGCCCAGCGCTTTCGTTCGGAGAGTGATGGCCGGGTCGATACTTACTTCTTCCGTGGTTGGGTGAAGCAGGACATCGCCGACAACGCTACCCTGGCCGGTGCGGTCGAGTATCGCATCAACGACGGTGGATCCAACGAGGTGCGCACGATCCAGCAGCTTTCGACCAGACACGGCATCCTGAAGACACGGCTGCGCCTTGAACAGCGTTTCGTCGATGGCGCAGATCGAATGGGTCTGCGCCTTCGCCCGCGCTTAGGCTTGGGTTTCGACCTGACCGAAGACGGCAGGTGGTCCGCTGGAGCCGATGCGGAACTATTTTTGGTGCTGCGCGGTAACAATGTCGGCAACGACACCGGCCTCACGGGACTGCGCACCACCATGGGCGTCGAGTACGAAGTCAACGGCAATTTGTCGCTCGGACTTTCCTATCTGCGGCAACAGGATTTCGAGGAGGGCGCACCGGACCAGATCGGCCATGCCCCATTGATTGGCATCGAATACACGTTTTGAGGAGCTAGTTATGCGGAGTGAGCAACAAGTAAGCGGGATGCTTTGTCCGGTTTGTCGGACGGGCCTTGCACTGTCGGATCGCGGCGGGGTGGAGATCGACTATTGTCCGTCGTGCCGCGGTGTCTGGCTGGATCGCGGCGAGCTCGACAAGATTATTGAGCGGACCCCGATTTCGGACAACGATCGATCCGCTCCCGGACGTCAATACGACCGGGCGAAGCCTGGCGGCCTGATGGGCATGGCGGCTGCAATGCTCGAGGGAGACGACGGCTATCGTAAGGACAGACCGCGACACGGTGACTCTCGCGAAGCGTACGAGAAGCGGAAAAGGAAGTCGTTCCTTTCAGAGTTCTTTGACTGAAATGGTTGCCCCTTTTGGTATCTGAAGATCGCGGCGGTTGGCGCTCGTCGCAAGCTTGGAGAAACGTCGACGTCCGTCCATTTCAACCCAAGGAAATGGCGGCTTGCGTCCCCTCGATCGCCCACAGCGGAAAGTCCGGAAACGGCCCAGATGCAGTCGGTCAGCAACGCGCCCCATCTCGGTCATCGAAGCTTCGACGACGATCGCCTGAAAGCGGACATCAGATTATAGGATTTGGAGTACCCGCGTTGTCGGACACTCCGGTAAGTCCGCTTCAAGTTCGCGATCCGGCTGAAGCCGACATTCGTTCATGAGATCCGACACAGCAGCTACGCGCCCCAATGCCGGAACTTTCGAAACCTTTTCGGAAGAGCTCCTGAAAGCAGACGAGGCGCAACTGAAATCCCCCCAGCTACCTATGGGCCTCGATGAGCCCGGTTAGATACGCCACTGCGAACGAGGGCCTCTTGACAACTGAGATGGTAAGCATATCTTACCACCCGTAAGAGCTGGAGAGTCGTGATGGATCCCAATGTTGTCAAAGCCAAGCTGGTTGGGGTGCTGCAGACCGTGCAGTCCCTCAGCGGCGAAGAGTGTCCCGCTATCGATGGTGCCACCAAGCCGGTTGAAACACTTCCGAAGTTCACCAGCAAAGTGTGGCCGGTCGCTGCCGGCATGCTCGGCATTGCGCTCGGCAAGTCCATCCCCTGCGAGGCCAACATTTTCGTCGATGAGGAGAGCAAGGAGCCCTTGGCAATCAACCAGACAGTGGCGCTCGTCCTGAAGCTCCTCGAGGCACAAGAGGCTGAGAAAGCCGAAGAGGCTGCGGCAGAATGAGTGACGATCCTTCGCTCAAGTCGGCAACGATCCATGCCCGATTGCGGGCAGCGCGCGAGACTGCCGGGCTGTCACAGGGGCAGGTGGCCAAGCTTATGAACATGCACCGTCCGACCATTTCGGAAATGGAAGCCGGCAATCGCCGCATCGCGGCGCATGAGCTCGCCAAGCTTGCTGACCTCTACGATACCAAGGTGGCATGGCTGCTGGGTGAGGCGCCCGAACGTGCCGCCACCGACGATCCCAAATTGCAACTTGCAGCCCGCGAACTCAGCAAACTCAAACCCGACGATCTCGACCGCCTCCTCAAACTCATCGCCGCGATGAAGTCGGACGATGACGAGAAGGAGCCCAACCGATGAAAGCGCTGGTCAAGCCGATGATGCACAACCGCCGCGCCTTGGCCGACAAGGCGATGAAAGCAGCGATCTCGGCCCGCCTGAAGGCGGGAAAGGACCTCGTCAGCCCGATTTGCATCTATTCGGTGGCCGAGGCGCACGGCGTGCGCGTGCGGTTCAACGATATCGACATGGAAGGCATGTACCAGCGCGGCTCTCCGCCGCGCATTCACCTGTCGAGCAAGCGTCCGCTGGTCCGCCGCACCTTCAATTGCGCCCACGAGCTCGGCCATCATGTGCTCGGGCACGGCTCCTCGATCGACGAGTTGCGCGAAAACCAGACCGTCCGACCTTGGGACATCCCGGAAGAGTATAGCGCCGACACCTTTGCCGCTTACGCGCTCATGCCGACCCTGGGGCTTCGCAATGCCTTTGCCGTCCGCGGTCTCAAGCCGGAAACCGCGACACCCGCCGAGGTCTATCGCATCGCCTGCCAGTTTGGGGTCGGGTACTCGACGCTGGTCACGCACCTGCTGTGGGGCGAGGCGATGATCGGCCGCTCGCGGGCCGACGCGCTGCGCAAGTTCACGCCACAGTCGCTGCGCGCCCAGATTCTCGGTGCGTTGACGCCGCAGCCGCTCATCGTTGCCGATGAACATTGGGGCGGAGCTGCTATCGACGCGGAAGTGGGGCACCTGCTCCTGTTACCGACAGGGACTGTCGCCCATGGAAACGCCGTTACCGCGATTGGCGACCTTGCCCATGGGCGCCTGTTTGAAGCGAAGCGTCCGGGCTTGGTGAGGCTGGACCGCCCGGGCGGCGACTGGGCCGCGTTCGGCCGCGTCGCGCGAACCGCATACGTCGGGCTCGCTGAGTTCCGCCATCTGGAGGATGACGAAGATGACTAAGACCAGCACGAAGCCGAGCGTTCCGCTGCTCATTGAAGGTCACAGCATATCCGAAGCCTATAGCCGGTTGCTTCTTTATATAATGGAGCATTCCGGTGTGGAAGTCGCACCGCTCGTGCTGACTGTCGATGGCTTTCCTGCCGACTACTCCATTCCTGAAGATCCAGCAGTACGGCGATCGCTGGACGCCTTGCTCCACCGCAAGGGGAAGACAAAGGTCGAGGATGTTGCGTTCACGATCTTTCCCGAACGGCTGTGGGTCATGGCTCAGGGTGACCGCACCAAACTGTTTCAATACTATGGCTGGTCCTTTCCATTCTACCGTGCAAGGGACAAGGCCAACAGCCGTGGCCTCTATTTCGAACGGTTGACGATGTACGGCAGCGGTCCGTGCGATGGAAATCAGCTGGAGTGGATATTGAGCGAATGGAATAAACGAGATGGAGTGAGAGATTCCCTCGCGCAAGCTACGACTTTCGATCCTGCCCGAGACCATACAGCAAGTGCGCAACTCAAATTTCCGTGCCTGCAACATGTTAGCTTCGTGCCGACGGCAGCGGGACTGGTCGTCAATGCGTTCTATGCGACACAGCAGATCTTCGACAAAGCCTATGGCAATTATCTCGGACTCGCTCAGCTCGGCGCGTTTATGGCTCATGAAATGAAAATGCCTTTTGCCCGACTCAATGTGAACGTGGGAGTCGCGAAACTGGAGCGGATCGGAAAGACCGATGGCGCCATGAAGCCGCTAATCGAGGCGGCCCGCCTTTGCATTGCAGCCTCTCCGGCCGCTGCGCTGACAGATGTGGGCTCCGCTCAGCTCACCGCGGATGCTGCCTGATTCAATTATGGGTAAATCCAGCGCCTCGAGCGGCCGCAAGCGCGGTCGCCCCGCCAAGATTCCTGCGGCAATCCAGCAAACGCTTGATGTCGTTTCCGAGCGGAAAGCTCCGATCATCGTTTCTAGCCACCTTGCCCCCGCCAAGACCACTGCCGTCTATGACAGCTACTGGCGGTTCGCCGCGGAAAGGCAGCGCATCTTCTACCGCCGCGCCCTTGGCGAACCGGCTCCATGGACCGACAATCGGGTGCTCGCGACCTACAAGTTCACCAACGCCTACCGGGCGTCTGACCGGGTCAGCCAATATCTGATCCGCAATGTCATATATCGCGAGGACCTGCCTGACACGCCGGACGAGGTCGTGTTCCGCATCCTGCTGTTTAAGCTGTTCAACAAGATCGAGACCTGGCAGCTCCTCGAAAGATCGGTCGGTCCTATCACCTTCGCGGATTACCGCTTCGACCACTTTGATCGCATTCTCACTAAGGCGATGGATGAGAGCAGGCGCATCTATTCGGCGGCCTACATCATGCCACCGGGAAGCTCGGCATTCGGCTGCAAGGCGAAGCATCAGAACCATCTGAAGCTGCTCGAACTCATGATGTCGAAGGCTTTACCGGCCAAGCTCGCTGAGGCGTTGACTATGCAAGAGGGCTTTGAGTTGCTGCGCGCCTTCCCGACGATCGGCGACTTCCTCGCTTATCAGTTCGTCACCGACATGAATTACAGCGAAGTGACTGATTTTTCGGAAATGGACTTTGTGGTCCCGGGGCCCGGCGCCCGCGATGGTTTGCGCAAATGCTTCGCCGACACTGGCGGCCTCAGCGATGCCGAATTGATCCGCCTCATGGCAGACCGGCAGGAGGAGGAATGCGCGCGCCTTGGTCTGGAATTCCCATCGCTATGGGGCCGGCGGCTACAATTGATCGACTGTCAGAACCTGTTTTGCGAAGTCGACAAATACGCCCGCGTTGCGCACCCCGACATTGCAGGGTGGACTGGGCGTACGCGCATTAAGCAAAAGTTTGCTCCGCAAGCAAAACCGATCGAATTCTGGTATCCGCCCAAATGGGGCATCAATGATCGAATCGCTGCCGGTGCAATGCCTAATGAAGCATTTGAGAATTCGCGGCCCGCGACTTTGAAATGTGAAGCAGAGGACGGCTAAGGGCAGGATATGGCAATCGATTTCAAGACATATCAGGAGCAGGCCCTGCTGACCGACCAGGTCCCGCGCTCTAGCGAGGATGAGGCCCTCAAGGCGTTGATCGTGCCGATGCTTGGTCTGGCTGGTGAAACCGGCCAGCTTCTCAGCGAATACAAGAAGCACCTTCGCGACGGGGAAGCGCACCGCCTGTTCATGGATCGTGTGGGTGAAGAACTCGGCGATCTTCTCTGGTATATTGCCAACGTCGCCAGCAAGTTCGACTTGGATTTGGGACAGATTGCGCAACAGAACCTCGACAAGGTGCACGCGCGCTTTGCTCCTGCCAGTAGCAAAGCCCCGAAGCTCGATTCCGGATTTCCCGATACCGAGCGTTTCCCTCGTCAGATGACTGTACGACTGGCCGAAGAGTCCCGTTCGGGTGAACGTCCGAAGGTGCGAATGTCGGTCGACGGGGAAGAGATCGGGTGCCTGCTCGGTGACAATTCCTATGATCCCGACGGCTATCGCTTTCACGACGTGTTCCATCTTGCCTATGCCGCGATCCTTGGTTGGTCGCCGAACCTGCGGGCGTTTCTAAAGCGTAAGCGCAAGAGCCATCCGTTGTTCGATGAAGTCGAGGACGGTGGCCGCGCGCGCATCATCGAGGAAGGCGTCTCCGCGCTGGCATTTGACTATGCGCGCGTCCACAGCTTCCTCGAAGGCATTAGGGAAGTCGATTACGGCTTGCTTCGCACGATCCAAAGCATGACCTCACATCTCGAAGTGGGGCAAGCGACCGCGGCCGATTGGGAACGCGCTATCCTTGAGGGATTTGCGGTGTGGCGTCAGGTTCTCGCCAATAAGGGCGGCGAAATTTTCGTCGACCTCAACGCACGCGCGATCCGCTATCTGGGTGCACCCTGATCGCCGAGACCGATCACGCTGGCGACCGCCAAGTCGCCTTCGTGTGCAGTGCTCACCAGCCAGGATCGGATACCGAGCGCAGCGGCCCGGCGCTCCGCCTCGTCATGCAGCACGATGGTGGGCGCGCCCGAGCGCAGCTTGACCACTTCGATGCTAAGGAAGCCAACGCCTTCGGCAAAGCCCGTGCCGAGCGCTTTCATGACCGCTTCCTTGACGGCGAGCCGACCGGACAGGCGCGCCGGGCGGTCTTGCCCCGTCCCGACCGCTTCTTGTTCCTGAGGCGTGAAGCATCGAATCAGAAACTGATCGGTCGGATCGCGCAGTAAGGCAGCGGTGTGCGAAATATCGACGAGATCGATGCCGTGCGCGAGAATCACGAGGGCGATCCGTTCAAGTTGCGCTCAAGGTCATCGACACTGGCGAGCACGGCGTCGAAGGACGGCACCTCCCCGAAAATCATGCCCGCCATGGCGTCGTAATCCCGGCGCAAGTCGACGGTCATCGCGTCGGTCGGATTGAGCGAGAAGTTACCTGGTTGTGCATGAGCGAGATCGAGATCGCGACTGTTGAAGAACATTCGAGCATGCGCAACGCAATCGCGGCCGAGATCCGGATTGGCGAGCGCCGCAGCTCCCGTTCCGGCGGCCATCAGCTGATGTACATCGTAGTAGTGGCGCGAGACACGCTGTCCTCCTGCTCGCAAGACCTGGCGTGCGTCGAACCAGCGTCGCAGCCCATGCAGGATCACCACCTTGTCCCAAAAGGTCCGCTCCGCATCGACGATCGTCACATCGGCGACGGTGAGATCAACGTCCGGTAGATCCGCGGCGAGATAGGGCGTGATGGTGTGCTGCGCGTGCGGATCGAGCGCGGACTTGGCGCCCGATTCGATCTTTACGGCCTTGCGGATATAGCCATCTGACGCTTCCGTGGTGCTCGGATACCAGAGCAGCAGGCTTTGGCGGCTTTCATCGTCTGTATCGAGCTCGACTCTTGCGGCGGCGGTCTCTCCGTCTGCCGCTGCCACCGCCTCGGCGAGTGTTGCCGAGAGTTGGGCGAGAAGTTCGCCGCCGATGAACGCCTGGCACGCGCCTTTGATGGCATCGAGCTTGGCCTGGCGCTTCTTTCCCGACATTGCTTCCAGCGCCTCAACGCTGGTTTCCTCACCAATGTCCTCGCGAAACACGGTGATATCGATGTCTTCGGAGAAACGCTCGATGAGGCCGAAGCCTTTGGAAAGCGACGTTCCGCCCTTGAACAGAAAGCGGGGCCCCCGCGATGCTGGCCCATTGAACAATGCATCAAGCGTCCAGCAGACCCAGAAATCCTTCTCGATGTTCTGGGGCGCAGTGCCCAGTCGCTGTCCTGCACCGACGAACAGATCGCGCCTGTCGTTTACGGTGGCAGCGAGAACCTGATCATAGGCAGTGTTCATCGTCATGAGCGAGGTGGCCTTCGATGACTGGGCATCGTGTCGCGCAGGATCTGTTGCATCCATGCTGGAAGAGCGAGCAGATCGGTTGAGAGATCGTCGACAATCGCTACACCATGGTCAGGATCGGCAAACAGGCTGCGCAAGCGCTTCACGACAGCAGGGTCGGTATCGCCTCCTGCATCGTGAAGCCAGTGCAATGCCTGCACGACGCGCATGCCGGGACGGCCAGCCCAATGGAGACGGCTCGGCGCGGTCGTCTTGAAGTCTATCTGCAGGTTGCCGAGCTTGATTGGTTTGAGGCGGGCATCGGTGTGAACCACGATTCGCGCCGGTACTGCGTCCGACAGGCCAAGATCGTTCGCTGCGGTCATGCCGTCGACAAGAATTCGAGCTTGGTCGCGGCGTGCTAGGGCGTCGACGACCGAGCGAGGGTTGGGATGGGTCGGCTTGCCGGTGAGGTTGTTGCGCTGCGGCTTGTCATAGAGACCGCGCGCGATGCGTCGTATATCGCCGCTGCGTGTCAGGCGATGAAGAACTTGATCAACAGCCTCCCGCGATCCGAGATCGAGAAAGTCGCGCGGGGTCCAAACCGACGGGTTGCTGCCGTCGGCCATCCGGTCCGTTATAGCGGCTTTGAGGTCGAGGCCGGGTCCGCGCATGCTGGTTCCTTTGTCAGATGCGTGTATACACTGTTCTGACAAATCGGAAAGACGGTTTGTCAGATTCATGTAGCATATTTCTGACAAATGGGGGGCAAAATGGAAGCGGTCGGATTCTGGAGCGGCGAAACGCTGGCAGAGCGTCTCCCGACTCTCATAACGCCGTTCGACGAGGACTGTGTAGACTGCTCGGCCTACACCTTGCACATGGGCCGGGAGGTCTACGTTTCGCCCAATGACCAGACCGAAGACCCGCAGAGCGTCACAATCCGTCAGCTCGACGACAACCAAGCCTTCACCATTCCTCCCGGTCAGTTTGGCTTTCTCCTGACCGAGGAAATCGTCGAGATTCCCGACGATGCGCTGGGCTTCATTTCGATCAAGGCGAAAATCAAATGGCGCGGCCTGATCAATGTATCGGGTTTCCACGTCGACCCCGGCTTCAAGGGACGCCTTATCTTCTCGGTCTACAACGCCGGGCCGGTACCGGTCCATCTGCGGCAGGGCCAGCCGATGTTTCTCCTTTGGCTGTCAAACCTCGATCGCAAGACGAAGCGCGGCCGCGATAGGCCGGTTCAGCTCACCTTTCCGCCCGATCTGATCCCGGGGATTTCGGGAGAACTGCAATCGCTGGCGGGCATCAACAAGAAGATCAAGGATGTCGACAAGGACCTGACCGGCCGGATCCACGCGGTTGAACGCGAGCAGACCTATTACCGCGTGATCGCGCTCGTTCTGATGCTCATAGTCGGCGCAATGGTGACGAACTGGATCCGCGAAGGCGGCCTTCAGCAGTTGTTCGCATCGCAGACCGCCGTCGAAGCCCAGATGGTCATCCCTGACGATGGGGCCTCCCCAGCATCCGATACCGCCATCCAGACGAATGGCGCCGGCTCCGCTGGAGCTCCCACTCCCGCTGCCAGTGGCACTCCTCAGTAGATGCACTTGCTCAGGCCAACTACGCTCGAAGACTTTGCGGCTTACCTTCCGCGATTTCTTGCGCTTGTCGGTCACGAACGCTGGTTCAAGCGGGCCGATGGGCTCGATGCCGAGCAAGGCCGATCCCCCTACCGATGGAAGATCGTGGCAGACTATCACTGGCTCGAGCTCGCAATCAGCCACCAATGCGACATTCTCGCCAAGGAAGGCCGGCTCCTTGGCGAGTATGTCGACATACAGGCCTGGGCCGGGCTTCACTTCGCGGCAACGGTCGTAGAGGTGCACGCGGCTCTCAATACCAAAGGGAAGAAATCGCTCACCGGGCGTCTCCGGGATGCACTGAAAGCAGAGACCGGCTTCGCCGCTCTCTATCTCGAGATGGATGTTGCACAGCGTCTCGCAATCGATGGCTTCGAACTCGAATTTCCTGATCTTGACGGCACAGACCAGTATGATCTCGCATTTTGTCGCGAAAAGGTTAGAGGCGAAGTCGAATGCAAGAGCATTTCTGCTGACGCCGGACGGAAAATCCACCGCAAGGACTTCTATCGTTTTATCGAGGCGATGACCCCTGCCTTCTCGGGCCCGATCGAACAATCGCGCAGCGAAGTTCTCCTTATCGACCTCGAGGACCGGCTGTCCGCCAATCTGCAGGCTCAAAAGCCACTGCGCCGGTCAACGATGGACATGCTGCTGAACGGACAAGCCGATAATGCTGCGGAGTCATGGTTCACCGTTACAAGGATTGCTCTCGATCAAGAGTTGCGAAACGAGGTCACGGTCGACCAGGCGAGAATGAGCGCAATCTGCCGCCAGCGATGGGGGCAAAATTGTCATGCCGCCGGTGCTATCACTGAAGACGGCGGATGCCTGATAGTGATGCGCAGCCAGAATGAGGATGATCCTTCCAAGCCGCTTCTCGAGGCGATGCGAAAGGCAGCGAGCCAGTTCTCAGGCGAACGACCGGCGTTCATAGCCGTACAGTTCGATGAAATCGCCCCTGCCGACCTGATGTTGCCGCATGTCCGCCGACGCGCGGGACTGCTCTCCCATGCGCTATTCCAGCATTATGGCGAACTCCACGTCAATGCGACGTGCTTCAGCTGCTTTGACGGCTTGGTGCGGTATGAAGGGAACGCCTCGTCGCCGGGCTTCGCCGTGCCTAACCTCAATCCGCAATTTCCGCTCGGCGCGACCGACATGCCCACCTTTCTTCGTCGTATCTCTGATCAAACCTTCGCCGACATTATCGGAGCGCCACTTCCGGCTCCTGATATCTCGACCATTCACTTTGGCGCGTCGGCTTCCGACTAAATTCAAATTCGCCCATACCGAGTTAGGACGAGGGCGGCTCCTTAACCGGTGCCTCGCACCCAAAGTGACAGTCTGCAACCGGCCTAAGAGGAGCCAAAATTCGCCGCGTGAACCAACGGTCGGTTTCAGGGGCCAACCACAGTGCTTCGAACGGCGGCTCTGTCGGCGAAAACTTCCAACGCAATCAGGCGTGATGAGCGGCAGCTATCCACTGTCGGCCACCTGAAACCGGACAATCTGTAATCGGCCCAGAAGCTGCTGGGCCGGTTTTGACGGAGATGCCTGTCGGCAAGGCGCATTAATCTCAGTCATTGACTGGGCCGAAGTTTCCCAACCGAAGCTGACGTTCTTTCAGATTCAACTTGGAGGCAACCTCGCGCCCTTATCAGGGTCATTAGTGAGCAAGACTTGGTCGTTGCGAGGCGGTCGTATTTCCTTGCCCGCTTCTCTTTATAAGGATGTGCTTTTAGTCCTAAATAGAGGGGGTGTATCCCATTGCCATACGTAACGGATTGAGCTATAGAATGGGGTATGACGAAGCCCCTCACCACCGCCCAGTTTTTCAAGCTGTATCCGGACGACGAAACCTGCCTCCAGCACCTGTTCGACGTTCGGTTCGGGCAGGGCTTCGAGTGTCCCAAGTGCAAGCGCGCTTCCAAGTGGTTTCGCATTCAGGCCGAGCGCGCCTATTCCTGCCAATGGTGCGGCCATCACCTGCATCCCACGGTTGGCACCCCGTTCGAAAAGACCCGCACGTCGCTCCAGCTTTGGTTCTACGCGATCCACCGGTTCACGACCACGCGCCATGGTGTGAGCGGTAAAGAACTCCAGCGCCAGCTCGGGGTCACCTACAAAACCGCATGGCGCATGGCGGCGCTTATCCGCGAACACATGGCGGACGTTGACGGTGACCGTCAGATCGGCGGCGCTGGCACGAACGTTGAAATTGACGAAACCCTGATGGGCGGCGTCAAGCGGGGCACTCACAATCGCGGCAGCGCCGCTAAGACGGTCGTTGTGGGCGCTCTGGAGCGTGGTGGCGACATTGTAGCGCAGGTTGTTCCGAACCAGCGTCGCGCCACGCTGGAGCCGTTCGTGAAGGCGAACGTGCGTATAGGCGGCAATGTCCACACTGACGAACTTCGCAGCTACGCCAGCCTTTCAGAAGCCGGTTACCGCCATGCACGCGTGAACCACCGCGCGATGGAATATGCCTATTACGACTACCGCCTAGCCGAGACGGTTTCGGTCAACGGTATCAAGAATTTCTGGCGGCACCTTAAGTGCTCGATCAACGGCACTCACACCAGCGTCAGCGCCAAGCACCTCGGCCGCTACGTCAAGGAATTTGAGTATCGCTTCAATCGTCGCAATCGGGCGGAGACGATGCTGGCGGAGCTTCTTTCGACGTTCCGGCCATTGAACGCAGCGTAGCGTCGAAGGCGGCTTGGTCGCCTTCCTCGCCTTCACGTTCGGCGATGAATTTGGCGAGCTTACCCTGTTCGATCGCTTCACGCAGGGTTGTCATCGTCTGTCTCCGTTGGTGGCAGTAAGGGCATATCAAGCTGACGCGGCGCTGGAATGTGGCGCTTGACTTTCTTCACTACGTTCTCGGTAACCAGACCCTTTGCGGTCTGCTTTTGGACGAACGCGATCTCACAGATAAGCACGTCGCCCTTTGCAAATCGGATGTTGTTTTGGTTCACGCGGCGGAGAAAATCCTCATCCTCGATAGTTGCGCTGACAGAGTTCTGGCCATCGTGGAGCCGCCACTTGTTATCATCCTTGAAGGCCAACGAGACGATTGAAAACGCCGCTTCGCGAGTGTCGCTGACGAGGACCTTCTCTGGAATTTCGGGGGTGCGAAAAGAACTCGCCTCGTTCTCCCGCACTCGTTGTGCCGGATTCCTCCGCTCGCCAAATTCGACCAAATCAATGCCAGGGTTTTGAAGCGGGCGATAAACGACCTTCTCCAGCGCGTGCCGCACAGAAAGGTCCTGATATAGGCGGAGCAGTTGAAGTGGGACATCGAAGCTTTCGCCGCCGTAATGAACGCGGATCATGTTACCAGACAGCTTTTCGACCCTATCCGGCATCTGCCCACCGTGAGTTCGGATCCACCAGACCAACCCAGCGCCGCCGAGCAGTAGCTCCTTCAGATTAAGTGCCGCCGCAACGTAGTCGCCTGTCAGGAGAGATAGAGCGCCATCTCGCCAGTTTTGGATAATATCGAAAACGACCGAGAAGCACCCCGGCTCATGCGCTTTGACGTTAATTTGGACTTCTGCCGACTCCCCGTTGAGCAGGAGGTTCATCGCATCGAATAATTCACCGACAGCAAGCATGGCCGGGGCAAGATCGCGCACGTCCATCTCGTGCGCTTTTAGCGCCGGTCCGTCATAAGTGAGAGTGAAGTCTGCGCGGCTCATTATTACCCCCGATTTAGCGTCTGTGACGCTAACACCCCCTGAACGGGCTTGCGCGAGCCGCGCGATAGGCCGTGCCTGATTTGAGTCAAGCGCTACCTATGCGAAGGGGATACACCCCTAAGTTAATGGTGCCGACTGCAGGATTCAAGGCTCGACAGATGCACACATCCATGACCCGGCTTGGGGCAGGAAGACGACTTAAGGCGTTTTAAGGAACCAAGAGCGAGTGATCCCAGTCTGTGCTATCATGCCAGCTCAGTTTTGTTTGCGCGCTGCACTAATTAGTGCCCAGAGAAGCTGTCTTGCTGCAACGACTCCAAGAAAAGCGAACGGCCTTCGACCGGCCCATGTCCGGACATAGCTTTCGGTTCCGGCTTGCAGGCCGAAGATGATCCGACCGGGTCGCGCATTCATCTGCGTCGGTAATCTGATGATCCGAAAGCGGGACGATTTTCGGAAGAGGATCTGAAATTTTACTTTCGGTATCAACGATGAGCGAAAACTCGGTCGAGGTTAGGCCGCCAACCTGATCCCACCCTGCTGCAGCCGGGTCTCCGCTACACCTAGATTTTCGTACTGATAGGCGTAGCCGAGGCTCGGGTTGGCTTTGCTTGATGCCGGATAGATCCGATCTCGGATCGTGGTGCTCTCCGCAATCCAGACCTGCGGATCGGCCGTCCACCAAGCGATGGTCTGCTCCGGATTGATTTCGCGGCCCAGCCAGTGGGAGTATTCGGTATAAGACAGGTTCCGACTCTCGATCAGCTTGCTGTCCCAGACGGAGTGCAGGTTGGTTTCCTCGCCGAACCAGCGAACCTTCACATCGTTGCCGCCACGG
Source organism: Erythrobacter sp. HI0063 (assembly GCF_001635685.1). Classification (GTDB taxonomy): domain Bacteria; phylum Pseudomonadota; class Alphaproteobacteria; order Sphingomonadales; family Sphingomonadaceae; genus Qipengyuania. Next base: position 48,372 of record NZ_LWFF01000235.1, read on the forward strand.
TCCTCGCCATTGCCAGCATGAAGCGGCTGATGGACGTCGCCGACGATGTGCACGATGAATTTGAGAGCGAGCGCCTTTTCTTCGCGAGACGCGTTCGGATCGCGCACGGTTTGTGTGAACCGCGTCAGCGCGCTCAGAGCGTCGCCTTCTTCGGGTGCGTCGACGTCTGCGTAGCTCTGGCCTTCCGGAACCGTAACGAAGTGATAGGGACCAGCCTCGCGCTGCCAAAACGTGTCCGGGTTAGAACGTTCTTCGTCCGCTCAGATCGAGGCCTGCGCCAGATCTTCCTCGCCGAGGATCAGTTCGATCTCGGCGCGGGTCCTCCCGTTGATGTGCTCCTGCGCGATCTCGCCGATGACCCGGTGTCCGGTCTGACCCCAGGCATTCGCGACGGAAGGGACGGCAAAAGCGTTTGCAGCAGCCAGTGTGGCAGTTCGGCGGAACATGGTATCTCTTTGAGCGGACTTGCCCATAGTCACCGCTAGATGACAGGATCGCGGCATGAAAGACTGGAACGCCGATAAGAACCCCAATGCCAGCGCAAATCGATGGATTGCCTGCGAAGCTGCGTTCGTCGGTCTCCTGTTCGTCCTCGGACTTGCCAGCGTGCTCTACAACATCGTCGTCGCGCTGGTCTGAGCATGCCCGTTACGCGCGAGCAGGAGATTTGGGCATTGACGCTGAGCGTCGAACGCAAGCACGGCGAGAACGGCGCCCGTTACATCGCACAGCGTGTGACCGCGTTCGAGCAGTCGGGACCGCCAGAAGCCGTCGCGTTGTGGCGTCAGGTCCAGCGCCGATACGAGCAACTGTCGCCAACCAGCAAAAATTGAAGCTTTCCTACACGGAACAAAGTATGAACATATAGCCGCCTTCATCGAATCGGAAGGTCGCCATGCTCGTTCTCGATCCCGCCACGCTCGCCGGCCTCGCCGCTGTCATCACCGCCATGTCTGCCCTCGTGTGGGCGATCCGTCGCAAGCCATGAGCTCCAAGCGGCTCGATACGATCTCGGACTACGCGAGGCACGGCTACATGCTGCGGGTCGAGTGTCGATCCTGCCAGCGCCGGAATTGGTCGCGGCAGATTGCGCAAGTGGAGCGGAGGCTGCGATGCTCGAAATGCGGTAGCCGAGACGTACGAGCGGGACCCGGCTTCAGCGCCTGAGAGAGCGATCACACTGTTTCGTAACTCGAAGTTTGGTCGGGGGGACAATCGCCTTCCACCACGATAGCCCCCCAACTGACCATCCAAGCTTAGGCTGCGAACCACTGGAGGAGATCAGGGTCGATCGTTCCATCGGAGCAAAGGGGAAGGCAGACCGATTGCGCTGTACGCTTAAGGCGACGGCGCAGGGCAGCAAGCTCTAGTTCCGTGATACCCAAGGAACCACGTAGTTTCCGGCCACGCTCACTCATGCATATCCCGTCGATAAGGATACGCATTTCCACATCATCGCCAGCGATCAGGTCCAACGCTTTCATCGCCCCCGCCCGTCGCTGCTCGCGTTCGATGTCCGCTGCCGGATCGCGCGGCGAAGGAAAGCACTTATCGATGATCGCACCATCATTGTCGGCAACGAGGACGATGCCCTTCTTCTCCATCCGCCTACGTGTCCGGTTGATCGTATGGGCGTGACTCGACAGAATCCCGTCAAGGCGACCCTCAACTCCTGCGACCCAATTCGGCCGGCGCAGGGCATGAACGAGAGCAGCGCTCAGCAGATCATCGGCATTGCCTTGGCAACGTCGCGCATATCGGGCTGCCCGTTTTTTGAGATCACGCGGGTCACGGAACCGCGCTTCGAGTTCGCGTGCTTCGGGAGAAGCGGGGTCGAAGGTCGGTAATTTCACCTTCGTATCATCATGCGCCGGTTCCGGTTTATTCGGACACGATGTCCGAATTTTTTTCGAGCGGCGCATTGGTTTGGTAGAAGGGATGCTGTTCGTCATGGGAGCCTCTTGTGGTCGAGATGACATGCTCGTGCGCGCCACGCGCACGAATATTGTCGATCACGGTTTTACAGGATGTCGTATCCGTGGCTCGTCCACTCACGACCGGAGCGCCCACAAAAGGCATTAACATATTCGGCACAACGGGGCCGGATATATGGACACGCTCGTTTGCAGATATGGTCTGAAGAGATTTCAATTCAAGAAAGAAGAATGGTTAACAGTTCAGTATTGGACTTCTCCTGCCCTCTCGATCAAGACGAATGGATCGCCCCCATGCGAGGCGAGCTGCAAAAAAGGAGGCCGGTACCGGCCTCCTTCTTCAGTTCGTATCAAATCCTCCTCTCTTCGCAGTCCTGCGCGATGAACAGCGTGAGCAGATGCTCGGTCAGCGCGCCGGAACGCTGTTCGCGAGCGATCGTAAACCAGCCTTGCCACCGATCAGTCTGTGCGAGCATCCAGGCGTAGAGATGATCGCGATGATAGGTCTGGGTGAAGCCGAGTGACCAATGCGTCTCCGCCATCGGCATTCTAGCGTTCGCAGCACCAACCAACACGATCGAAGGGCGGTTCGGCATATCCTTTCGCAAGAAGCGAACGGTCGCGTTGGGAATTTTGGCTTCCGCAGCGAGGATCGCCGACTCCATCGCCTCGCGGTCCGGTACGGGGCGAAGCTTCGCGAACGGATGAAGCCCTTCGAGCCCGATGGGCAGCGGTTCGCGATCCGCAGGCCTCGTACTGGCGAGCATGACAAGGACCGCCCTGCCCTCCGGTGTCAGTCGCGCGGTTGCGAGGTTGCCGTCCGCCTCGATAAGATTCTGGCCCGCCAACCAAGAGGAGTAATGCGAGGTCAGGAGCCAGCTGTTCTCGAACATGTCGCTGACGACGCCTTCGGCGCTGACGACACTGCGATCGATCATGGCGAGCATGGCGAGCAGGAACTCGATCTGCTCTTCGTCGGCCGGACCCAGATCACCGCGAGCGGCCATGCCGAGCCGCCCCTTCCACAGCGCCTCGCGTAGCGAACGCCATCGCTCGCCGTATTCGTCGAGCAGCGGGGCTGCAGGATCATCCTCGGCGTCGATGAGGATCCAATAGCCCCATGGGAGCGCGGGGTTGCGGCGTGCCTCGTACGGCAGATCGGACGCACCGTTCATTGCCCGTCTCCCTCTTCGGAACTGCGCAAGACAGGCGGTGACCCATCGCTCTTCGCGTCCCACTCGTGAAGGCGGCGCGCGAGAAGGGTCGCCTGCTCGTACGCGAACCGTGCATCGCGATACGTCTCACCGCGCTCTGCTGCGAGCTTACGGTCGCGACCCATCGGCACGAGATCGCGTGGGCCGTCGAACAGCATGCCGAGCCACCAGGCATCGTCCTCGCTCTCCTGCCCCCTCGCCATCTGCTGCGCAAAGTGCGCGTTCCGTTCGGAAACATGGCAGATGCTGACCGGTTCGGGCACGCGGCGTTGACAGGCTTGCGCACAACTCACCGGTCGATGCAGGCCTTGGCTGATAGCGCCAGGAACGGCATCGGCGTTATACCCGCTCAGCGAGTGTTCGGGCGGCACACCGACATGAGCGCCGTACTCGCCGAGGCGCTCTCGTACGATCACGCAGGAATAGCCGGTCGCCCGGTCGGTCCAGGCGATCTTGTCCGGCTCCCCATCCCATGGGCCCGGCCGATCCGGATGACGATCGTTGCGGTACGCGGCTTCCGCCACGACGTTGGTGCCTGGGATGACGGTCGCAGGCAGGACATTGCTCGCTACGATGACGTAGGAGCTTTTCTTGGATGGCTTCTTGGCCATGAGATAATTCCTTCAGATACAAAAACGCCACCGACGCGAGATCTGCGCGGGCGGCGGACATGATTGATGATGACGGAGTGCGGCGGATCGCCGACGAGCATCAGGGCGGTTTCATGACAGGGACTCCTTCGAAGATCGTGTCAGGCGGCTACCGCGAGCGCAGGGCTGGTGAAGCCATCGATCGCTGCCATGAGCTTTGGCCGATAAGGACGAGCCTGCGCCATTGCGTCGGCGATCTCACGATCGAACTTCATCCGTTCGCCCTTCACCCTGCCGGTCGCCAACAACCAGCGCACCAGCAGCATTGTGGTCACGGTGACGTCGCATTCGCAGTGCTCGCGCAAGGCGACCCACGACCCTTTTTCGGCAGCCTCGCCCAATTGCCATGGCGCCATGATCTTGGCGGGTAGGGCCTGAGCGTGAGCGTACTCGTTCAGGTGCACAGATTCCGCTTTCACCCGAAGCAGATCGCACAGATCGAGGCGCTCGCGCAGCCAAAACCCGTTCGCAAGCGACGATGGTAGCGCGAACCCTTCGCGGATGGCGACGGAGAGGATGACGGGCAGATCCTTGCACTCACCTCCCCAGGTAGTGAGAATTGCTCCTGTGCTGCCTTCCACGAACTCAGCGAAAGCCTGGACGATCTCGCCTTCGGTCAATTCAGGTCGAGACCAGGTCTCGCAGTTCTCGACCGCGATCCCTGTCGGCAAAACCATCAGGGTCATTGCAGAAATGCAGGCGATGCGATGGAACGGCCACCTCGTTTCCGTTTTGCGTTTCTTGGTTTTGCCGGGCTTGGTTTCAACCGTAGTGCCACGGGGATCGGCGGCATGCCGGTCGGCGCGGTGCTGGCCTTCCCGGTCGTAGACATATTCGATATCGAAAATGACATAAGGCCGGGATGAAAGATTGCGGTCGAGAATCGCGTTGGCGTCGGCTTGCAGCCGGGCCTCGAGCGTTACGAGGTCGGTCATGATTTTGGTCTTTCGTTGGACTGCGCGTGGCTCGCGCAGAAAGCGCGATGCCAGCGGTCAGGAATGGGAGATGAGAAGCGTCTGAGCTTTCAGAACCGGTGACGGTTTACGGCGTCGAGCTGCGAGCCGATGGGCTCGGGAAGTTCAGCCTGTGCGAACGCGGCCTTTTCGGTGAAAAAGTCGTCCATCGGGACATCTTTCCACCAGACCTTGCGGTTTGGATCCCAGCTATATCCGCGCGCCTTCAACAAGTCCTTCGCTTCGTAGGGCGCGCCCTTTGCGCGGACCCGTACCGCGCCGTCATCCGACGATTGCAGAAGGCACTGAAGGTAGGTCCGCTCTTTGGTTTCATTGTCCACGCCGTCGACCAAGCGGGTCGGGAGCTGAAGAAGCTGGAACAGCGCCCAGACATCGATCTCAGCACGATGCCCGTCGAAGAAGGCGCCGTGGTCCACCAGCAGGTGTTCCAGCTTTCGGCACGAATGCCCGAACGTGGCCCATGGGATCTCGAAGCAGGAGCAGGCCCACGGCATCGTCGCGGTCGTCGGAAATTGCCGGTCGACGAAAGCGACATCGAACCGAGCATTGTGCGCAACCACGATATGGCATCGCTCGAGCGTTCGAAGGATGATCTTCTCGTCGAGAACTTGGCCCGCCAGATCATCATCGGTCAGACCGGTCAGCTCGACGATTTCCGGTTTCAGGGGACGGCAGGGATCCTGGCGCCAGGATTTCGGTTTCGAATGTCCGATCACGCAGCCGTTCTGATCGACCGCCACATGCATCATCGCCAGTTCGATGATCGCATCGGTCGTCGGATCGAGGCCTTCGGTCTCGACATCCAGAATGGCGATCCTACGCCCGCCTTCCGGCAGATCGTCAGGCAAATTATCGAACGGCTTCGGCAGCCTTTCGAGTACGCGGTAGTCGGGATGGTCGCGCAGCAGCGCGGCCGCGGCGGTTACATCCGCCGTGCGAGAGAACGGTCTCGTCATGGGTAATCTCCGATAAGGATGGTTCATGACTGATCGAGGCCGAAGGTCCGAGAGCGACGCTCTCTATTTTCCCTTCAACCTCTTTCGGTCACAAACTCGGCTCCTGCCGGGTCTTCTTCTTTCGCCGCTCCTTTGGTGTGGGGCGGCGCCTTCCTTTGCAGCAATCGAACGTAGATGATTTCGCTATCGCGAATGACGACGCGCGAAAGCTTTTTGAGCCGGTGTCATGTTCTTGATGAGCGTTTCATCTACCACCAACGTGGGACTCATGTCGGGCGCCATTTCGATCGCACCTTCCACGATCATCTGTTCGCGTTGGTCGAGCCGATGAAACCATGTGGAGCGTTTGCCGCCTTTTCGCGCTTTCTTGAGCAAGCGTTGGGCGAGCTCCTGCCGAGCGATCGTGAGATCGTGCAAGGTGTGAGGTTCACCGGAAAGTACGTAGGCTTCGATGTCCGGATCGGTGCTTTCGATTTTGGGCTTGCCTCGATTGACGGCGCTTCGGAGGAAAACCGGATTTTCGTTTTCACGCTGAAGAGCAATCGGGGGCCAATCGCGTCGTCCTTTGTACACCACCCCGTCGTCTGTGATCGTAGCCTCGCCACGTTCAATCAAATTCAGCAATATGCCTCGCTCGGCTTCCTGGTGGAAATACTGCGCCATCAGAAAGCCCTGAAGGCGGGGACTTGAAAGATCTTCCGGGTTTGCGTCCAGAGCCTTCTGTACCCATGCAATGGACTGGCCGGTTGGTTGCTCGTAATCTTGGACGAGTTCGTCGCGATGGTCGGGAGCATTCTGAACGCGGATCATCGCGCGACGATCATTTGGTCGAAGCTGCGATGCCGTATCGATCCTGTCACCTTTAGGTATATTGGCATCCATAACCTTGTTGACCACACGGTCGTTATAGCGTTTCGCCCCCTCCGCATCGCGAGCATTAAGCGCCTTGGTCAATTTCTCGATACGACGCCACAGGGGATGTGGCGGCGGTTGGCCATCAAGACTGGAAGAGGCCGTCCCTACACGGAAGCCATTGATCCTCTTCCGTTGTTCTTTATCGCCGAAGACAATTCCTTCCTGCGCCGCGAGACGACAATATTCCGCGATGTCACGCTTCGATCCGAAGATTTTGAAATCTTCGCCCCATTTCAGCTGAGCCAGTCTCAAGGCCTGCAACTTGTCCGCGCCCTTCATGATAGTGATGAAGGAGCGATATTCGATAAATTCGAGCCTACCCTGCTTTCGCCACTGATTTGTATCCCAGTATCGGGTTCTCGCGTACCCTGAATAAAGCTCGATCATCTGGTCGAAGCGCTCGATGTCGAGCTGCCACGCGATGGCCTCCGCCTGATCGCGGAGAGACGGATTGGGATTCTGCTTCGCCCGTTCTTCCTTACGGCGGTTTTCGTTCAGTTTGGACTTTTTTGCGTGATCAGCCCTGGCTCTACGCGCCACTTCTCGGATCTGTCGATTGACCTCATGCCGGTCCTTCACTCGCATTTTACGAAGGTTTTCATCGGCGAGTTGAGCGATACGTTCCGCTTCGGCATCGACGAGGCCTTTAGCGTTCCGCCGGACCTCGGCGTCGGCCTTGTCTGCCTTCTTCATCGTGAAGCGCGGGCAAATGAAAGGTCGAAGCAGCTCCGGACGCGAAGGAGGATAAAAGGTCTTGCGGAACCTGCCGGTGAGCTCGGTCATGCTTGCCGTGCTGATTGCAGCGCTCGCAGCGATATGGCGATCATCGCCCAACATCAGGCGACCGTTTCCTCGGTAGTCCACGTACCGGACGCCGATCATGGCGAGACTGTCGTGCAACTCGTCCCAGGACTTAGCTCGTTTGATGCGCGGTGCTATCATCAGCTTCGCGACCCGTTCATCGTCCCATTCCGGCGCCTCGATTTCGAGACCCTTTGACTCGGCACGAAATCTTAGCCACCCCTCATCCGCATGATCGGCAGCCTCGTTGTCGGCCATTATAATCAAGCGATTGTGTCGCACCGAATTCGCTGCCGCGGGATCTACCTCGTAACTGCGTGAAGCGACTCGTTGGCCTCTCCAACGATCGTAGATCGCCTCTTCATCCGCGACGAAAAGCGCGTTGGGCTCGGGATATACGCCATTCTCGAAATCGATACTCGCGGCGAGCATATGCAGCGCTTCGACGTCGAACCCCTTATTGATCTGGAATCCTTTCCCGGTCGCGGGATTAACGGTCAGTATGACAGCATGGAAGTGACGGTGATCTGTATCGCCATGTTCGGTCAACGAAATCGAAGCAGCTGGACCGTACAAGCGTCGCAAGTGGATCATGACCTGATCCAGTCCGGCAACAGGATCGGCGAGAATAACGTGGCGAAGATGGGAGGGGTCGGCATCAGCCATCAACACCACTGCGCGCTCGGTAAACTCTTCGACCTCGATATCGTCGTCTTCGTGGCCGAAAACGGATCTCGTGCGCACCGCGCGTAATTTTTCACCGGGCTTCTTGCTTAGGGTGTAGGCGAGAAGCGTGCGGGCGGCTTCGTCGATTTGCGCTTCAGTCTCCTCGGCGAAAGCATCGTGTTTCACCGGCACCGGTTCTTGCCCTTGCCGTAGCACACCAAGTTCAAAACCGATATCCTGATCGGTCGAATATTCCATCACAGCCACCACAGCTCGGGTCATGGCCCGACGGCTTGCCTCGATACCGAGCTTGCTCTTGAGCTTGTTTTTGCGTGCGGTGCTCTTGACGATCATGGCTTTGTGCGCCCGATCCCTGCCGCGTCGAGCAAATGTTGCGCCATCGTGCGGTTCAGCCCACGCACCGCGAAAGTGAGTTCGGCGATTTTAACGCCTAAATCGTCCAATCGCTCGGTCTCGCCCTCGTATCGATTGATGGTCCGGGCATTCGGATCGAGGTGCTGGGCCAATGCGCGTGCAACGCGATCGACATTCTGAGTAGCTGTAAGTGCCGGATGTGGGGTGAGACGGGCCGCGACCAAATCGCGGATCAATTCGGCCCGCGAACCTAAACCCACTGCTACATCGAGTTGATCGACCAAGGTCTGCTCCATTCTGACCTTGACGACTACCATCTTCGAAGCGTCGGACTTCTCAACCGCGCTGGACTTCCTCTTGCTCATACCCCCTGCACCTTAAGGCCGAAGGCCGAGAGGTGCTCCAACGGACGGGCCCTCCCGTCCATCCTGCACAAAATCGAAACCCTTTTTGACCTGTACATTGGCCGCAAAGGGTTTGTAAAAGCGCCGCAAGCAAGCATCGTTTGGCGGGCCGAAGGATGTCGATTGCCATTGTTCGGCAAAAGATCGAGTGGCACACGCCGCCAATTCGCCAAAGGTTGATAAAAGTTCGCCACAAGGCGCCGATGTTTTGCCTTCGTCACGCGAAATTCGGTCGCCAAGAGACAGCAGAGCTGCGGAGATCGGCGGCCAATTTTTCTTTTGGGTGGAAGTTCGCAATGGCGACCTACTGCGCATCGACCCACTCCAGCGCAGCACGACAATCGTCTGGCACCTTTATTGCCCGCCAACCACCTTCGACCTGGCCGAGAGCGCGTTTCAGCTCGGCGACGTCGACCCCTTTGACGTACGACATCAGAACGGGCTTGAGGAGGTTTTCCTTATCAACCTGATCTCGCACCATTGTGAATATACGAGGCCTTACAGCGTTCGCTGGCGGGGTGATCGGGGATGGCGTCGATGCCAGTCTCGGCTCGATCGGCGCTGTCGGAACTGGGATCGGCTGCGGTTCAGGCATTACATCGGCCTGTGGTAAGTCACTAATTTCCCGATTGGGTTTGGTCGACGTGGCTTTCCTTCCCGAAGTTTTAAATGAACGCCTCTCGATTTGTTCTTTTTCGAGACCTTGGCCGACCTTGATAAGCTCCTCCAGCGTTCTTAATGCCGCGCGCTTCAGCGCGACGTTATGATCGTGCTTCAGCTTGGTCGCCACGTGCTCGGCAACCGTCTTGTGGCGGTCATAGGGGAAAACCCTGCCAACATCTTTGAATCTATCGCCGTTCAGGCGTAGCCAACGACTTTGAGCATCGGCTGTGGTGCCTCCGTGGAAGAGGCTGGCCATATCGAGTTCTTCAATGTAGATTTCCATTGTATCGGCTCCCGGCCTTGTGGCCTCAAAATTGGTTACCGAAACGTTATAGGATGGGGTTAACAGATGCCCAAAGGGGGGGGCTGAGTTCTAACTCGCGGTTCGCAAAAGCCTCTCCTACCTTTGCAAGGTACCTTCGCCAGCCCAATGGGTCGAACTTCATATGAGCAAGGACCCGTCGGCTAAGAAAGGCAGATGCAACTATATCATTCAAGCAAGAAAATGTTTCGCTGCGTTGCGACCTAATGCCGATCCAACTCGCGAACGTTTGTTGATTGGCAACAAGGAAACACTGGTTGGCTTGGGAACATGAGAAGTAACGCTCAGAACCTGCTGTTGGAGCACCGCCATCCGCTCGGCTAACTCCTTTTCTTCGCCCAGCGCGAGTGCGCGCCGATTGTAATTTTTGGCGCCTGTCGTTCGACCGCTGTGCCCCACATGGCGGGCCAGCAATGCCTCGCTAACCCCTTCCCCTGCCATCGCGCTGTAGTGAAATGTCCGTTGCGAGTGAAAGTCAGCGTGCTTCCCATCCGAGGTTTGAGGAAGCGGTGCAATCGCATGAGCTGCATCGATGATATAGCGCCATGCCGTTCCATAAAACCTCGGTCCCCCTGGCTTCATCCAGCGGACGTACCCTCGCTCCTTGTTAATCTTTCCGTAAAGTTCCGGAAAAAGCCTGTCCCAGCCTTCTTCTTTGATCGCGGCCACATAGTCGGCAAATCCAAGCCGCAAGAGCTCAGTGTGAAGGGGCAAGGCTCGACGACGTGACGAACGTTTCAGACCCCCTGGCGTTTTGCCGTCCTTACTCTTGGTCATGTTGGCTCGTACCAATACGTAAGGGGTTACAGCATCTATCTCGACGTCTGCGAGTTCTAAACCGCATGCTTCTTCACGAGACATTCCTGCATATGTGCCCAGCAACGGCACCCAGTAAGCCGCGTCCTGATAAACCATCGGGGTTTGAGCCGGCTTGACGCGTGCGTTACAACCGCCACCTCCCTGCCATAGCGGAAGGCCGTAGATCGCGACGAGATTTTTCTCGGTCAGCGGCATGCGTTTTGGGTCGGAGTCGTCAGCCTCGATGCGTTTACGCGCCTCCTGAAAATTCATGACCATTCCAAAACCATGCCGGTGCATCCAATATGTCAACTTCAGGATATTAGATGCCGATTGGAGCTTCGTCAGGTGACTGTTGATTGTCCGATCACTGCGGCGCTTCGAAGGATTCAAAATTGGATAGGAGGCAGGGTCAAAAGGCTCTGCCATAGCTCCCTTGACCTGTAGACGCCCCCAATTGAAGCCCTTCGGAATACGCCGGAGGCGGCGGACATACTCCTTGATGTCGGCGGGCTCATAGTCCGACATCGCTTTGTCACCCGTCAGCCAGGCAAATACTTCAAGCATGTGGCGGGTTTTCCCATTATCGGGCTGCCAATTGTGATCCTCGAACATTGTTTCATGAAGCTCTTCAAGCTGTTCACTGAAACGTACGTTGGTAATTTTTGCGAAGAACAGGTTGCCTCCACTGACCGTTGCAATTTCGGGCTGGCTGACTAGCGGCATTTCATCATCGACATGATGGGTTGGTGGTGCGGCGATCGTCTGGGCGACGTCGGACCAGTTTTCATCGAGCAAAGCAATCGGGCTTAGTCGTGCAATATCAATACCTCTTGCGTGCGCCTCGCCGACCCGAAGATGAGCCTCTGCGTAACCGCGTAAGAGATGTGATCGGCCCTCCCTGCAAGTTCCATCGTTCACGGGAGCGCCAAGCGCTTGAAGATCTTCTTTTGCTGATGTTCTGCTAACGCTCATTGGTGTCACGAGGAACTGTAGCACCTTCCATAACAGCATGATTTCCGGCGGTGTCCATCGGTCGTCTATTTCGCTTTCGACGATCTCGTGAGGGATCGCGGCTGTATCGTGTGGTACTCTGGCGACGATGCGATAAGCTGCCGCCATAACCTTATGATTGTGGCGATCGGCTCGCGAAGCCAGCAGGGGCGCCGTGAGATGCGCCGTGGCTCTAGCTAGCTCGTCTTCCAACCCTTTCTTAAAAAGCGCATGCTGTTCGACAACAGTAAGGTGACAGCGATCAAAATTATGAAACTCGAACATAAGCAGCTCATCCCATCTCGCGGCAAGCAGACGAGCGAGGCGGCGCGCCTCGTCCGGCCTGGTCGTGCCCAATGCGATGCTTATAGGTTGACTACATTTGTAAGCGGAAGGGAGACGTCTTCGAAAATGATATCGAGCGCCACGCCTCACGAGATAGCTCTGCTGTCTCATCTCAGGCTGCGCACGCTCTGTATCGCACGCGGGAGCGATTAGAACTTCGGCTGATGTGACCAGCCGTGTGAGAAGCTAAGGGTGAAGAAATTCGCACTGCCGCCTCCAGATGGCGGTTTTCTGCGGTTGTTTCAGAAGAGTGGAGCGGGTAGCGAGAATCGAACTCGCGCGTCCAGCATGGGAAGCTGGCAGGCTACCATTACATCATACCCGCGTACCGGCGCCCTTTGCCGTGCGGGATTGGTTGCGTCAATCGGGATCGAGACGTCGAACGCATCAATGATGGCCCGAAGGCGGAACGGGCGCGCTCGGCAGGCTTTGACAGGGGGAGAGCTTGATTTCGCGCCGCCGTCCGGCAAGAGCGCGACCCAGAGGAGAATACAATGCGTCATATCGATCACGTCATTTCCGGCCATTCCGGTGGCCCGAACGGCAGTGGCGGCGGCAGCGGCCGCTCGCACAAGGTCTGGAACCCGTCCACCGGCGAGGTTCAGGCCGAAGTGCCGCTTGGCGATGCCGATCTGCTCGCAAAGGCGGTCGAAGTCGCCAAGAAGGTTCAGCCCGAATGGGCCGCAACCAATCCCCAGCGCCGCGCCCGCGTGATGTTCGAATTCAAGCGGCTGGTCGAAGAGAACAAGCAAGCGCTCGCCGAACTGTTGTCGAGCGAACACGGCAAGGTTGTGGACGACGCGCATGGCGATGTGCAACGCGGCCTCGAAGTGATCGAATACGCCTGCGGGATTCCGCAGGCGCTCAAGGGCGAATACACGCAAGGCGCGGGGCCCGGCATCGACGTCTATTCGATGCGCCAGCCGCTCGGCATCGGGGCGGGCATCACGCCGTTCAATTTCCCGGCGATGATCCCGATGTGGATGTTCGGCATGGCAATCGCGGCGGGCAACGCCTTCATCCTCAAGCCCAGCGAGCGCGATCCGAGCGTGCCCGTGCGCCTCGCCGAACTGTTCGTGGAAGCTGGCGCGCCCGAAGGCCTCTTGCAGGTCGTCCATGGAGACAAGGAAATGGTCGATGCCATCATCGATCATCAGGACATCGCCGCGATCAGCTTCGTCGGATCGAGCGACATCGCGCAATATATCTATTCTCGCGGCACCGCGAACGGCAAGCGCGTGCAGGCCTTCGGCGGCGCCAAGAACCACGGCATCGTCATGCCCGACGCCGACCTCGACCAGGTGGTGAACGACCTTGCAGGCGCAGCCTTCGGCTCGGCTGGCGAACGCTGCATGGCGCTGCCCGTGGTGGTTCCGGTGGGCGAGGATACCGCCGATCGCCTGCGCGAAAAGCTGATCCCCGCTATCAACGCTCTGCGTGTCGGCGTCTCGACCGACAAGGACGCGCATTATGGCCCCGTCGTCACGCCCGAGCACAAGCAGCGCATCGAACAATGGATCGACACCGCCGAGAAGGAAGGCGCCGAGGTCGTGATCGACGGGCGCGGCTTCTCGCTTCAGGGGCACGAGGACGGCTTCTTCGTCGGCCCGACCCTGCTCGACCGGGTGACCACCGACATGGAAAGCTACAAGGAAGAAATCTTCGGCCCCGTGCTTCAGATCGTGCGCGCCAAGGATTTCGAGGAGGCGGTGCGCCTGCCCAGCGAACACCAATACGGTAACGGCGTCGCCATTTTCACGCGTAACGGCCACGCCGCGCGCGAATTCGCGCACCGGGTCAATGTCGGCATGGTCGGCATCAATGTGCCGATCCCGGTCCCCGTCAGCTATCACAGCTTCGGTGGCTGGAAGCGTTCGGGCTTCGGCGACATCGACCAGTACGGGCAGGAAGGCCTGCGCTTCTGGACCAAGACCAAGAAGGTCACCCAGCGCTGGCCGGATGGCGGCGGGGACGGATCGAACGCCTTCGTCATCCCGACGATGGGATGATGGCGATGCGCGAGACATCCATCATCGCTGCAGCCCTTCCGCTCGCTCTCGCACTGGGCGGTTGCGCAGCGACGCAACCGGGCGGTCCGATCGAGGACCGCGAGGCAGGCGTCACCAGCGGCAGCGAATGCACCGCCGAGCGCACTGAACGCTTCATCGGTCAGACCGCTTCGTCCGACACCGGAGCGGCGATCCTTGCAGCGACAAACTCGCGCACGCTGCGCTGGGGGCCGCCCGACAGCATGTTCACCATGGATTACCGCCCGGACCGGGTCACCGTGATGTACGACGCCCAGTCGCGGATCACGGAAATCCGCTGCGGCTGAGCACGGCTGCGCCCCTTCCCACCGACAATCTCCCCCGCTAGAGCCCCGCCCATGACCGGACAATTCCAGCTTACTTCCGACCAGCTCGCCATTCAGGAAATGGCGCAGCGCTTCACTGCCGACAACATCACGCCCCATGCCGGGGAATGGGACCAGACCAGCCATTTTCCCATCGACGTGATCAAGCGGACCGCCGAACTCGGCTTCGGTGCGATCTATGTCAGCGAGGAATCGGGCGGCATCGGCCTGGGGCGCCTCGAAGCCGCGCTGATCATGGAGGCGATGGCCTATGGCTGTCCCACGACCAGCTCTTTCATCTCGATCCACAATATGGCGAGCTGGATGATCGACCAGTTCGGCGGCCAGCACGTGAAGGACAAATACCTTCCCGACCTCGTCACCATGGACAAGGTGGCGAGCTACGCCCTCACCGAACCCGGCAGCGGATCGGATGCGGCGGGCCTCAAGACCAGCGCGGTGCTGGACGGCGATCATTACGTCCTCAACGGCACCAAGCAGTTCATTTCGGGCGCGGGATACAACGACGTCTATGTCGCCATGGTCCGCACGGGCGAGCACAAGACCAAGGGTATCACCTGCCTTGTCATCGATAAGGACACGCCCGGCGTCAGCTTCGGCAAGCCTGAAAAGAAGCTCGGCTGGAACGCGTCGCCCACTGCGCAGGTGATCTTCGAGGATGCGCGCGTGCCGGTCGAAAACCGGGTGGGCGACGAAGGCGAAGGCTTCCGCTTTGCGATGATGGGGCTCGATGGCGGTCGCCTCAATATCGGCGCCTGTTCCCTGGGCGGGGCGCAACGCTGCCTCGACGAAGCGATCAAATACACCAAGGAACGCCAGCAATTCGGCCAGCAGATCGCCGATTTCCAGAACACCCAATTCATGCTCGCCGACATGGCGACCGAGCTGGAATCGGCGCGTGCCCTCCTCTATCTCGCCGCCGCCAAGGTTACCGATGACGCGCCCGACAAATCCCGCTTCTCCGCCATGGCTAAGCGGCTTGCCACCGATGGCGGATCGAACGTGGTCAACAATGCGCTGCAATTGTTCGGCGGCTACGGCTATCTCAAGGAATACCCGATCGAACGCTTCTGGCGCGATCTGCGCGTGCATTCGATCCTGGAAGGCACCAATCAGGTCATGCGCATGATCGTGGGCCGGGACCTGCTGCGGCAGTAAAGACATATGACAGACGACATCTTGATCCATACCCATGGCCGGGTCGGCCATATCTCGCTCAATCGTCCCAAGGCGCTACACGCGCTGACGCTGGACATGTGCCACGCGATGAGCGCGGCCCTTTCGAAATGGGCGGATGACGACCAGATCGAGGCCGTGATCCTCGATCATGCAGAAGGGCGCGGGTTCTGCGCGGGCGGGGATATCAACCTGCTGCGGCATTCCGCGCTCAACGATGGCGGCGCGAGCGGGCGCAAGTTCTTTCACGACGAATATCAGCTCAATCATCAGATGATGACTTATGCCAAGCCGATCGTGGCTTTCATGGATGGCGTCACGATGGGCGGCGGGGTTGGCATCGCCTTGCCCTGCAAATACCGCGTCGCGACCGAGAACACGCGCTTCGCCATGCCCGAAACGGGCATCGGCCTTTTCCCCGATGTCGGCGGCGGCTGGCACCTCTCGCGGCTCGGCGGGCGGCTCGGCCAGTTCCTGGCGCTGACCGGCGCGCGGCTGGACGGGGCGGAGTGTTTGTGGGCGGGTCTCGCCACGCATTACCTGCCCAGCGAAATGGTGGCCGAAGCCAAGGCGCGCATCCTCGACAAGCCGGGGCGGATTGCAGGCGTGCTTTCCGAAATGGTCGGCAGCCCACCCAAGGCGCGGATCGAGGAGAATGCCGACAAGATCGCGCGGCATTTCGCGTCCGACAGCTACGAGGATATCCTCGCCAGCCTGGAAGCTGCCGATACAGATTGGGCGGCCAAGGAGCGCGACACGCTCGGCACCAAGAGCCCGCAGACCTGCAAGGTGGCGCTACGCCAGCTGAAGGAGAGCGCCGATCTCACCGATTTCGCCGACAATATGCGGATGGAATACCGCATCGCCAGCCGCGTTCTGGTGCGACCCGATTTCGCCGAGGGGGTGCGCGCGGTCATCGTCGACAAAACCAACGATCCCAAATGGAACCCGCCCACGCCCGAAGACGTGAGCGAGGAGCTGCTCGACAGTATTTTCGCCCCGCTTCCCGAAGGCGAGGAATGGACGCCGCTGTCCCCCTAGCTCCGTCATCCCTGCGCAGGCGGGGATCCAGCGCGACGGAGCGCCGACCTACCCTAGATCTCCGCCTGCGCGGAAATGACGAGAGGCAGAAAAATGGCCGATTACGAAACCATCACCGCCGAAACCGATGCGCAGGGCAAGAGCGGCGTCACCCTCATCACGCTGAACCGCCCCAAGGCGCTGAATGCGCTTAACTCGCAGGTTCTCGAAGATCTGATCGAGGCCTTCGCCGCCTATCAGGCCGACGAGACGCAGCTTTGCGCCGTCCTGACCGGATCGGGCGAAAAGGCCTTCGCGGCGGGCGCGGACATCAAGGAAATGAGCGAGAAGGAAGCGGCCGACTTCTATCTCCAGGATTTCTTCGCTCCCTGGACCAGCGAGATCGTGAAGAAGACCCGCAAGCCCTGGATCGCGGCGGTCAACGGCTTCGCCTTGGGCGGCGGATGCGAGCTCGCCATGATGGCCGATTTCATCATCGCGAGCGAAAACGCCAAGTTCGGCCAGCCCGAAATCAATCTGGGCGTTGCTCCGGGTATGGGTGGATCGCAGCGCCTGACCAAGGCGATCGGCAAGTCCAAGGCGATGGAAATGTGCCTGACGGGCCGGATGATGGGCGCCGAGGAGGCCGAGCGCAGCAATCTGGTGGTCCGCGTGGTACCGCATGACGAACTGCTGGCCGATGCGCTCAAGACCGCCGCGACAATCGCCAGCAAGCCGCCCATGGCAGCGATCGCCAACAAGGAAATGGTCAACGCCGCCTTCGAGACCTCGCTCGATCAGGGCCTGATCGTCGAACGCCGCATCTTCCAGATCCTCGCCGCAAGCGAAGACAAAAAGGAAGGCATGGCGGCCTTCGTCGAGAAGCGCGAGGGTAAGTGGAAGGGTCGGTAATCCTCAAAGGCCTTGGCCTGTTGATATTCGGCGCGATGTTTGTCTGGTTCGGTATCGACGGTTGGCGCCATCGCCGACAAGAACGGATTTCCCTTATCGAAGCAGCTATTCTCAAGGCGGGCGGAGACGACAATCCATTACCGCTGAATCGATGGGACCGGATGATGGCATATGTTCAACCGGTCCTGATGCTCATATTCGGACCGATGATGATACTGTTAGGGTGCTTGGCCCTTTTTGGCCTGACTGGAGAGAGAACATGAAAATCGCCTTCATCGGCCTCGGCAATATGGGCGGCGGGATGGCCGCGAATCTCGTGAAGGCGGGGCATTCGGTGAACGCCTTCGACCTGAGCGCGGACGCGCTCGACGCTGCGAAGGCGAATGGCTGCACGCCCTTCACCGATGCGGGCGAGGCCTGTGCGGATGTCGAGGCGGTCGTCACCATGCTGCCCAATGGCGAAATCGTGAAGTCGGTCCATGAGGGCAGCGTGATCGGCAAGGCACCGGCAGGTGCAGTGCTGCTCGACTGTTCGACCATCGACGTCGCTACCGCCAAAGAGACCACCGCAGCTGCCGAGAACGCGGGCTATGCGATGGTCGATGCGCCCGTTTCCGGCGGGATTGCGGCGGCGAATGGTGGCACGCTGACCTTCATGGTCGGCGGCAGCGAGGAGGCGTTCGAGCGGGCGAAGCCCGTGCTCGAAGCGATGGGCAAGGCAGTGATCCACGCAGGCGATGCAGGCGCGGGGCAGACGGCAAAGATCTGCAACAACATGCTGCTCGCCATCACCATGATCGGCACGTCCGAAGCGATGAAGATGGCCGAGAAGCTGGGGCTGGATCCGCAGAAATTCTACGAGATCTCGTCGCAGTCCTCGGGCTATAACTGGTCGCTCAACGCCTATACGCCACTACCCGGCGTGGGCGTCGAGAGCCCGGCGGACAACGACTATCAAGGCGGCTTCGCGACCGCGCTGATGTTGAAGGATCTGCGCCTCGCGATGGAGGCCGCCGAAAATTCCGATGCCCCCGTGCCGCTGGGCGCGCGTGCCGCCTCGCTTTACGAGGATTTCGCGGGTGCCGGAAATGGCGGGCTCGATTTCTCGGCGATTATCAAGACCTACAAGTAAGCGCTGTCGATCAGGTCGATCACCCGCGCGAGCCATTCGCGCGGCGCTTTTCTGCGCCCGATATCGGCGACGAATTCCTGCCCCCGCGCCACGCTTTTGAGCCGCCCGCCCGGCAGCCAGCGATCCGCGCGGTCGTGATAGCTGAGGCCGCCGGGTTTGAGCCATCGGGGTCGGTTCCAAAGGCTCGGCGGGCCTTCGGGCACTGTCAGGCGCAGCGCATCGCACGCGGTCTGCGCCACGCGCCCCGGCCCGCGATAGATCGTGTCGTTCTTCCCATGCATGGCAAGTGCGTGCGGATGACCGAGCGTGACGAGATCGTCGGGCACGCCGTCTGCCAGCGCGACCATCTCATCGACCTTCAGATATCCGAAAATGCGATGATGCGGTGTTTCGCCCTTCTTGCGGAACAAGCCGAAGAAAACGAACACGTCGCCCCGCCGCACCCCCTGATTGGCAAGATGGGTCTGCGCCGCGCCGACCTGCCCGAAAACGCAGGTGCCGTTGTCGAGAAACATCGGATCGTGATGGCATAGATCGTCCGGCCCGACCCGCCCCCGGCTCGCGCGCGAGGCATGGTCGCCCAGCCCGAGATCGGCATAGCTGGTGCGCGAGGCCGCGCCTGCCGGGATCGGCAGGCTGAGCGGAAAACCGCCGTTCGGGCCATCCACGATCGGCGAAGGCCCGCCGTCCGATCCGCTGTCGAACCCCTTGCGGCTGAAGACGATCCTCATGCCGCGCGGGACGTCACCGACCGCCGACCTCGCTTCTGACGGCGCGGCCACTCGGCGCGAGCTCGCCTTCCCAGGCCAGCAGGGGCTTCCTCGCCGCCTGCGTCTCATCCAAGCGTCGGCGCGGGGCATAATGCGGCGCGCCCTTCATGCTCTCATCGCCCGCCATCGCGCGTTCGGCCACGCTGCGCAGCGCCATGATGAACTGGTCGAGCGCGGCCTTGCTCTCGGTCTCGGTCGGTTCGACCAGCATCGCGCCGTGGACGACGAGCGGGAAATACATCGTCATCGGATGATACCCCTCGTCGATCAGCGCCTTGGCCAGATCGAGCGTCGAGAGCCCTTCGGCAAAGCCCTTATCGCCGAACAGCGCCTCATGCATGCACGGCCCGCTATGCGCGAATGGCGCGTGCAGCAGGTCTTCGAGGCTGCGCAGCACGTAATTGGCGTTGAGCACCGCGTCTTCGGCGACTTGCCGCAACCCATCCGCCCCGTGGCTGAGGATGTAGGTCAGCGCGCGGGTGAACATGCCCATCTGCCCATGAAAGGCAGTCATCCGCCCGAAACTGCGCATCTTGCCACCGAAATGCTCTTCGGAGAAGTTGTCCGCGTCCTCCTCTTCGACCAGATGCACCACGCCGTCCGCGGTTCGCGCGGTATAGGGCAGCGGTGCAAACGGGCTGAGCGCTTCGGACAGCACCACCGGTCCCGAGCCCGGACCGCCGCCGCCATGAGGCGTCGAAAAGGTCTTGTGCAGGTTGATGTGCATCGCATCGACGCCGAGATCGCCGGGGCGCACCCGGCCGACGATGGCGTTGAAATTCGCCCCGTCGCAATAGACGTAACCGCCCGCCGCATGGACCGCGTCGGAAATCGCCTTCATGTCGCGCTCGAACAGGCCGCAGGTGTTGGGATTGGTGATCATGACGCCCGCAACATCCGGGCCGAGCCGGGCCTTGAGCGCTTCCAGATCTACACGCCCGTCCGAATTGGCGGGGATGTCTTCCACCCGATAGCCCGCAAAGGCGGCGGTGGCGGGATTGGTCCCGTGGGCGCTTTCAGGCACCAGGATGACTTCGCGCGCGTCGCCCTTGGCTTCCAGCGCGGCGCGGATACACAGGATACCGCACAATTCGCCATGCGCGCCCGCCTTGGGGCTCATCGCAACGCCGTGCATGCCGGTGAGCTTGATGAGCCAATGCGCCAGCTCGTTCATGACCTCGAGCGCCCCGCGCACCGTATCGACCGGTTGCAGCGGATGCACATCGGCGAAGCCCGGCATCCGGGCGACCTTCTCGTTGAGGCGCGGATTGTGCTTCATCGTGCAGCTGCCGAGCGGGAAGAGCCCGAGATCGATGGCATAGTTCTGGCGGCTTAGGCGCGTATAATGGCGCACCGTTTCCGGCTCGGTCAGGCCGGGCAGGCCGATCGGTTCGTTGCGCGCGAGAGTGCCGAGGCGGCTCGGCACGTCCTCCGCAGGGGTCGGCTCTGCCGGTTGTTCGACGCCCGCCAGATCGAGCCGCGCGGCGAAGCCGAAATCCACGCCGGTGGTCTCGGTATTGCCGATCTCGAAGATCAGCGGCTCTTCCAGCATCAGCGCGCGGTTTCCGGTGACGGTGTCCGGCCCGCTGACGGCATTGTGGCCTTCGACCGGAGTACCGGGCTTCCAGCCGGACTTGTTGGGCGCGTTCATGCCAGAACTCCTTCCAGAGCGGAGGCGAGCGTTTCGATATCCTCCTCGCTCGTCGTTTCGGTCACGGCCACCAGCAGGCCATCGGACAGCGCATCCTTGCCGGGGAACAGGCGGCCGAGCGATACGCCCGCCAGCACGCCGTCATCGGCCAGTTTGCGGACCACCGCGCGCGCATCCTGCCCGATACGGATGGTGAATTCGTTGAAGAACGCGTCGTTCAGCACGCTCACGCCCGGCACCTTCGCCAGCCTGTCCGCCGCGATGCAGGCGAGGCGGTGGTTCTCCGTCGCCAGCGCGCGCAGGCCCTTTTCGCCCAGCAGCGTCATGTGGACGCTGAAGGCCAGGGCGCAGAGGCCGGAATTGGTGCAGATATTGCTCGTCGCCTTCTCGCGCCGGATATGCTGTTCGCGGGTCGAAAGCGTCAGGACGAAGCCGCGCTTGCCTTCCGCATCCACCGTCTCACCGCACAGGCGGCCCGGCATCTGGCGGACATGCTTGGCATCGCGCACTGCGAAGAGGCCGAGATACGGTCCGCCGAACTGAAGCCCGACGCCGATCGCCTGGCCTTCTCCCACCACGATATCGGCGCCCTGTTCACCGGGCGATTTGACGGCTCCCAGAGCCACCGGCTCGGTATTCACGACGATCAGCAGCGCGCCCTTGTCATGCGCGGCATTGGCAATTTCCTGAAGGTTCGGCAGGCGGCCGAGGATGTCGGGATATTGCACGACCACGCAGCTGGTCTTGTCGTCGATCCGGGAGATCAGGCCGCCATTGTCGGGTTCGGACTGCAAGGCAGGGTGCGCCCCGGCAATCTCGTCCTCGGTGAATTTCGCCATGGTGCGTACAACTTCGGCGTAATGGGGATGCAACGCGCCCGAAAGCACCACGCGATCGCGTTTGGTGATCCGCGCCGCCATGGCCACCGCTTCCCAGCAGGCGGTCGAGCCATCATACATCGACGCGTTCGCCACGGCGCAGCCGTAGAGGCGCGCGACCTGGGTCTGAAATTCGAACAGCATCTGGAGCGTGCCCTGCGCGATTTCCGGCTGGTAGGGCGTGTAGGCGGTCAGGAATTCGCCGCGCTGGATGATGTGATCGACGCTGGCCGGAACGTGGTGGCGATAGGCCCCTGCCCCGAGGAAGAACGGCGCGTCGGCTGCGGCGAGGTTCTTCTTGGAAAGCCGCCGCATATGCTTTTCGACCGCCATTTCGCTGGCATGCATCGGCAGGCCTTCGATCGGGCCGCCGAGCCGCACTTCTTCGGGAACGTCGACGAACAGATCGTCGATCGACGAAGCGCCGGTTTTTTCCAGCATTGCCGAACGGTCGGCATCGGTCAGGGGTAGGTAGCGCATGTTCTATTCCCGTCGTCCCGGCACGAGACCGGGCTGTGCATTTCCAAGCTGGCTTCGGTTCAAAGCCCGTCGCAGAAGCTCTTATAGGCGTCGGCATCCATCAGGCCGTCCAGTTCGCCCTTGTCGGCGATGGTCAGTTTGAAGAACCAGCCGGATTCCTCGGGCGAAGAATTGACCAGCGCCGGATCCTCGTCGAGCGCATCGTTCGCTTCGGTCACTTCGCCGGTGATCGGCGCATAGACGTCGCTCGCCGCCTTGACGCTTTCGACCACGGCGGCATCCTTGCCCTTCGCGACCTGGCTGCCGACATCGGGCAGTTCGACGAAAACGATATCGCCGAGCTGGTCCTGCGCATAGGCAGTGAT
>NZ_LWFF01000236.1 GCF_001635685.1 Erythrobacter sp. HI0063
AACGAGTATGGTGAGGGCCATCCCTGGCTGAGCTGTCACGAGCTTGGCAGCATCGCCCGCCAGCTGGCCGACGATGGCGATCCGATCCGCCTGTCCTTTGCGGCTGACGAATTGCTGGCGACAAATCCCGTCTATGCTTCCGTTCAACACCCACGACAGGCCTCGCGCCGCTGATCCGGGAATTCTGATCAGGGCATTCTGGGCGGGGAAGTTGTACTGGCCGATTTAAGC
>NZ_LWFF01000237.1 GCF_001635685.1 Erythrobacter sp. HI0063
CGGCGACCACATTGGCCACGCCTTGCCCTGCGCTTTCGCGGCGCTTGTTCGATCCGGTATGCGTCATGTCATCGACGATCTGGGCGGTCAGCAGCGATTCGAGGAGGCCGACCGCCGCCATCGTCAGCGAATAGGGCGCGATGATCTGAAACGTTTCCCAGGTCAGCGGCACATCGGGGAGGACGAAATAGGGCAGGCCTTCGGGCAG
>NZ_LWFF01000238.1 GCF_001635685.1 Erythrobacter sp. HI0063
CACGATATCCTGGTCGCCAACATGGCGGGCAAGCCGACCGCCGATCCCAATTTCCTGCGCTTCGTCACCGGGCGCCGCCGCAAGTTCTGGAACCACAACGTCGTGGCGCTGGGCCTAGCGGCAGGCTTCATGGAACCGCTCGAATCGACCTCGATCCACCTCATAAACACCGGGATCAACAAGCTGGTCGCGCTGCTGTCGCTGGACGGCATTACCGAAACGCAGCGCAGCGCCTTCAATCGTTTGACCAACAAGGAATACGAGCGAATCCGGGATTTCCTTATCCTGCATTATCACGCCACCGCGCGCGACGAT
>NZ_LWFF01000239.1 GCF_001635685.1 Erythrobacter sp. HI0063
CACTGTAAAGAATCGCATCCGAGGCAAGGGTTAAAGAGAGCAACGCGCTGATTGCTGCAATAGTCGCAAGGGCCCATCGGAGCAGCGTCGCGCCGCGGCTCAGAAAGATGACACCCCCGCTCACGACTGCGGCGAGAATGCTCATACGATTATCGGCAAGTATGAGCGTGAGCGTTGCGACTCCGATCATCGCATACGGAAGAGCGAGTCCGACACGGCGAAACTGCGGATAATAGGCATAGCTCAAT
>NZ_LWFF01000240.1 GCF_001635685.1 Erythrobacter sp. HI0063
AGGGTCGATGCACGGATCCCCGGCCCCCACCACGATAATTCCGTCCGAATTGCTGCTGACTGCATATCGCGCGGGCGTGTTTCCGATGGCGGACCATCGCGACGATCCCGAAGTGTACTGGGTGGAACCGCGCGAGCGGGCGGTTTTCCCGCTCGAGGATTTCCGAGTGTCGAAGAGCCTGCGCAAGACGATCCGGCAGGACCGCTTCCGCGTGACCTGCGATGCCGATTTCGCCGCCACTATCGCCGCCTGCGCC
>NZ_LWFF01000241.1 GCF_001635685.1 Erythrobacter sp. HI0063
GCGGGACAGCTATCATGCCGTGACGCGGGCCGGCGTCGATCGGGTGCTGGGGATCGCCGGATAAGCGGCCTTGTCCCGGCCCGGCGTCGAAAAGAGCCGATCGACGCCGGGCCACGGCAGGTTTTGCGTTGCAATAAACAGCCCGCCACCGCACATCTAGCGACGATGCTGCGCCAGTACGAACTTGTGGAACGGGTCAAGGAATACGACCCCGACGCCGATGAGGCGATGCTCAATCGCGCTTATGTCTATAC
>NZ_LWFF01000242.1 GCF_001635685.1 Erythrobacter sp. HI0063
GCGACTTGATCGCGGCCATCTTCTTCACATCGTCCTGCACGGTGTCGGCAGCGGTCTTGGCTTCTTCGACATAGGTGCGGCCCATGTCCTGCATGCCCGAAGCGAGGATCTTGCCCGATTCGACGAGGGCTTCGATGTTCGCCTTGTGGAAGTCGGTGACCTGCGAGGTCATTTCGCCACCCTTTTCGAAAGCGGCCTTGGCGCGGGTCTGCATCTGCGCAGCCATGTCCTTGGCGGTGGCGGTGTAGTCGGTCTTGGTGTTCTTGGCAGTGGCCATGATTTTTTCCTTGAGTTGGGTGACGGAGGGGCGGGCGGTGTTGCGCGCAGCCGCCTTCTTGGTTGTTTTTTCAGCGGGTTTCGAACCGGCAGCCTTCTTCGGCGTACGCTTCTTCGCGGGTGCCTTCTTGGCAGCGGCCTTATTGGCGACTGCCTTCTTGGCGGGGGCCTTTTCAGCAGCAGCCTTCGCAGGCTCCGCCTTTTCGGCTTCTGCCTTGGCGGCCGGGGCCGATGCCTTGGAATCGGCCTGCGCCGGTTCTGCGGCGACGGCTTCGGCAATCGCGGACGGCTTGACCGCAGCGGTCTCGTCGGCGGAAACCGCCTTCTCGACAGCCTTGACGTTCACGTCGTCGGCTTTCTTCTGCGCCGCGTCGGCAAACGCCTTTTCCGCGGCAGCATCGATTTTGCTCTGACCTTCGGCCATCGGTAACCTCACTTTGTTGCATTGCACAAATAGGGTGCAGGGCAACAAAGGTCAAGCAATTTTTGTGCAGTGCAACATTTCCGCTTCGAGAGGCTCCGGTGCGGCCTATCGCGTCATCACATAGCGTCCCGGCGCATCCTCGATGCCCGCATCATTCTTGCCGCCGGGTGCGCGCTTGCCCTTGGCAGGAACCGTCCGGCCATCCTGATCGCGCAGCCACTCGATCCAGTCGGGCCACCAGCTGCCCTTGTGCTCGGTCGCCCCGGCAACGAATTCTTCCAGCGAGGCGGGATCGCCCTCGTTGACCCAGTACTGGTATTTACCGGACTCGGGCGGATTGACGACGCCCGCGATATGTCCCGATCCGGCCAGCACGAAGCGCAACGGCCCCTTGAAGTGATCGGTGATTTTCCAGACGCTGGCGGCGGGTGCGATATGATCCTCGCGCCCGGCCTGAACGTAGGTCGGCGTTTCGACGATGCCGAGATCGATCTTGGTTCCGTCGACTTCCATCCGGTCTTTTTTGACCAGCCGGTTGTCGCGATAGAGATCGCGCAGGTAATCCTGATGCCATTGTGCGGGCAGGTTGGTGACGTCGCCGTTCCAGTGCAGCAGGTCGAACGCCGGATAGTCCTCGCCCAGCATGTAATTGTTGACGACGTAGTTCCAGATCAGATCGGTGCCGCGCAAGAGGTTGAAGGTCGCCGCCATGTACCGCCCGTCGAGATAGCCTTCGGGCGACAGCGCCTGGATCGCGGCGAGCTGCTGATCGTCGACGAAGTGCAGCAATTCGCCGGCCTGTTCGAAATCGACCTGCGCGGTGAAGAAGGTCGCGCTCCTGACCTTGTCCTGCTCGCCCCGGCGATGCAGCAGCGCCAGCGTCGCCGCCAGCGTGGTCCCGGCCACGCAATAGCCGATCGCGTTCACCGCTTCGACATCGAGGCGTTCGCGCACATGGTCGATGGCATCGATCTGGGCGCGCACGTAATCGTCCCAGACGACATCCTTCATGCTGGCATCGGCCGATTTCCAGCTGACCATGAACACCGTCACGCCCTGCGCGACGGCCCAGCGCACGAAGCTCTTCTTCTCGTTCAGATCGAGGATGTAGAAGCGGTTGATCCACGGCGGGAAGATGACGAGCGGGGTTTCCAACACCGTGTCGGTGGTGGGCGAATACTGGATCAGCTGGAACAGATCCGTTTCGTAGACGACCTTGCCCGGCGTGGTCGCGATGTTCTCGCCCAGCGTGAAGGCGTCGGCATCCGTATGGCTCAGCTGGCCGCGCCTCAGATCGGCGAGCAGGTGCTCCATCCCCTTGACCAGGTTTTCCCCGCGCGTTTCCAGCGTTCGTTCGAGCACGACCGGATTGGTCATCGGGAAATTCGCCGGGCTCGCCGCTTCGGTGATGGCGCGCGTGGTGAAGCGCAATTGCTCGCGCTTGTCCGGCGTCAACCCGTCCATATTGTCGACCATGGCAAGCGCCTGTTCGGCTAGGAACAGATAGGTCTGGTGGATCAGCGCGAAGGCGGGATGGGCGCGCCAGCGCGGATCGGCGAAGCGCTTGTCCTTCAAGGGAAGATCGGGCTCTCCGTCCTGCGCCTCTGCCGATTTGGGGCCGATCCCGTACTGGCCCAGCACGTCCTGCCACAGGGCAAAACCCTGCTCCCAGAGCGCCTTTTGCTGTTCAGCCTGCGCCAGCGGCATCTGGCGGTACCAGCTTTCCGCGACGCTCATCCACCGGGCCGGATCGAAGAACGGCATCATCGCCTGCGGGTCGCCCATGCGTTCCTGCTGGTATTGCAGCCACATGCCCTGCAGCTTGGTGCCGACTTCGGCCCAGTGCTGCATATCCTGCGCGGACATCGCGGCATTGCCATCGGTCCCCGCCATCGGAACGAAAGAAGGATTGAGTATCGGAGCGAACATCGCCTGGGCAAGCCCAGCGGGGTTTTCATACAGGGCCGTGAAGGCAGTGCCGTCGAAAGGGTTCGGCGCATCGGTCTTGTCGGTCATCACAGCTCCGCTCGTTCTGATTGCACGCTTGTGGGACAAATGCGCGCTTGTCGCCTGTGTAGAATATTCCGGCGCGCCCTGCCTAGGGTGAGTTTGCGCGAGGCCTTCAAGCAGCTAAGCATGGCACTGTCGAAACGCCCGTTTCGCATTCGTATTCGCCATCGGAGGATCGCTTGGCCGAGGAATTCTACCGTATCAAACGCCTGCCGCCCTATGTGATCGCGGAAGTCAACGCGATGCGGCACGCGGCGCGGCGCGAAGGGCGCGACATCATCGATCTGGGCATGGGTAATCCCGATCACCCGCCGCCCCAGCACGTGATCGACAAATTGTGCGAGGTGGCGGGCAAGCCCAGCGCGCATGGCTATTCCCAGTCCAAGGGGATTCCCGGCCTCCGCCGCGCGCAGGCGAATTATTACGGGCGCCGCTTCAATGTCGATCTCGATCCCGAGCGCGAAGTGGTCGTCACGATGGGTTCGAAGGAAGGCCTGTCGAGCATGGCGACCGCGATCATCGCGCCGGGTGACGTGGTTCTGGCGCCAAGCCCGAGCTATCCCATCCACACATTCGGCTTCATCATCGCGGGCGCCACCATCCGCAGCGTGCCGACCACGCCTGACGAGAAATACTGGCAGGCGCTCGACAATGCGATGGCCTATACCGTCCCGCGCCCGACCGTGCTGGTGGTGAATTACCCCAGCAATCCAACCGCCGAGACGGTCGATCTGGCCTTTTACGAACGGCTGGTCGCCTGGGCGAAGGAGAACAAGGTCTGGGTGCTCTCCGACCTCGCCTATTCCGAGCTTTATTACGACGGCAAGCCTACCCGATCGATTCTGGAAGTGCCGGGGGCGAAGGACGTTGCGGTCGAATTTACCTCCATGTCCAAGACCTATTCTATGGCCGGATGGCGGATGGGCTTCGCGGTGGGCAATCCCGAACTGATCGGCGCGCTGACGCGGGTGAAGAGCTATCTCGATTACGGTGCCTTCACGCCGATTCAGGCGGCGGCCTGCGCGGCGCTGAACGGGCCGCAGGATATCGTCGAGGAAAACCGCCGCCGCTATCAGCACCGGCGGGACGTGATGGTGGAAGCATTCGGGCGCGCGGGCTGGGATATTCCCGTACCGCCCGCCAGCATGTTCGCCTGGGCGCCTCTGCCGCCGGGCTTCCATAATGTCGGCAGTCTGGAATTTTCCAAGCAATTGCTCGAACATGCTGGCGTCGCCGTGGCGGCGGGCGTGGGCTATGGCGAAGAGGGCGAAGGGTTCGTCCGCATCGCCATGGTGGAGAACGAACAGCGCATCCGCCAGGCGGCCCGCAACGTGAAACGGTTCCTGGCGGAGCGGGGCTGAAGCAGGCCGGGCGCTTACCCCTCCGAAGCGGAGCTTTCCGCGCCCGCACGGCCCATCTTACCTCGCTAATTCCCTTTTCGGCCCGCATGTCCGCGCGGCCGGGAAGGGTCGATGCCGCATCGTTTCGTCTGGATTTCGCTCGCGCCGGAGCCGCCGCCCGATTGGGATCTGCGCCGCTGCGGCTGGACGATGGCGCCGGGCGAGGGAGGCCCCGAGCCGCGCCTGTTCGACCGGCGAGAAGCGACGGCGCATGCCCTGCCGGAGAGGCCGACGCGGCTCATGGCGGCTCTGGGCGTAGAAGCCGGGCCGGCGCGCGCCGATCTGCTCTCGCGCGGGTTCGGCGATGCGCTCGGGCCCGACGCCGGGCTGGAGGAATTGTCCGCGCGGATGGAATTGATGGCCGAGAATGCCGCGCGGCTCCGGCGCGAATTGTCGGCGGGCCCTGTCACGCTCGACCTCTTTCACCGTGACGGGCGCGTGGGAAAGCGCTGGCTGGGCCTCCACCCGCGCGAATTCGCGCTTCTCTGGCATCTGGCGGAAATACCGGAGAAGGCGGTGTCGCGGGCCGATCTGCTGATGGAGGTCTGGCGGCTGAAACACGATCCGGGCACCAATTCGCTCGAAGTCCATGTGTCGCGCCTGCGCTCGAAGATCGCCGCCGCCGGTGTGAAGGGGTTGGTCGAAACCGCATCCGAAGGTGGGTATCGCCTTTCACTGTGACGCTGGACAGGACCGCCGCCTTTCCCCACCATCGGCACAAACCCGCGATGAAGGAGCGTGAGAGTGCAGGAAAACGATCGGATTCGGATCGATCTCGGCGATGACGGCGTGGCGCAGGTGCGCTTTACGCGCGGCGACAAGATGAACGCGCTCGATCCCGAACAGTTCGACCGGATTATCGAAGCGGGCGAATATCTGCGTGACCTGAAGGGCCTGCGCGTCGTGGTCCTGTCGGGCGAAGGGCGCGCCTTCTGCGCCGGGCTCGACCTGACCAGCATGGCCGAGGGCGGCTCGAACCCGCAGGCCAAACTGGCGGAGCGCACGCACGGCAATAGCAATCGCGCGCAGGAAGCCGCCATGACCTGGCGCAAATGCCCGGTACCGGTGATCGCGGCAGTGCATGGCGTTTGCTTCGGCGGTGGCCTGCAGATTGCGAGCGGGGCCGATGTCCGCATGGTCCATCCCGATACGCGCATGGCAATCATGGAGATGAAATGGGGCCTGGTGCCCGATATGGGCGGATATGCCCTCTGGCGCGGGCTGGTGCGCGACGATGTCTTGCGCGAGCTGGTCTACACCAATCGCGAATTTACCGGGCGCGAGGCGCAGGAGCTGGGGCTGGCGACCTTCGTCGACGAAGATCCGCTGGCCCGCGCGACGGCGTTGGCTGAAACCATCGCGCGCAAGAATCCCGCCGCCATTCGCGGCTCGAAACGCCTGTTCGACGTGATGCAGGACCGCGATACCGATGCGATCCTGATGGCCGAGAGCGAGGAGCAGGATCACGTGATCCGCAAGCCCAACCAGATCGAGGCCGTGATGGCCGAAATGCAGAAGCGAGCGCCCCGTTTCGAGGATTGAGGCGGCGGGCTTTCCGCCAGCTCAGCCTGCGCGGAAATGCCGCAGATCGCCATCGCCCGCTTCGATGAGGCCATCGGAGCCGACCGGGTCGCGCCGTCCGTTGGACAGGAAATCGAGCGTGGCGCGATCGTTTGCCGGGACGGCGGCCAGCGTCCGCTCTCCTGCTGGCGTCAGAGCGACCACCGTTCCCATACGCACCGTGCCGTCGCGACGATAATGGACGGTGTAGGTCTCGATTCGTACCGGCCCTACATACTCCTCGTCCAGCGACGGGATCGGCCCGCGCCGGGCATCGGCTTCGGCCTGATAATCGTAATCTTGCGGGAAGGAAGCACCGGTCGGCTGGCTCGACAGCAGGATCGTGTGATTGTGCGTCGCATAGCCGCCATTGGCAAACAGCAGCCCCTTACCGCCATCTTCCCGCAACCGCTCGACCATGCTGGCCACCGCGTGGCTCATATAATTGCCGATCGGTCCGCCGCCGAAGGTCAGGCCTCCGAAAACCGTGATGGGCCTGTCCGCAGGCCAGTCGAGCACGCGCCGTGCCATTTTCGGGACGCAGGGGAAACAGCTGTAGAGTTCGACGTGATCGAGATCGGCGGCAGTCACGTCGTTCAGTTCCAGCGTGCGCTCGATCGAGACTGCCATGCCGGGGGAGGCGGCATAAGTGTCGCGCTTCAGGAAATCCGCATCCTCGTGCGCCGCCGCGCCGTGGCCGATATGGATCAGCCGCTCCTCCGCGATCCCGCGCCGACGCGCTTCGGCAAGGCTGGCGACGATGAACCCCGCGCCCTGATTGACGCTTGAGTTGGCGACCTGGAACTTGGTGTAGGGAAAGGCAATCGGGCGGTTGCGTTCGGACGGTGTGACCACCTCTTCCGCCGCCCTTTCCTCGTTCAGCCATGCATGCGCGTTCGTTGAGGCAACCCGGCTCATTCCGACCCACAGCGCGCCGCTTTCCGCCTGGCCCTCTGCCAGCGACTGGCCCCATGAAGAGCGTGCGGCGTTCTCGTACAGAGGATAGACGTCGACCGGCAGCGTGAGGCCGTAAGTCTGCGCATAGCCCGCCTTTGTGCGATGCGGCGCATCGCGCAGCGCGTTGGGCTTTGCGCCGTCCGGGCGCGGTTTCAACGCCGCGAGCTGGCCCGCCGTGCGCAGCGCTTCCCCACCGACGACCGTACAGATCGTAGCCTCGCCCGCGCCGATCCGGTTCGCCGCGTCGTGCAGCAATCTGATCGGACCGTCGCCATTGGGGCCGGGCGTGTGGTCGCGATGGGCGGGCGCGATGGCGAGCGCGGCGCACAGCGCGTCCTCGACCGGATTGAGCTGGGGCCAGCCGATCTGCGTCACCACTGCAAGACTGTCGCAATCGCTGAGCAAACCGGCTGCGCCGTCCCGTTCCGCCCGCCGCAGCGCTTCGGCCATCAGGCCGACCGGATCGAGCCCGTCTCCGGGCTGGTCGGGCCGGTCGTTCACCTGCCCCACGCCCACGATCACCGGTATCCGTTCCGGGTTCAAGTGCATCCGATCTCTCCCTTGCCACGTCTTCGCCCCATGGATACCGGTTGCAAAACGAAACACAAAGGAGAGGCCTGCCCATGAAGACCGCGATCACCGAAATGTTCGGCATCCAGCATCCCATCATCCAGGGCGGCATGCATTATGTCGGCTTTGCCGAGATGGCGGCGGCGGTCTCCAATGCAGGCGGGCTGGGCATCATCACCGGGCTGACGCAGGGCACGCCCGAGAAGCTCGCCGACGAAATCGCGCGCTGCAAGGACATGACCGACAAGCCGTTCGGCGTGAACCTGACCTTTCTCCCTTCGCTGAACCCGCCCGATTATCCCGGCCTCGTGAAAGCGATCATCGAAGGCGGAGTGAAGGTGGTCGAGACCGCCGGGCGCAATCCGGAACAGGTCCTGCCGCATCTGAAGGATGCCGGGATCAAGGTGATCCACAAATGCACCAGCGTGCGCCATTCGCTCAAAGCCCAGTCGATCGGGTGCGATGCGGTGTCGGTCGACGGGTTCGAATGCGGCGGCCATCCGGGCGAAGACGATATTCCCAACATGATCCTGCTGCCCCGCGCGGCGGACGAGCTGGAGATCCCCTTCGTCGCCAGCGGCGGCATGGCCGATGCGCGCAGCCTCGTCGCCGCGCTGGCCATGGGCGCTGAGGGGATGAACATGGGCACCCGCTTCATCGCGACGAAGGAGGCGCCGGTGCACGACAATGTGAAGAAGGCGATCCTCGCCGCGAGCGAGCTGGACACCCGCCTCGTCATGCGGCCCCTGCGCAATACCGAGCGGGTGATGACCAATGACGCGGTCGAGAAACTGCTCGAGATCGAGAAGGAAAAGGGCGCGGACCTCACGTTTGAGGATATCTACGAACAGGTCGCGGGCGTCTATCCGCGGATCATGTCGGAAGGAGACATGGATGCGGGCGCCTGGTCCTGCGGCATGGTGGCCGGCCTCATCAGCGACATTCCGACCTGTCAGGACCTGATCGACCGGATCATGAGCGAGGCCGATGCGATCATTCGCCAGCGGCTCGCCGGCTTCCTCGACGCCTAGGGATTTTCGATCATGGATTATGTGAATCTCGGCCGTTCGGGCCTCAAGGTCTCGCGCCTGTGCCTGGGCTGTATGAGCTATGGCGATACGAGCCGCGGCTGGCATGGCGACTGGGTGCTGGATCAGGACCAGTCGCGCCCTTTCATCCGCGAGGCCATCGAAGCCGGGATCAATTTCTTCGACACCGCCAACATGTATTCGATGGGCGCATCGGAAGAGGTGATCGGGAAACTGCTGCCCGAATTCGCCCATCGCGACGAGATCGTGGTGGCGACCAAGGCCTTCCTGCCCTGGAAGCGGGCACCGAACACCGGTGGCCTTTCCCGCAAGGCGCTGTTCCAGGCGGTGGACGACAGCCTGAAGCGCCTCGACAT
This sequence comes from Erythrobacter sp. HI0063, assembly GCF_001635685.1. Taxonomy (GTDB): domain Bacteria; phylum Pseudomonadota; class Alphaproteobacteria; order Sphingomonadales; family Sphingomonadaceae; genus Qipengyuania. The sequence continues at coordinate 8,603 of NZ_LWFF01000242.1, forward strand.
GGAGTATGTCGACCTGTTCCAGATCCATCGCTGGGATGCCTCGACTCCGATCGAGGAGACGATGGAGGCGCTTCACGACATCGTGAAGATGGGCAAGGCGCGCTATCTCGGCGCGTCCAGCATGTATGCCTGGCAATTCGCCAAGGCGCAGGAAACGGCGCGTGCAAACGGCTGGACGCCCTTCGTCTCGATGCAGAACCACGTAAACCTGCTTTATCGCGAGGAAGAGCGCGAAATGATCCCGCTCTGCGAGGATCAGGGTGTGGGGCTGATCCCGTGGAGCCCGCTGGCGCGCGGACGGCTGGCGCGCGCCTGGGACGAAAGCACGGTGCGCAGCGAGACCGACGGATTCGGCAAGACGCTCTATCGCCAGCATGTCGAGGCGGATCGCGCCACGATCGAAGCGGTCGGCGAAATCGCCGAAGCGCGCGGCGTCGAGCGGGCCAGCGTCGCGCTCGCCTGGCAGTATTCCAAACCGGCCATGGTCGCGCCGATCGTGGGGGCGACCAAGCCCGGTCATATCGCGGCGGCAGTGGCGGCCACCCAATTGGAGTTGAGCGAAGACGAGATCGCGCGACTGGAAGCGCCCTATCTGCCGAAGAACCCGGTCGGCGTGGAAAGCACGGTTGCGGGCGATCTCGAGTTGACCCTGCGCGGAGATTCCGAACGCTCCTGACAGGAAAAGGCGAAAAATCGCCTGTTCTGCGACAGCCCTGTCACATTCGCGGCATCCCCGTCACGCATCGGTCACGCAATCGCGACACAAAGCCTCGAGCCAGAGGGCCCCCAGCGAGGGGCTAGGGGGCGTGGGCGACGTGTCGGGGTGCCATGGATATCGTTACGATCTTTCTGACCGGGCAGGAGGCCGAGGGACTGGAACCCTTCGACCACGACAATACGCATATCGTGTTCGACCGGCTGACAAGCGAAGGCCCCCGCCGGATCGCGGAAGGGCAGGTCTGGGCTTTCATCGACTGGGTGCTCGACGACATGTCGGGCCTCGAACTGTGCCGTCGCCTGCGCACCGATCCGCGCATGGCGGACGCGCATATCACCATGGTTCTCGATGCCGCCGACAATGGCGGGGACGGCGGCGGCGACAGTGCGGCGCATGAAGAGGACCGGCGGCGTGCGCTGAAGGCCGGGGCGGATGATTACATGACCGGCCCGATCGACAGGCACGCGGTGCTCGACCGCGTGTTCGCCCTGCGTTGCCCGCGTCAGCAGCACCGCGTCGCCCGCGTCATCGAGCTGGGCGCTTTGGTGATCGATCTGGGTTCGCTGCAGGCGCGCTGGGATGGCGAACGATTGGCCTTGCGGCCGAACGAGTTCCGCCTGCTGCGCTTCTTCGCCGAGAATCCCGATCGCGTGCTGAGCCGCCAGGATCTGATCGCGGGTCTGGGGAAACAGGAACCGCCGATCGACGAGCGCACAGTCGATGTCTGGGTCGGCCGCCTGCGCCGCGCGCTCCAGGCGGCGGGCGCGGGCCAGCCGCTGCGCACCGTGCGTTCGATGGGCTATGTCTACGACAGCGCCTGACGCGGATCGCCATCGGAGCTTTGCGGCGCGGATCGTTTGCGGCACAGTGTCATGATGCTGATAAAACGCCATTCCCTTCGCGCCGCACGCCTCCTGTCCGCATTCGCCGCGTTCCTGTGGGGATCGCTGGCTCTCGCCGCGCAATGCCCGCTCGATCAGGGACAACAGCAATTCCGGTTCGGTACAACGGCCAAGCCGTCCGGCCTGCTCGTGCCCGAAACAGAGCCCAGCGGGGATTATGGGCCGCGCCCGCTCGTCATCCTTCTGCATGGCAGCGGCGCCACCGGCGAAGCCATGCTGCGCGATTCGAAATTGGCGCAAACCGCGCAGCGGCACGGCTTCCTGCTCGCTTATCCCGATGCTGGCATTCCGGCAGGGCAGGGCTTCGTCTGGAACATTCCCGGCATACCGACCGTCACGGGCGAGGTGCCCGGCCCCATGGACCGTGACGACACCGCCTATCTCGTCGCGCTCGCCGATGCGCTCGTCGCGGCGGGCTGCGCGGATCCGGCGCGCATCTACGCGACCGGGCTTTCCGGCGGAGGCCGGATGGCGTCGTGGCTCGGTTGCACCGTACCCGCTCGCTTCGCCGCCATCGCCCCGGTGGTGGGCCTGCGCGCGGGCAATCCGAGTGCAGAGGACCGGATGCGGCCCGATCCCGAAACCTGCGAACCCGACGCCCCGATCGCGGTGGTCAGCTTTGCCGGGCTCAAGGACAACACCAATCCGATCGCTGGCGATGGCGGCGATCGCTGGGGCTATTCCATGCACGCCGCCGAACAACGCTGGGCCCAGCTCAATCGCTGCACCGAAGCACCCACGACGCGCTGGATCGAGCCCGGCCTTTACGAGGAACGCTATGGCGGCTGCGCCCAGGGCACCGAAGTGATCGCCCGCGTCAGCGTGGACGGCGCCCATAGCTGGGTCGTCGACAACGAAGCGATGTGGCAAGCGCTGTCGCGCCACCGCAGGGACTAGCGGCGTAGATACCGCGAGAAAGGAATGGTGGACGAGGCAAGGATTGAACTTGCGACCCCACCCGAATTGTCTGGGACCAGTGTCGCGATGATCGAGAAGCACTATGGCCATCTTGTGCGCGACGATGCCGAAGACGCGCTGGCGACCTTGGTCGTCTAGCATGAGGTCAACCGATGAAATTCGAGACCGCATCAGTAAATTGGTCTGGGAGACAGGATGCGAGACCTCGCCTCCCGGCCGGAAATGTCTATAGAAAACTGCGGGAGAACCGACAGGCGTGTTATATTTGACGCCGCGGGTGCTTTTGGGAGCATCGGCACTGATTTACCGGTCCCAAGCTTGCCGTCGCCATCGAAGGACGCGCTTTTGCCAGGCGACGTAGACAACGTCGATGCTACTACCGTAGAAGGACGAGGGCTGCATTTTTCTCAATTCTTGGACCGGTCCAATGATGTCGATCCGCCTCCTCTTGGTGTTTGCCACAGTGGCGCTTTCGGGATGTACCGCTTCCACCTCCCCGACAGAGGTCGTGCCATCGAACCAGCTCGATCAGGCTACCCTTGCCGTCATGGAGCAAATGGACCGGGAAAAGGCCCCTGCGGACATTGCGGGCCGGATCGACGCGCAGCGAGCTTTCTACGGTGAGTGGAACGATCGCAGGCTTGAGGAGATGCGGCAGGTCTTCTCCACGACAGACAGGCGCGTGACGATCGGAGGGGTTCCAGTCGACATCGTCGAACCTTCGGAGGGCGTGGCGCCGCGCAACGAGAACCGGGTGCTCATCAACGTTCATGGCGGTGCGTTCATGTGGGGTGCCGGGAGCGGAGCACTGGTCGAATCCATTCCCATCGCCGCGACGATGGGAATCCGTGTCGTGGCGGTCGATTACCGTCTGGCGCCCGAAAACCGCTACCCCGCCGTGTCCGAGGACGTCACCGCCGTCTATTCCGCGCTGCTCGAAGACTATCCGGCTGCGAATATCGGCATTTACGGCTGTTCCGCCGGGGGCATCGCGACGGCGCAGTCCGTCGCCTGGATGGCGCGGCAGGGCTTTCCGCGTCCGGGCGCGATCGGCACGTTCTGCGGGACGGGCGCGCCCTATTCCGGGGACAGCCGACGCCTCCACGCGCTGTTCGAGAGCGGGGAAATGGCGAGCCAGCCGGAGCTGCCTCGGACCCTCACCAATCCCTATATGGAGACTGTGCCGCCGAGTGATTGCGCGGCCTATCCCCTGACTTGCGAAGGCGACATTGCGAAGATGCCTCCGACCCTGCTCCTCGCCGGAAGCCGGGATTTCGCCGCCAGCGCTCTCACGCTGGCGCATCGCCGCCTCGCTGCGGCTGGCGTCAGCAGCAGGCTGTTCCTGTTCGACGGGCTTCCGCACGCCTTCTTCATGTGGCCGCAAATGCCAGAATCGCGCGAGGTCTACCGGATTGTCGCCGAGTTCTTCGATCAAGAGCTTGGGACAGAGTTGAGGCAAAAACCTTGACCCTGAAGCTTTTTGGCGCGAGATTTGGCTGAGTTCACGAGGGAGGGCAGGATGGAATTCGGTGCGGTACGGTTGAGCAGAGTTTCGTCGGTCCGCCGGGTTTGCCTGGCCTTCATCGCGGCAATCGCCCTTGGCGCGAATCAGGCTCCGCCAACCCCTTCTGAACTCTATGGCGATTTGTTCGTGGAGGTGCAGGAACGGCGGATTTTCGGCGACAACAAGACCTTCGTCGACGCCGTCCCGCTCCGTGCGCCCGAACAGATCATGGCGGACTATCGCGCTGCGCCCCCGGCCGACGCGGAGGCCCTGCGCGCATTCGTTCTCGCCAATTTCAGCGTGCCGGGCATCGCCCCCACGGCGCCGCTTGCTCTGCGCGAGCACATCAAGGCCCTGTGGCCCGATCTTGTTCGGCAGCCGCGTAAGGAGGTCGAAGGCGGTTCGCTTATCGCGCTGCCCTTGCCCTATGTCGTTCCGGGCGGCCGGTTCCGCGAAATCTATTACTGGGACACCTATTTCACGATGGAGGGATTGCGCGCCGATGGCGAAGCGGTCCTTGTCGACAATATGATCGACGACTTCGTCAGCCTGATCGAACGGTTCGGCCACGTGCCCAACGGGACGCGTACCTATTACGTCAGCCGTTCGCAGCCGCCCTTCTTCGCCCTGACGCTCGATCTGTCGGAAAATACCGACCCTGTTGTAATTGCCCGGCGCCTGGCGGCCCTGCGCACCGAATACGCGTTCTGGACGAAGGGCGAGAGGTGCGCGACGAAGGGATCGCCGTGCGAGCGTGTGGTCGTCATGCCCGACGGTTCGATCCTGAACCGCTATTGGGATGGCCGCGATACCCCTCGCGACGAATCTTTTGCCGAGGATCGCGCCACGGCAGCCGAGGTCGAGGGCGAGCCTGCCGAAAAGGTCTATCGCAATCTTCGCGCCGCTGCCGAAAGTGGATGGGATTTCAGTTCGCGCTGGTTCGCAGACGGGCAAACGCTCGCCACGATCAGGACGACCGACATCGTACCCGTCGATCTCAATTCGCTCCTCTACGCGATGGAGATGCGCATCGCGCGCGGATGTCGCGAGGCTGGCGATCAGGCTTGCGCGGATGGTTTCGCCGCCCGCGCCAGTGCCCGGCGCGCCGCGATCCGCAAATATCTCTGGGTCGATGGAGAGGCGCGCTATGCGGATTGGAGCAGGCTCGAAAACCGGCCAATCCCCGGATTGACCGCCGCCACGCTCTATCCCCTGTTCACCGGCGTGGCGACGCCCGACGAGGCCGGCAAGGTCGCGCGGACCACGCAAGAACGGTTGGTCGCGCCCGGTGGCCTCAGGACGAGTCTGGTGCGCACGGGCCAGCAATGGGACGCGCCCAATGGCTGGGCGCCGCTGCAATGGATCGCGGTCATGGGGCTGGAGCGATACGGTCACGACGAATTGGCGCGACAGATCGCTTCGCGTTGGATCGACACGGTCGATCGGACCTATCGTGAAACCGGCAAGATGCTCGAAAAATACGACGTCGAGGAGAAGAAACCGGGCGGTGGTGGCGAATATCCGACGCAGGACGGGTTCGGCTGGACCAATGGGGTGGCCAGCGCCCTGCTGGAAAAATATCCCGGGCTGGACCCTGCCGACGCCCCATAGGAAGAACCAATCCGGTCCGCCGAGGTTTGTCTCGCGGCGCCGATCCGCTAGTCCCTCGCCACGTTCGCTGCGAAGGACCCCCAATCTTTGATTAAAGAGCATCTTCACGTTGCCCGGCTGACGCGGGCCCTGGCCTCGCATCTGCTGGAGAGGGCGGCGCTGACCGCGCGGCATCTCGATTTGGGCGTCACCGAGATCCGCGCCGTCGAACAATTGTATCTCTCCCAGCCCATGACGATCGGAGACTTGGGTAGCAGTTTAGCCCTGACGAGCGGATCGGTGACCGCCCTCGTCAAGCGGCTGATCGCCAAAGAAATTGTGGTGAGGCAGGACGACGAGGAAGATCGCCGCCGGGTCTGGATATCGATCAATCCCGACAAGATCGCCTGGTTCGAATCCTTCTATCTCTCGACCATCGCCATAGGTCAGCGGGCCGTGGAGGACTTTCCGCAGGAGGATCTCGAGACCGTGGTGCGGTTTCTCGAACATTATTGCGCGGCGTCCACCGCCTCGACGGACAATCTCAAAAAGGAATTTCGCGCGCAGAAAAGAGCCGGAGCGCGCACGCCCCGGCCCTGAAGTGGCCCGTCCGGGCGGCCAATAATTTTAGAACGAGATCGAGGCTCCGAAGGTAAAGGAGCGGCCGAGGATCGGTCATGCAAGTATCGGTCCCGTCCCCTGCGATCCGATGATCCGCGGATTGCCTTCGGTGAGGCCGATCTCGTTGGTGAGGTTCGTGCCGGTCACCTGAAGCCGGACCCGGTCGCTGATATCGACGGAGGCACCGGCATCGAGCTGGTAATAGGACGGGAGCAACTGGTTGTTCTCTGGGTCCGAAAAGCGATCGCCGGTATAATAGAGCGTGGCGTAGACGGACGGCCTCAGCCCGCCGATGTCCACCTCGTAGCTCGGCGTCACGCGCCAGCGCCAATTCGGCTGGCGCTGCACTTGGTTGCCGGTGTTGTCGATCGCGCCGTTGCTCGTGAAGAAGCCCTGATAGGTCGCATCGAGATAGGTGGCGCCGAACGCCAGGCTGAGGCCTTCGATCGGCTCCAGCGCCCCTTCGACCTCGACGCCGGTGGCCTTCGCCCCGCCGACGGCGGAGGAGGGCGCTCCGTTGATGATCTGGATCGTCGCCAGGCCGCTGAAATCGTTATGGAACAACGTCGCGTAAAGGTTCAGCCAATCCTTGGTGATCTTCAGCCCGCCCTCATAGGTATCGACGGTGGCGATATTGGTCACCCCTTCGCGCAAATTGTCGAATTGCGGGAAGGCCTTGCCCTTGCTGTACCGGGCAAACACGCCGACATCCGGGGTGAAGTCGAAATTCGCGCCGCCGGTGAACGACCAAGCGTCTTCCGAATAGGCGATGGGCGTCTGCACTGGGCCCCGCTGGGCATCGTTGTTGTTGTAGAGGGTGGTCGGATTGCCGTCCGTATTGCTGTAGAACGGCTGGCGGACATAGCCGTCGACCGAATGCTTCTGCCAGCGCAGGCCCCCGTCGATCCGCAATTGCGGCGTGATCTGCAATTCGTCGACGAGATAGAGGGCGATATCCTCGCCCGAATAGGCGGCATCGAGGAAATAGAACGATCCCTGCACGAAACCGTCGCGCGTGGCGACGCGGCCATCCGCAAAGGTTAGATTGATGCGGCGTGCATTGTCTTCCGCCGTCAGCAGCAGGCCGTTGCCCAAATTCCAGTCGTCGCGCGTGAAATAGTCGGCGTAATAAACCCCGCCCGTCAGCGTGTTTCCGCCCGTGCTGAGCTGAAGGGCGAGATCGTTCACGAAGCTGTCGATCTTCTTCTCGACGGTCCAGATGCCCGCCTGGATCACCTGCTGGTTGGGTGAGACTGCACCTCCTCCATTGACGAAGGTCAGCGAGCCGATCCGCGATACCGCGCCGCCGCGGGCAGCGGCGAAATTGGCAGCCGTCGTGGGTGGGCCAGCGGGGACGAGGCCGGTGGTGAAGGCGTTCCCGCCGAGGAAGCTCATGCGATCGCGAATGGTGAGCGAATCCGACAGGGCGAATTCGACATTCGCGCCGACATTGACGATTTCGGCACCGCGTCCCTTGGCGAGATCGACCTGCGCGCCCGAATTCAAAGTCGTGAAGCGAACATCGTTGCTGGCGAGGGTGCCATAATTCGCGTCGAACCCCGGAAATTCGGAAATATCTTCGCCGTTCTGAATGATCGGGATAGGGAGCAGCCACTGGCCCCGATCGTCGAGATAGCGCGCATAAAGGAGGATCGTCCCGTCATTGCCGAAATCGTGCCGGATATTCGCGGTGATCTGACCGCCCTTTTCCGCATCGAACTGCGGATCACGCACGCCGCTACCCTGCCGATAGAAGCCGCCGATCATGAAGCCTGTATCCTCGCCGAGCGGACCCGAAAGGTAGGCGTCCGCCCGGTATTCGCCGTAATCGGTTATCGAGCCTTCGAATTCGCCTGCAAGGACCGAGCCGCCTTCGCGCTACACGAGGTTGACGGTGAGGCCCGGCTGACCGTTCGAGAACAGCGATCCGGTCCCGCCGCGAACCGCCTCGACTCTCGCGACGGTGTTGTCGATGCGGATCAATTGCGAGTTTTCGAGGAACGACAATGTCGGGGGCGGGAAGATCGGCGTGCCGGAGGACTGGAAGGTCACGAACACCGCATCGCCGCCCGACGGATAGCCGCGCACGAAGATATTGGCGCCGTTCTGGCCGCCCGATGTCTCCGCCGAAACGCCCGGAACCAGCTTGAGGAAGTCGGCCGTGCTCGCGGGTGCGGCACGCGCGATTTCCTCGTCGCTGAGGGCAGTGACGGCGAAGGCCGCATCCTGGCGAGTCGTGCCTGCGCCGGCGGTCCCGACCACCACGATCATCGGACTCTGCGCGCCGGTTTCGTCCTAGTTTTCCGAAGCCGCGCTTCTGTCTCCCATAGCGTCCTGAGCCAGCGCCGGAGAGGCACTCAATGCCAGAAGGCTTGTTGCAGCCAATATTACTTTCTTCATTGTTTCCCTCCCGTTTCCAGCGCGCCGGATCCCGTCCGAGCGTCATCTGATCCCAATTCTTTCCTGAAGAAGGCGCCGACTGTCCGATACGCCTCGCGGCTCTCCTGCGGTTCGGGGTCGGACATGAAGGAATGCCACATGCCGTCCCACACATGCAGGTCCGCCAAAACGCCTGCGCGGTTCAAAGCGGCATGGGTCGCGAGCACCGAGCTGAGGCCGCCGTCGCGCGTCCCGCTGATGAGCAGCGTGGGCGGAAAGGCAGCGATCGCTTCGGGCGAGGCCAGGGGTACGAGCTTCGGATCGGAGAAGTCGGACCCCGCGAAATAGGGGTGGGCCGTCCAGTCGATGCTGTTGCCCGGTTCGCCGCCGCTCGCGACCTGCGAGAGATAGACGGAATCGCCACCGGGCATGGATGCGCCCATGTAGAACAGGCCAATCGCGCCGGGGGAGGGCAGGTCGTGTTGCTGGAACCAGACGACGGACTGGGCAGTGAGCATCGATCCCGCTGAACACCCGTAGATCCCGATAGATTTCGCATCGAAGCGTTCGAGGAGGGAGGCGTAGACGCTCGCGACATCCTCGCTCGCCGCGGGGAAGCGCGCTTCGGGCGCGAGGCGGTAATCGACCGTCACGACCTGCATCCCGGAACTGGCGGCGATGGGTATCGCCTCGACCAGGGCGCCCGTATCGCTGCCCCAGAAGAAGCCGCCGCCATGCAAATTGATAAGGATCCGGCCCGGATCGGGCGCGCGGTCCGCCGGAGTGACGATCTGGACCGGTACGCCGCCGATCTCCGTCCGCTCGATCGACACGTCGTAGAGGGCGCGGAGGCGAGCGATGCGCGAGCGATCGACGACCGCGTAATCTTCCCGCACCTTGGCGATGTCAGGTCCGAAGGTCGGGCCGGGTGCGAGCACATGGTCGGCGAACCATTGCCCCGCTTCCGGCGAGGCGAAGTCGCTCCACGGAAGCTCGAACGCAGACACCTCAACCGCGGCGGAAGAAGGCGTCGCCTCCTGCGAGAATGCCGGGCCTGCCAGCAACCCGGCGATCGCAATCAGACCGAAAACAGATTTCCTCATCAGCGTCTCCCTCCGTAGAAAATCTCACGATCAACCTTGATGATCAAGCAAAATACCTTTGCTGTGAAGGAATGTGTTGGTTTTCGCCTAAACGATTGAAACGTCGATCATATTGCGTGCGAGGCGACGCCGACTGCGGCGAGAGCGCGCGCTAGACCGCAGATATCCTTCGACATCTTCAGCGACTCGCCATCACCGTAGATGCCGCTCGGGAGCTTGCTCTCGATGGGGCGGGGCAGGTGTCTCGGCTCGCACGGCAATCCGCGTCTGGTCTGCGCCTCCCGCCCTCAAATGGCGACCTTGACCGAAGAGCCTCCATCGACCGGTAAGATCACGCCGGTCACGAACTTCGCCTCGTCGCTCATCAGATATAGCGCTGCGAAGGCGACATCCTCGGCCTGGCCCACATGGCCCATCGGAACGGCGCGGTCGCGGCCCTTTCTCAGCGCGTCCTTGTCTATGCCGCTGGCCTTGCTGTGCCCTTCGATCGCCATCGGCGTGTCGATCAGTCCCGGCGTGATGGCGTTGCAGCGCACCTTATGGGCGGCCTCATGGAAGGCGACGCTTTACACCAGTCGGTTCATCCCCGCCTTGGAGACCGAATAGGATATCATCGGACTGGGCGCGATCGAGGCGAGCGAGGATATGGCGACGATGGCGCCATGCCCGCTGTCGCGCAGCAAGGGGATTAACGCCCCCATCGTGCGCCGCGCCGCAGTGAGGTTGACCAGCATGATCCTGTCCCAGGCGTCGTCGCTGACCTTGCCTGCCGGGCCGTCGCCGCCGCCTCCGATGCCGATATTGTAGACGAGGCCGTCGAGACCGTCCCAGCGCGCCTTTGCCGCTTCGGCGACGCGATCGGCGGCCCCTTCCTCGGCGACATCGGCGACCATGACGGCATTGGGCCCGGCGCAGATGTCTGCCGTCGCTCGCGCGGCGGCTTCGTCGCGATCGACCAGAAGGAGGTCGGCGCCCTCATGCGAAAAGATGCGAGCCATCGCGCGGCCATTGCCCTCCGTATCGCCGCGGGTCTGGCCCGCGCCGAGGATCGCGATCCGTTTGCCCGCCAGACGTCCGCTCACGCGAACAGCGGGCGCAAGGGGTCGTCGGCGACGTCGGGATCGGGCTCGACCCCGGCGGTCAGTAGAAACATGCAGACCTGCGAATACTGTCCGACCGTCCAGACGATGTCGATCGCGGTGTGATCCCCGAAGGTCGAGCGGATGCGCTCGAATGTGTCTGGCGCGATGCGTCCTTCTACGACCAGTTCGTCGACCGCCTTCATGACCATTGCCATCTCGTCGGTAAGAGGCGTGCGATCGCCGACGGCGATGGCGTGCAGCACTTCGTCCGTGAAACCATGCTGGCGAGCGATCACCGCGTGACGCAGAAATTCGTATTCGCAGCGGCGCAGCGCGCCCGTGCGCAGGATCGCGAGCTCGCGAAGCGCGACGCTGAGGGTGTTCTGGTCCGACAGGATATAGGATCCCCATCCCAGAAACGCCTCCATGGCAGCGGGATGGTGCAGCATGGTGCGAAACACATTGTAGTCGCGTCCGCGCACCAGCATCGCGTCCATCATGCGACGCTGCCGCTCGTCCATCTCTGCATCGCCCAGCGGTTTCAACACGGCCATCGATTAGGATTCCTTCTCATGGCGCATCGAGAGGGCGGGGGTCCGCATCCTTATCGCAGTGTCGAATGCGGACGCTCCGA
>NZ_LWFF01000243.1 GCF_001635685.1 Erythrobacter sp. HI0063
GCGATCGAGGATGCGCTCTGCAACGGGCTTGCCGAACCGAAGCCAGTCTTCCTGCACGCCGCCGCGCCACACCAGCGTGACATGCGTAAGTGGCGGATCACCGGAACCTGCCTCGACCGGTTCCGGAGGCGGAAGCGAAGCGCGCGCTGCGCTTTTGCACAGGCGTGGCTGTGTTAGCAGGAATCTGCAAGATTCCTTGT
>NZ_LWFF01000244.1 GCF_001635685.1 Erythrobacter sp. HI0063
CCAGCCCCTGCGCTTCGGTGCGCTCGAAGCGAAGAACCGCATCTGGATGGCGCCTCTCACGCGCGGCCGTTCGACTCAGCCCGGTTCGATCCCCAACGAGATGATGGCGACCTATTACCGCCAGCGCGCGTCCGCCGGTCTCATCATCAGCGAAGCGACCGGCATCAGCGTGGAAGGCCTAGGCTGGCCCGCCGCGCCGGGTATCTGGAGCGAGGAGCAGACCGAAGGCTGGAAGCAGGTGACGAAGGCCGTCCACGACGAAGGCGGCCAGATCGTGCTCCAGACTGTGGACCAGG
>NZ_LWFF01000245.1 GCF_001635685.1 Erythrobacter sp. HI0063
ACCCGGTCGCCCGCGAATTAGAGGGTCGCGCCCACGCCCGATCGCGGGATGGCCTAGTTGGGCTTTCGGTCGAGGCCAAGTCGATCATTGGCGTGTTCGCCGATTTCGTCGGCGCTAAGCGCACGGCGCTTTTGAGCAGCGAGTTCGTGACCGCGGCCTCAGCACCCTCACCAACGAAGGCTAAGGCGAAGGCCGTCGTGGGCTTGCCGATGCCGGCACCGAGCGCCATCGAAGCGCAGGGGCCGATTGACGGCACGGCT
>NZ_LWFF01000246.1 GCF_001635685.1 Erythrobacter sp. HI0063
GGCCAACAGCCAGAGCTACTACGATAATGGTTTCGAGCTGAACGATCAGGGTGTTCGACGTTTCCTGCCATATTCGCACCCGCTCTTCCGAAACCCCGGCGTTGAGGCTTTCGCTGAGTTTGTTTTGCCAGCGAGAGAACCGTCCTTGTTCCTTGTTGGAAAGTCGTAGCGGAACGATTCCGTCAATGCTTTCGATCAGCATCGATTGTTCCTTCGCGCGCGTCGCTATGGCGGCCTCGGTGGCCCTTCGCTCCACCTGA
>NZ_LWFF01000247.1 GCF_001635685.1 Erythrobacter sp. HI0063
TGAGCGGCAGTGCGGCGGCGGCGTTGGCTTCGGGATTGCGCGTCAGGCATTGGCCGAGCGCTACGACCGATCCGGGCGCCAAAACTGCATCGCCATCGACGAAGACGTACATATCGGCCTCGGGCGCCTCGCCGAGAACGAAGCGGTTCCAGCTGCGCGCCTTGCCGCCTTGTTCGTATTCGACCAGCCGGACGCCCCGCTCCGCATGATCGCGCACGATTGCGGCGGTCCGATCGCTGCT
>NZ_LWFF01000248.1 GCF_001635685.1 Erythrobacter sp. HI0063
TGACGATCTGGCGCCGCGCAAGGGACGTGTCGAGATTCCGGATCAAATCCATATCGAGCTTGATTGCGTCGGTCTGCAAATTGGCCAAGAGGCCGAGGCCCGCATGGCCCGAACCGAAATCGTCAATGGCGGTCGTGAATCCAAGCGCCTGATAAGCCCTGACGATGCTGCGCACATGGTCGGTGTCCAACCGCTCGTTTTCGGTGAATTCGAAGATGAGCCGATTGGTCGGAAGGCCCGTTTCGAGCGCCGTTTCCATCGTCAGCTTGATGCAGGCAAGGGGC
>NZ_LWFF01000249.1 GCF_001635685.1 Erythrobacter sp. HI0063
ACCCGCCCGGTGAAGGTGGACGTACGCATTATCGCCTGCGCCAACCGCGATCTTCCCCACGAAGTCGAGCAGGGCCGCTTCCGTGCCGACCTTTTCTATCGCCTCAACGTCTTTCCCGTCAGCATGCCTGCCCTTCGCGAGCGTCCGGCGGATATCGCTCCGCTCGCCTTCACCATGCTGCTGCGCCATGCACCCAAGGGCGAAGCGATGCCGTGGATCGGCGATGCCGCGCT
>NZ_LWFF01000250.1 GCF_001635685.1 Erythrobacter sp. HI0063
CGGCACGTCCGTGGTGATGATGCTGGTCTTCCATGGCTGGGCGGGGGGGCTGTTCGGCGAATTGACGCGTGGGGGGCTCTACGGCGTCGTGGTGCTGGCCTGGGCGCTCATGCTGCTCTGGTCGAAGCCGTGGCTGGATCGGTATCGCTACGGCCCGCTCGAATGGCTGTGGCGATGCCTGACCTATGGGCGCCGGTTTCCTTTAAGACGGTAAGTTCTCCCCACAGCCCTTGCTATTGAGAATAACTCGCACTACTCCTGTGAATGCGAATCGATCGCAAAGGGAGATCAGCGAGCGTGTACGTCTGCATCTGCAACGCCATCCGCGAAAGCGACCTGCGCCGCGTGGCACGCCATTGTCCGGGCGATGCGGAGGCGTGTTACGCCGCGCTGGGCAAGACCCCCAATTGCGGGGCCTGCCTGTGCGAAGCGGACGAGATCGTGGAGGAAGAGCGCGAAATGGCCTTCGTCCCCGAACACGTCGCCGCCTGATTTTCCGCTACTGAAAAGCGGTCGCAATGGCGGATTTCCGCCATTTTTCCGGCATTCCGCCTTGCCAGAGCCGACCTTGTTGAGCATACCGCCCCGGTAATTTCCCTCTTTCAGGAGACCCCCGGTGAAGGGCGACGAAAAGGTCATCGACTATCTCAACAAGGCGCTCACCAACGAGCTGACCGCGATCAACCAATACTGGCTGCATTATCGCGTGCTGGACAATTGGGGCGTGTTCAAACTCGCCGCTTACGAGCGCAAGGAGTCCATCGAAGAGATGGAACACGCCGACTGGCTGGCGGACCGCATCCTGTTTCTGGACGGGCTTCCCAACTTCCAGGCGCTGCACAAGCTGAAGGTGGGCGAATCGGTCAAGGAAGTGCTCGAAGCCGATCTCGCGCTCGAAATGGAGGCGATTCCGCTACTGCGCGAAGCCGCCGATTACTGCCAGCAGGTCAAGGATTTCACGTCCGGCCAGCTGTTCGAAAAGATCCTGCGCAACGAGGAAGAGCATGTCGACTTCCTCGAAAAGCAGTTCGACATGATCGTGCGCATGGGCGAGCAGAATTACATCCAGCTCCAGAGCGCGGCTGCCGGGGAAGAGGGCAATGAAGGCGGCGCGTGGGGCCTTGGCGGTGGAGACGGCAACGGCAATTGAGTGAAACGGCGCGCGGCGTTTGTATGAGCGTCGCCACCCCTCAGGCGAGTTCCCAGAAAGGCGCGTGGCCTGTGCCGCGCTTGACCAGGCGCGCGATCCGTTTCCCATCGGCAAACAGTTCGGCGCTTCCGCGCGTGAGATTGATGTCTGACACCAGCAACGCCGCCTCCACGCTTGCGCTGTCGAGTTCGGTGTCGGGCATGTCCTTTCCCTCGTCGTCCTCATCGAAGGACCGGATCACGATCTGCACTCTTCCCACGTCACTCTCCTACGCGCTTTCCGATCAATAGATGGGAATGGCGGCCTGAACGGAGTATGTGGGATTGGCTCGTCTGCCCGCAATTCCGTAACGTCCGAACGCGAAATGAGCTTGTCGTGCGATCGCCGCGCTCAGCTGCCGCCGTGCTTGCGCTTCGTACGCTTCCAGAAGCGGTTCTGCAGGCGATGCGGCGATTTGACGCCGACCGCTGCCAGCCGTGTCTCGCGGAAGAAATAGATCAGGCCGATGATCAACAGGATCATGGTCAGGATCCAGCAGGCTGCGATCAGCGTGCCGATCTGCGCTTCGATCCAGGCGCTGATGAAGAGCAGCGCGATCACCAGGCTGATAACCGCCGCCGCACCGGTGCCGAACATCACCGCGACCTGCGCCAGCGCGCGCCGCTTCTCCAGCCAGATGCGCTCTTCGTCCTGCGGATCGGTCCGGCCGTCCTCGATCCGGTCGTCGATCCGTTCGATCCGGTTGGCGATCCAGATCATGCGGCTGACCAGCACGTTCATGATCGCGCCGATCGCGGCCAGAAGGAAGGCGGGCGCCAGGCTCAGGGAAACGATCTGTTGCACGCGCGGCGTGCTCGCCGTGCGTTCGAGGATGTCGGACGCCACCGGAACGGCGGAACTCAGCAGGTCTGCGATCATGACGATGCGTAGGGGTTCTTCGCGCTTTTGAGGACGACGCGCACCGGCACCGCATCGAAGCCCAGCTTGGCGCGGATGCCGTTGACCAGATAGCGCTCGTAGCTCTTGGGCAGCATGTCCAATCGCGTGCCGAACACCACGAAACGCGGCGGGCGCGTTCCGGCCTGCGTGATGTAGCGCAGCTTGATCCGCTTGCCGCCGGGCGCGGGCGGGGGATTGGCCTCCATCGCATCGTCGAACCAGCGATTGAGGGCGGCGGTGGATACGCGTTTCGACCAGGTCTCGCGCAGCTCGAAGGCGGCGTTGAGCATGGTGTCGAGGCCCTTGCCGGTCTTCGCGCTGACCGCGAGCACCGGAAGGCCGCGCACCTGTGCCAGCCCATCTTCCAGCGCGCCCTTGATGCCATTGAACAGGGAGCTCGCATTTTCGGCGACATCCCATTTGTTGATGGCGATCATCAACGCGCGGCCTTCCTGCAGGACCATGTCGGCGATCTTGAGATCCTGATGCTCCAGCCCCTTGGTCGCATCGAGCAGCAGGACGACGACTTCGGCGAAATCGACCGCACGGCGCGCGTCGGCGACGGACAATCGCTCGAGCTTATCGGTCACGCGCGCTTTCTTGCGCATTCCGGCAGTGTCGATCAGGCGAATTTCCTGCCTGTCGCCCGTGCGGGGATTGAGCCACTCCCAATCGACCGCAATCGAATCGCGTGTGATCCCGGCTTCCGGGCCGGTGAGGAGGCGGTTTTCACCGAGCAGGCGGTTGATCAGCGTGGACTTGCCGGCATTGGGACGCCCGACGATGGCGAGCTTCAGAGGGCCGCGCGGGCGCTCTTCATCTTCGTCTTCGTCAAAGTCGATCGGTTCGACCGCATCCTCGTCTTTAGCTTCGGCCTTTTCGCCGATCACGGGCCATAGCGCGCCGAACAGGTCCGCGACGCCTTCGCCATGCTCGGCGGAGAGCGGCACGGGTTCGCCGAGGCCCAGCCCATAGCTTTCGAATACACCCGCTTCGCCCGCGCGCCCTTCGGCCTTGTTGGCGACGAGCACCACCGGCACGCTCTGCTGCCGCAGCCAGCGCCCGATTTCCTCGTCGAGCGGGGTCAGGCCCGCACGCGCGTCGATCACGAACAGCGCCGCATCGGCGCCTTCGATGCTGACTTCGGTCTGGGCACGCATGCGGCCGGGAAGCGTGTCCGCGTCTTCGTCCTCCCACCCCGCAGTGTCGACCACGGTGAACTGCAGGCCCGCGATCTCCGCATCGCCCATCCGCCGGTCGCGCGTGACGCCGGGCTGATCGTCCACCAGCGCCAGCTTCTTGCCGATCAGTCGGTTGAAAAGAGTGGACTTGCCCACATTGGGACGTCCGATGATGATGACGGTGGGTTTCATGAAAAGCGGCTTTCGTTGCGCCTGCGCAGGTGGCCCCTGCCGCCACCTTTGGCAAGCTCGGGGGCAGGCGGGTCGCGGAATATGCTGAATTTCTATTAACCAGCCCTACAAGGATAGCGGCAAATTTTTGCCGCCATTACGGTGGGCATGTACAAGCCTTCTCACCGTTCGCTCGCCATTGCGCTCCTGGCCGGTTCCACCGCCTTCGCTCCGCCGCTCGCCGCGCGCGATGCGCCAGGTTTCGAAGCGCGCACGGTGTCTCCCGCTATCGGCGCTCGGGCGGAACTGACGCCCTATCTCCAATGCGTGCCCTATGCGCGGCAGGTCTCGGGCATCGAGATATACGGCGATGCCCGCACATGGTGGGATCAGGCGCAGGGCCGATACGCCACCGGTACCGTCCCCAAGAAAGGCGCGGTGATGACCTTTCGCCCGCACGGCTCGATGGAACTGGGTCATGTCGCGGCGGTCAGCCGCGTGGTGGACAGTCGGACAGTACTGCTAGACCATGCGAACTGGTCGCCGATCGACGGGCGACGCGGCCAGATCGAGCGGGACGTGATGGCGGTGGACGTCTCGCCCGCCAACGACTGGAGCGCGGTGCGCGTGTGGTATCACCCGCTGGGCGCGCTGGGTACGACCGAATGGCCGGTCGAAGGCTTCATCTATCCGAGCCGCGATCGCTCTGCCCCGGCGGCAAATCCGACACGGGTGGCGCAAAGCCCCGCCATTGCGCCCGGACCGACGCGGCTCGAAAGCTCGCGCCGGTTCCTCGCCGCATTCGGCAATCTGGACTGAGTATCAGGCCTTGGCGACCGGCGCGTCCTCGCCGAGGTCTTCGTACCAAGCTTCGACAGGGCCGTTCAGCTTGATGGTGAGGGGATTGCCCTTGCGATCCATGGTCTTGCCGGCCTGCACGCGCACCCAGCCTTCGGAAATCGAATATTCCTCGATGTCGCGGCGCTGATTGCCCTTGAAACGGATGCCCACGCCGCGTTGCAGAACTTCCTGATCGAAGTGCTCGTTGCGCGGATTGACCGACAGGCGATCGGGCGGAACGTCGCTCGCGTCGGGAGTCTTCGCGGCGGCAGTGGTGTCGGCGGCAGTGGTGTCGGCGCCAGTGGTATCGGCGGCCATGTTTTCGGTTTTGTCGGTCATGCCGCGCCCCTAATTCGCGGGGGCGCGGGCGGCAAGATCATTTGCGGCCCCACCTTGCACGAGGGCCGGAGCGAGGCAGTCAGTCCGGCGGCGGCGGGGTTTCCAGCGGGGTGCGATCGGGCTCGTCGTAATCGGGCTGGACCGGCTCGATCTCGTCCGGCTCGTCGAAGGGGGTTTCGGAAGGCGGGCTTTCACCCGGGACTTCGTTCGGCGCGCCGGGATTGATGGTGTCGGGATTGGGATCGGGTTGCGTGGCCATGATCGAGGCTCCTTCGCGTTAAGGGGAAAAGGATCAATCGGGCGGCAGGTTGATCGTCGGCTCTCCGATCCCGTCGCGCTTGTCGCTCTCCACGAGTTTATCGGACAGCTCGGTATCGATCTCGTCGGGATCGCTGCGATGGCCGAGTACCTCGCCTTCGGTTTCGCCCTCGTCCTTCATTTCGGCGGCGGTCTTGGGCTTCACATTGGGATCGATCGTTGGCGGAGTCGCAGGGGGCGTGCGCGGGGTTTCGTAATCGGGATCGGGCGTGTCGGTCATCGGAGACAATCCTTTCACTATCATCAACCGACGACGGGTCTGACCCGTTCCTTCCGTCATGGGCGCTTCACCGCCGCGCTTGCCCTTTTCGGCGAAGCGGATTAGAGGCACGCGGCTATACGCGCGCTGGCGGCTGCTGGCGCGCGGCTTCGTTCGTATTGCGGGCGGATTGCGGGCGTGGCGGAATTGGTAGACGCGCTGGTTTTAGGTACCAGTATCGAAAGATGTGGGGGTTCGAGTCCCTTCGCCCGCACCAGCCGCCGCCAACCGGCCGTCCCTCGCGCAGCCCGATAGACAAGATTCGAGAGTATCCGTTCCCATGCAGATTACCGAGACGACCAATGAAGGCCTCAAGCGCGCCTACACGCTGACGATCCCCGCCAAGGACATCGATGCGCGTATCGGGGGCGAGATCAAGAAGATCGCCCCGCAGATCCGCATGCCCGGCTTTCGCCCCGGCAAGGTCCCGGCGAATCTGGTGCGCAAGATGCACGGCGAGCAGATGCACGCGCAGGCCATCAACGACATGATCCGCGAATCGGTCGACGAGCTGATGCGCGAAAAGGAACTGCGCCCGGCGATGCAGCCCAAGATCGAGCTCAACGAAGGCTACGATCAGGGCAAGGATGCCGAGCTGTCGGTCGAACTGGAAGTGCTGCCCAAGGTCGATGCGCCCGATGTCGATGGCCTGAAGCTGGAACGCCTGACGGTGCCCGTGGCTGACGAGCAGGTCGACGAGATGCTGCAGCAGCTCGCCGGCAACAATAAGAGCTACAAGGACGCGGCGAAGAGCAAGAAGGCCGCCGATGGCGACCAGCTGATCATCGATTTCGTCGGCCGCGTCGATGGCGAAGAATTCGAAGGCGGCGCCGCCCAGAACACGCCGCTCGTGCTCGGTTCGGGCCAGTTCATCCCCGGCTTCGAAGAGCAGCTGACGGGCGTGAAGACGGGCGATGAGAAGACCATCACCGTCACCTTCCCCGAAGATTACCAGGCCGCGCATCTCGCCGGCAAGGATGCCGAATTCGACATCACGGTCCAGCAGGTGAAGGTCGAAACCGACACCGAGATCGACGACGATTTCGCGAAGAATTTCGGCCTCGACGGGCTGGACAAGCTGAAGGAATTGCTGCGCGCCCAGATCGAGCAGGAAACCAACGGCCTGACGCGCACCCAGATGAAGCGCCAGCTGCTCGACCAGCTTGCCGCGGGCCACGATTTCCCCGTGCCGCAGACCATGGTCGATGCCGAGTTCGAACAGATCTGGGCCCAGCTGCAGCAGGAAGCCGCTCAGGCCGAAGATCCCGAAGCGGCAATGAAGGAAGTGGAAGATGAGCGCGACGATTATCGCCGCATCGCCGAGCGCCGCGTGCGTCTGGGCCTGCTCCTTTCCGAAATCGGCCAGGCCAACGGCGTCGAAGTGACCGGCCAGGAAATGCACATGCTGATCCAGCAGGCCGCCCAGCAATATCGCGCCGAAGATCGCGAACGGTTCATGCAGTATATCCAGCAGGAGCCGATGGCCGCCGCCCAGCTGCGCGCCCCGCTCTACGAGGACAAGGTCGTCGACTTCCTGTTCGACAAGGCCGACGTCACCGACCGCGAAGTGACGCGCGAAGAGCTCGAAGCCGCGATCGAAGCGGATGAGGGCGAGGAAACCGCGAAGGCGAAGGCTCCGGCCAAGATGAAGGCCGCTCCGAAAAAGAAGGCTGCCGCCAAGGACGCTGGCACGGGCGACGCCAAGGACGCGGACAAGAAGGTTCCGGCGAAGAAGAAGGCTCCCGCCAAGAAAGCCGCCGCCAAGGATGAAGGCGCGGACGACAAGGCACCTGCCAAGAAGGCTCCGGCGAAAAAGGCTGCCGCCAAGAAGGACGACGGCAAGGCCGAAGCCAAGAAGCCTGCGGCCAAGAAGGCTCCGGCCAAGAAGGCCGCTGCGAAGAAGTAATCGATCGGGCGGGCAGGGGCGCAAGCGTCCTTGCCCGCTTCGACCGGCGGTGCCCTTTGGGCTCGCAATGAAACGGAAGAGGTCGTGTGCCTCGCCGGTGTTTCTTCCTCTGAAATCGCCGCCAGAGCCGATCAGGTCAGGTCGCGGGCCTTACCTCCGCCAATCCCCTTACCTACAATATCGTCGCGAGCGTGCCGAAGCGTTTCGGCGCGGCCCGATCACTCCGGCTTGTAGTGCCGCTCAACATCGACCGGTCTGTCGCAGTCGAGCCGGTCCGCATCCTCGTCGCGCATCTGATCGGCTTCGGCTTCCTCGAGTTCCTGCCGCAATTCTTCGCGATCCTCGTGATCGGGCGGGACTAGCGAGGCCATGCTGTCTTCTTCGCCGACATGGATATGGGCGTTGCGCCGCTCGACAAAACCGATCACCGGCCCCGCAAAGACACCGTGGACCATGATCGATAGCAGGATCGCGAAACTGGCGGTCGCCCACAAAATGTCGAGCTGGCCGAAGGCCGCGTTGTTCTGGCCGTAGGCGAGGTAGTAGATCGATCCCATGCCGCGCACGCCCAGAAAGGCGATCGCGAGCTTTCCGGGCAGGGGCAGGCCGCACAGGGATTCGGCGATCAGGCCGGAAATCGGACGGATCACGAAGACGAGCGCAAGGCCGACCGCCGCACTCGCCCAGGTAAGCCCGTTCAGCACGCCGCTCGCCAGCATAGCACCGAAGCCGAACAGCACGGCGACGAGCACGATCTGTTCGATCTGATCGATGAAGTGATGGCTTATCTTGTGATAGCGGCTGGCATTCTCGCGCTGGCGCGCGGTTACGGCGGCGACGAAGACGGCCAAGAAGCCGTACCCTTCGACCAATTCGGCGCAGCCATAGGCGAGCAGCAGAGTGCCGAGCACCACCAGCCCTTCGCTGGTGGAATAGCGGGGGCGTTCGCTTTCGACATCGTCGATCGGCGCATCTGCCTCGCGCTCGAACACGTACCATGCGCCCGCCCGGCCGATGCCCCATCCGACCAGACAGCCCATGACGATGCGAAAGACCAGGTCGAAGGCCGCCCATTCCGCCGTCCACCAGCCTAGCGAGGTCATGCCGACAGCGGCGATCGCGAGATAGGTAAAGGGGAAGGCCAGCCCGTCATTCAGGCCCGCTTCGACCGTCAGGCTGAAGCGCACATCGTGGCGCTTCGATTCGCCGGGAGGGCCGACCTGGACGCTGCGGGCGAGCACCGGATCGGTAGGCGCCATCGCCGCTCCCAGAAGTATCGCGCTGGCAGGCGCCAGGCCGAGCGCCCACCAGCCGAGCAGGGCCACCGCGCCCACCGTCAGCGGCATGGCGATGACGAGGAGCGGCCAGATCTGCCGCCAGTTCTTCCAGCTGACCGGACGATCGATCGCCACTCCGGCCGCCGCGAGGCTGGCGATGACGATGAATTCGGTGATGTATTCGAGCGTCAGCGCATCGAACCCGTCGCGCGCCGGATTGAAATGCGGCAGGCCGATGGGAAGCGAGAAGATGGCAAAGCCCGCCGCTACATAGATGATCGGCAGCGACAGCCAGAACCGCGATAAGTGTTTTTCCAGGCTCACCGCGAGCATCAGCCCGAGGCCGAAGATCGCGAACAGGAAGATACGAGGATCAAATTCCATGCCGGAACCCGCTCAGTTCGCGGTCGCGGGCGCGGACGGGCGCAGGGCGGGTTGCCAGCGCTCGAAGCGCGGCTGCGGCAGAACGGCGCTGCGTGCACGCTCATAGGCGGCACCGGCCTTCAGCACGGCATGGTCGTCCCACTTCGCGCCGATGATCGACAGGCCGACCGGAAGACCCTCTATCGCGCCCATGGGCACGGTGAGGTGGGGATAGCCCGCGATCGCGGCAGGCGCACCGAAGCCGATCGAGCCGTTGAAATTGTCGCCATTGATCAGATCGCTGACCCAGGCGGGCCCGCGCGTCGGCGCGACGAGGAAGCTGACGTCGTTTTCGGCCAGCAGCAAATCTATCGTGCGCTCTCCAGCGAGATGGATCGCGTTCTTTCGCGCTGCTTCGTAAGCCTTGCGGTCGGTGGTGCCTTCCGCCTGGATAAACAGATCCTGCCCGAACCAGCGCATCTCCGTTTCGGCATTGGCCTCGTTGAAGGCGATCAGGTCGGCCAGGCTGCGCGGCATGTCTTCACCGGGAAGGGAGGAGAGGTATTTCCCCATCTCCTCGCGCAGTTCGAACATCAGCACCTGAAAACTGTCGCGATACATCTCGGTATTCGGCTCGAACTCGATATCGACCAGAATGGCGCCCGCGCGCTCCATATCGGCGAGCGCGGCGTCGAACGCGTCTTTCAGATCCTGCCGGTCGCCGACCTGGCCGCGCATCACGCCGATGCGCACGCCCTCCAGCGAAGACTCGGCCAGTCCCGCGCCGTAATCGGCGGGGCGGTTCGGTACCGTAGTCGTCACGGCATCCGCCGGGTCTGCGCCCGCGATCGCGGTCAGGAGCATGGCGGCGTCCATGACGCTGCGCGCCATCGGCCCGGCGGTGTCCTGCGTGCTGGAAATCGGCACGACATGCGTGCGGCTGACCACGCCCACGCTGGGCTTGAAGCCGACCACGCCGTTGATCGAGGCGGGACAGGTGATCGAACCATTGGTCTCCGTCCCGATTGCGGCCCAGGCGAAGCCCGCCGCCACCGCCGCCCCGCTGCCTGAGGAGGAGCCGCAGCTGTTGCGGTCGATCGCATAAGGATTGCGGACGAGGCCGCCCAGCGCGCTCCACCCGCTGGTCGAATTGCTGTCGCGGATATTGGCCCATTCGCTGAGATTGGTCTTGCCCATCACCACGCCGCCCGCGCGCCGCAGATTGGCGATCATCGGTGCGTCGCGCTCCGTGCGATTGTTGGCGAGAGCGAGCGATCCGGCGGTGGTCGGCAATTCGCGGGTTTCGATATTGTCCTTCACCAGCACCGTGCGTCCGCCGAGCGGGAGGCGCCGTGCTGCCCGGACCTGCGCAGTTATATCTGGCGCAAGCGCGATGACGGCGTTGAGACCGTTCGGACCGTCGTCATATTTCAGCGTCTTTGCTGCCTGGCCGACTGCCTGTCCCTCGCGAATGCCGCTGTCGGGGCCGAGGGGTTCGGCGCCGGAAGGAAGCTCCATGCGTGGAACGTCGATCCGAACGGTCGGACGTGACGTCTCCTGCGCCCCGGTGGCACATGCGGTAAGCGACGAGGCGAGAGCGAGAAGGGGCAGAATGCGTATGGTCATCCGCCAGCACTGCCATCGCCACGCCCCTGCGGCAAAGCCTAAATCAGAAGTTACCGCTGACGGTCAGGCGGAAGATCGGACCGATCCGGCGGCGCGATGTCTCGCGGAACAGGATCTCCTCGGTTGGGCGCGGCGCGGCGAACACGGTGCGCTCGAAATTCTGCGTCGCGCCCAGAACGTTCGACACCGAGGCGTTGAGCGTCAGGCCGAACACGTCCTTGTTCTCCACGAACACGTCAACGAAGGTCGGGCCTTCACCGCCGCGGCCGATCTCGAAGCGGCGCGAATAGGGCGCATTGTCGTTGCTGAACAATCCCGCGCCATAGGCCCAGTCCGATCCCGCGACGTCGTGGCGGACATTCGCCTCGACATAGTCGATCGTGTTGTTGGAGAACGGCCGGTCCAATCCGGTGAAGGGGTCGGTCACGCTCAGCCAAGCCTTCGAAGCGTTCACATCGAAGCGCACGCCCCTCGCGCCGATAGGATCGAGTTTCAGCGTCCCGGTCACACTCATGCGGGTCGATTGCGCATCGCCGATATTTCCCCGTGCCTCGCCCCCATTGTCGAGCGGGAAGAAATCGATGAAATCCTCGAAATCGCGGTAGGAATATTCGAGCTTCAGCGAACCCCAAGGACCGAAGCGGCGATTGGCTTCAATATCGAGATCCCAGCTCTGCACCGGGCGCAGGGCGTTGTTGCCCGCATTCTGATTGTCGTCGTCGAGCGCCACGCTGGCGAGAAAATCGCCGAACGACAATTGTCCGACCTTGCGCGTTACCTTTACCGAAGCGTCGAACTTGCCGCCCGGCGTCCAGGCGAGCGAGAGCGAGCCCTTGGGCCGCTGGAACGTGCGCGAATTGGCGGCCACGCCGGTCTGTTCGATGCGCGAATATTCGCCGCCCGCCGTTGCCTGCAAGGCGATCGTCCGCGTAACCTGCTTGCTGACGGACAGGATCGCTTCGTATCGATCCTCGGTCACGCCGCCGGTCCCTGCCGGGAACGGGACGATTACGAACTCTCCTTCGGGCGAGAGACGGAACAGGCCCGATGCGCGGTCAAGCCGGTTGAACGCGGCCTCGCCAGCCAGCTGCCAGTCGGCGGCGAACATGCGCCAGCCATATTCGAAGCGTCCGATCCGCTCGCCGATCCCATTGGTCTGGGTGAAGCGGCTGCCGCGCGGCAGCGAGCCATCGTCGAAGCTGTCGATCACGCTGCTTTGAAATTCGTCGCGTTCGAACCGTTCGAGGGCGATCAGCTTCATCTTGCCCGGCCCGAGCGGAAATTCGATATCGCCGCCGATTTCGTATTCCGGCCCGCGCTCGCGCGCTTCGGCCAGGCGGCTGCGGCGAGGGCCATCGAGGGGGACCGCCAGTTCGGGCGTCTCCTCGAAAAAGAAATCCTCGCCATATTTGAGATTGAGATTGGCGAGCAAGCTGTTCGAAAATTTATAGGTGAATCGCGTGGAGAGCTGCGGATTGTCGAAGCCGCCGGAAAATTTCGTCGCCTGCGTTTCGATCAATTGCCCGCGCCCGTCGGTGATGAGGATATCGCCGTCCGCCCCGAAACGCTGATTGCCGTTGCTTAGCGCCACTGTGTAATCGAGCGCACCGCTGCTGCCCGTCAGCGAGATTTCGCCGCCATAGAGCTGCGCTTTCGTATTATGGGCGCGAAAGCCCGTGGTGTAGCGGAACTGGCCCGAACTGCCGGCGCGCTGGATGACGACATTGGCGACCTGCCCGGTGAGGCCGGGAATATCGAGCACGGTCCCGTCGACGATTTCGATCCGCACCACGTCGCTTGCCGGTATGCGCTGCAATTGATCGCGCGCGCTGTCGGATTTGCTCGATAGCCGTTCGCCATTGATCAGCACGTTCTGGCTCGCCTGGCCGAGCCCGCGCGCCGAACCGCGTTCCTCCGTGATGACGAATCCGGGAATGCGCGCCACCATGTCGAGCGCGTTGCGCGGGGCGAATTGCGCGAAATAGGCGGGCTCGTACACGGTGCCGCGCCCCTGGCCGGTGCCATCGGCGACATTCACGCTCGGCGCGCCATCCCCCTTGGGCGCCGCTGGCGGTTTCTCCTGCGCGAACGCGGCGCTTGCCGTCCCGGCCAGCAGCATGGCGGCGCTCCAACGCGCGGGTCCATTGAGGCGATGACTGGCGATGATTGTTCCTCCCGTGTTGCCCACACGTGTAATCGGGCGCTCGGGGCCCGATATCCGCCATCGACCGGGTGCAATTTGGGTCCGATGAACGGCGCGATCACGCCGTCACGGATCGACGAACTCCGAATGGCGCGCCCGGTTAGGGTAAATGCTCTTGAAAACGCACCCATGATCGCGACATAGCGGGGCGACACGGACGGCAAGGACACTTCATCACTATGATCGATCTCAGCGCAGCACTCGGCGAAACCCACGGCACGCAGGGCCAGTTCACGCGCGACCCGCTCACCGGCGCGCTGGTGCCCGTGGTGGTCGAACAGACCAGCCGGGGCGAGCGCAGCTTCGACATTTTCAGCCGCCTGCTGCGCGAACGCATCGTGTTCGTGACGGGTCAGGTGGAAGACGGGATGGCTTCGCTCATCACCGCGCAGCTGCTGTTCCTCGAAAGCGAAAATCCCTCCAAGCCCATCAGCATGTACATCAACTCGCCCGGCGGCGTGGTGACGGCGGGCATGGCGATCCACGACACGATGCAGTACATCAAGCCGCGCGTTTCGACCGTGTGCATGGGGCAGGCCGCGTCGATGGGCAGCTTCCTGCTGGCTGCGGGCGAGCCGGGTATGCGCATCGCGCTGCCGAATGCGCGCATCATGGTCCACCAGCCTTCGGGCGGCGCGCGTGGCATGGCCAGCGACATCGAAATCCAGGCGCGTGAGATTCTGCGCATCCGCAAGCGGATGAACGATCTCTACGTCAAATATACCGGCAAGAGCCTGACCGAGATCGAGAAGGCGATGGATCGCGACACCTTCCTCGAAGCGGAAGAAGCGATGGAATTCGGCATCGTCGACAAGGTCTTCGAGACCCGGCCCGAAAACGAGGGCGGCGAGGGCGAAGGCTCGGGCGGCGCGCCGGAGTGATCTTTCAAACCCTGTCGCATCCGGACGGACAAACGGGCTGACGCCCGATAGGTACGGATGCGATCGGCGATTAACCGTTTGGACAGCCGGTTCGCGTTACAAGGGCGAACCATGGCAGGATCTTCGTGGCGAAAGCACGGCCCGCCTCTTGGTCGGGGCGTTGCAACCGCTACGATGTTGACCCTGCCCCGCTGAAGCTTACAACCGGCCATTCGCCGGAGGGCATTGCGGGGCGAAGACAGGATATGACCGAGTTGACCGGAACCGATAGCAAATCGACATTGTATTGCAGCTTTTGCGGCAAGTCCCAGCACGAGGTGAGGAAGCTCATCGCCGGGCCGACGGTGTTCATCTGCGACGAATGCGTCGAGCTGTGCAACGACATCATCCGTGAAGAGACCAAGGCGGGAATCGCCGGCAAGAAGGAAGGGGATATCCCCACGCCTTCGGAAATCTTCGAGACGCTGAACGATTACGTGATCGGGCAGGACCGCGCCAAGCGCGTGCTCTCCGTCGCGGTTCACAACCACTATAAGCGGCTCAAGCATGCGGGCAAGGCGGGCGACGTCGAACTCGCGAAGTCGAACATCCTGCTCGTCGGCCCGACCGGCTGCGGCAAGACGCTGCTGGCGCAGACGCTGGCGCGCACTTTCGACGTGCCCTTCACCATGGCAGACGCCACCACGTTGACCGAAGCGGGCTATGTCGGCGAGGATGTCGAGAACATCATTCTGAAGCTGCTTCAGGCGTCGGACTACAACGTCGAAAAGGCGCAGCACGGCATCGTCTATATCGACGAGATCGACAAGATCACGCGCAAGGCCGAAAACCCCTCGATCACGCGCGACGTGTCGGGCGAAGGCGTGCAGCAGGCGCTCCTGAAGCTGATGGAAGGCACTACCGCCTCCGTTCCGCCGCAGGGCGGTCGCAAGCATCCGCAGCAGGAATTCCTCCAGGTCGATACGACGAACATTCTGTTCATCTGCGGCGGCGCGTTTGCAGGTCTCGAAAAGATCATTGCAGACCGGTTGCAGAAGCGTTCCATCGGCTTTGGCGCGCATGTCGCCGATCCGGACAAGCGCCGCGTGGGCGAATTGCTCGAAAAGAGCGAGCCGGAAGATCTGCTCAAGTTCGGCCTGATCCCTGAATTCGTCGGTCGTCTGCCGGTGATCGCCACCTTGCGCGACCTCGACGTTGACGCGCTGGTGACCATCCTGACCGAACCGCGCAACGCGCTGGTCAAGCAGTACGCCAAGATGTTCGAGCTCGAAGATGTCGAACTGACCTTCCAGGAAGACGCGCTGAAGGCCATCGCCGACCGCGCCATCGCCCGCAAGACCGGCGCACGCGGCCTGCGCTCGATCGTGGAAGGCATCCTGCTCGACACGATGTTCGACCTGCCCGACATGGACGGGGTGAGCGAGATCGTGGTCGACAAGGACGTGGTCGAAGGCCGCAAGGAACCGATCCAGGTCCATGGCGGCAAGAAGGACAAGGAAGAGGCGGCCTGAGTCGGACGCGCATTCTCTTCGTCTGCGGTAAAAACCGCTGGCGAAGTCCAACAGCCGAACAGATTTATTCCGGCCGAGAGGACATCGACGTCCTTTCGGCCGGAACTGCATCCGACGCGGATGTTCCGCTGGATGGGGAGACAGTAGCGTTGGCGGATCGCATCTTTACCATGGAGGCGCGGCACAGACGTGCTCTGCGATCACGCTTGGCCGAGCAGCTTGGGAACAAGTCGATCGTTAATCTCGGCATCCCGGATCGCTACCGGTTCATGGATGACGCGCTTGTCCGTTTGCTGAAAGAACGGCTCGCACGGCATCTGCCTTGAGTCTGAGGTTCATTCGGCTTCGCCAGATATCAGACGGTCCAGCAATTTTTTCGCCTCCACCAAGCCTTCGATACCGGTACCTACGGAAACCGTGGTGACGCTCGATGATGCGCCTACTCCGCCGGGGGTATAGAAATTGCGTCGCGTCCTTCCAGACCGCGCAGCACGCGAGAGATAGTCCCGTGCTCGAGTGATATCTCTTTCAATGACCTCGCCTGCTACCAATCGCTTGCCCAGTTCGTATTGTGCGACCTTGTCGTCGCCGTCGGCCAATTGCTCGACCGTAAGGTTGGGCAGGGCGGCATAGGCTTCGGCGTTTCGGCGGGCCTGTGCGATCGCGACGATGAGCGCTTGGCATCCGCTCGCTGGCCTTGTTTCGTTATGCGCAAAACAGGTGTCGTTGAGGACCTGTTCCTGGACCGCAGTCATTGGCACTTCGCGCCACTCGCCGACAGATTGGGAGCCCACGAGATTCGAGGGGGATCCCGCGCATGCGGCAACAACGATGGATGCAATGGAGAGCAGGAAAAAGCGCACGATATTAGTCGTCACGGCAGCCGTCCGCTTGGCAGATTCTGCGAATTTCGATCTGGATCGTCGTATGGCCGATCCGGTGATGATGCTCCAACTCCTCCGCGACTTCGCGCAGGAAAGTGTCGCCGGGATGGCCTTCCGGCATCACCAGATGCGCGGTGAGGGCGGTTTCGGTCGTGCTCATCGGCCAGATATGCAGGTCATGGACCGCCTCGACGCCCGGTAGTCCTGAAAGATAGGCGCGAACCTCGCTCTCTGACACGGTCTTGGGCACGGCGAGCAGGCTCATCGCCACGCTGTCCTTCAGCAGCCCCCACGTGCCCCAGGCGATCACCAGCACGATCGCGATGCTGACGGCAGGATCGATCCAGCGTTCGCCCGTCCACAGGATGGCCAGCCCTGCGATCACGACGCCCAGGCTCACCAGAGCGTCCGCCGCCATGTGGAGGAAGGCACCGCGGATGTTGATGTCGTCCTGCCCTTTGAGGAACAGCGCGGCGGTGCCTGCATTCACCAGGATTCCGATGCCCGCCACGATCGCCATCGTCTCGCCCTGCACCGGTGCAGGCTCGGCTACGCGGCGCAATGTTTCGAACAGTATCGCGCCAATCGCGATCAGCAGCAGCCCCGCATTGGCGAGCGCGGCGAGGATGGTCGAGGATTTGAAACCGTAGGTAAAGCGCTGGGTCGGCGGGCGCTTGGCCGCCGCGCTGGCGCCCCAGGCGAGCAGCAGAGCGAGCACGTCGGACAGATTATGGCCCGCATCGGCGATCAGCGCCATGGAGCCGGATAGCCAGCCATACACCGCCTCGATGATCACGAAGCCGGTGTTGAGCACGATTCCAATCAGGAACGCGCGGCCGAAATCCTTTGGAGCATGAGAGTGCCCGTGCGCATGATCGTGTCCGTGAGCATGGTCAGACCCGTGCGAATGTCCGTGATGCGACCCCATCGCCTATTCGTAGACGCAGGCGTCCAGCCCGTCACGCCCCACCACGCCGATGCGGGCGGAGATCGTATTGCCGTGGCGGCGCAGCCAGCCTCCGGGGTTCACGACCGAACGTTCCTTGGGTAGCGGCAGCGCGGCGGCCATGCGCGCCGCTTCGATCGGCGTCAGGCTGGCGGCGGACTTGTCGAAATAGCGCTCCGCCCCGGCTTCCGCGCCGTACGTGCCGATTCCCGTCTCCGCGACATTGAGATACACTTCCATGATCCGGCGCTTGCCCCAGATATTCTCGATCAGGAAAGTGAACCAGGCTTCCAGGCCTTTCCTGAAATAACCGCCGCCCTGCCACAGAAACACGTTCTTCGCGGTCTGCTGGCTGATCGTGGAGCCACCGCGAATGCGCCCGCCTTCACGATTGCTGCGGATCGCATTCTCGATCGCTTCCTGATCGAAGCCGTTATGCGAGCAGAACTTTCCGTCCTCCGCCGCGATCGCCGCGCGCACCAGATTGCGGTCGATGTCGGACAGCGGCTCCCAATCCTTGGTGATGCCGTTCTCGTCCATCAGCATCGTCGCGGTGACGGGAACGGGCACGAATCTGAAGACGACGACCAGCAGCAGGCTCAGCGCAACGAAGCCGAGGATCAGTTTCACCAGCAAGGTCGCGAACCATCTCATCGGGCAGGGATTAGGCGCGGCGCCGCCTCGGTGCAACCGATCGGCGCGCGCACCGTTATGGTGGCACACGGCAAAGAAAGCTCCTTTTTATGAAGAACTCCGGCAACACCATCCTCATCACCGGCGGCAGCAGCGGCTTCGGACGCGAATATGCGCGTGCCTGGCACGATGCCGGCAACACCGTGATCGTGGCAGCCCGCAGCGCGGACGAACTTGAGGAGACGGCGAAGGGGCGCGAGAACCTTCATGCGATGCCGCTCGATGTGGCGGATGCGGCGGCTGTCGAACAGTTCGCGAAAGAAATCGTCGAGCGCTTTCCTGATCTCAACATCGTGATGAACAATGCGGGCATCATGCCCTATGAGGACATCACCGGCGCGCGCGATCTGTCCGATGCCGAAAAGGTGATCGCGATCAATGTCCTCGGGCCGATTCGGCTGACCGATGCGCTGATCGATCATCTGAAGGCTCAGGACGATGCGGTGCTGATCAACGTGACATCCGGCCTGGCCTATGTCCCCATGCCCAAGGCGGCGACCTATTCGGCCACCAAGGCGGCTATCCATTCCTACACGCTGTCACTGCGCAAGCTGATGGAGGGGCAGGTCGAGGTGATCGAACTGGTCCCGCCGGGTGTCCAGACCGAACTTACCCCCGGCCAGTCGACCCGAGAGGGTTACATGCCGCTCGACGAATTCATCGAGGAGACGCTGGCCCTGTTCGCGCAAAATCCCACGCCGGAGGAAATTCTGGTCGAGCGCGTCAAGGGTTTCCGGTTTGCCGAGAGGGATGGCACGGTGAAAGAGAATCTGGACATGCTGGCGAAGCGGTAGGGCCGATTAATTCGAGCGGCTTTCGCTCCAGCGCAAACGAAAAGGGCCGCGCCTCCATCGCAGAGGCGCGGCCCTTTTATCTGATCGAAGCTGGAAGTCAGGCCATGCCCGGAAGCAGCCGGTCGCCCGCGATCGTCTTCATCGACTTCTGAAGCTTTTCGAAGGCGCGCACTTCGATCTGGCGGATGCGTTCGCGGCTAACGTCGTAGACCTGGCTCAACTCCTCCAGCGTCTGCGGGTTCTCCGTCAGGCGCCGCTCGGTCAGGATGTGCTTTTCGCGGTCGTTGAGGCTGCCCATCGCTTCCAGCAGCATGTCGTGCCGCACTTCGGCCTCTTCGGCGTCGGCTACGGTTTCGTCCTGCAAGGGGCGATCGTCGGTCAGCCAGTCGAGCCATTCGCCCGAGCCTTCCTCGCCATTGCGCATGCTGACATTAAGCGATCCGTCGCCCCCCATCATCATGCGGCGGTTCATGTTGATCACTTCCTGCTCGGGCACGCCGAGATCGGTAGCGATCTTGGTCACGTCGTCGGGATGCAGATCGCTGTCTTCATACGCTTCGAGCTGCTTCTTCATCCGGCGCAGGTTGAAGAACAGTTTCTTCTGCGCGGCGGTGGTGCCCATCTTCACGAGGCTCCAGCTGCGCAGGATAAACTCTTGAATCGAAGCCTTGATCCACCACATCGCATAGGTCGCAAGGCGGAAGCCGCGATCGGCCTCGAACTTCTTGACGCCCTGCATCAGGCCGACATTGCCTTCCGAGATCAGATCGCTGACCGGCAGACCATAGCCGCGATAGCCCATGGCGATCTTCGCCACGAGGCGCAGGTGGGAGGTGACCAGCTGGGCCGCGGCTTCGCTGTCCTCATGCTCCTCGTACCGCTTGGCGAGCATGTATTCCTGCTCGGCGGTGAGGATGGGGAATTTCTTGATTTCGGCGAGATAGCGATTGAGGCTCTTCTCGCCGCCGAGCGCGGGGACGCTCAAGGATTTTGACTTGCTCATGGTACCCTGACCTTTCTCTAGCCAGCCTCTTCGATCGGACCCCTGATGGGCATCCGGTGCGGTGGGCCGCTGGTTCAATATATAGTCTGTGGACCGGCGCGAGTGAAGCGCCCTTCATCGATTTCAACGAGCGGTTTCGTCGATAAGTTCCCGCATGTCGGGTGGCAGTTCGGCGCGGAATTCCACCGTTTCGCCCGTGGTCGGGTGAACGAAACCGAGCTCCGCCGCATGGAGCGCCTGACGGGTGAAATCGAGCCTGGCGAGAAGCTCGCGAAGGGGCTTGGGCGTCCGTCCATAAACAGGGTCTCCCAATAGCGGATGACCTATTGATGCGCAGTGAACGCGCACCTGATGAGTGCGCCCCGTTTCCAGCCGGCATTCGATCAGCGCGGCATGGGCGAGTCGCTGGACGAGCCTGTAATGCGTAACGGCATGTTTCCCGCGTGAGGAATCCTTTGCGAGCACGGCCATTTTCTTCCGGTCCCGGTCCGAACGGCCGAGGCGGGCATCGATCGTGCCTTCCGCTGGGTTGGGATGGCCCGCGCATACCGCCAGATAGCGGCGATGGATCGAATGATCGGCGAACTGGCGCGCGAGGCCTTCATGCGCGGCATCGGTCTTGGCGACCACCAGCAGGCCCGACGTGTCCTTGTCGATCCGGTGCACGATGCCGGGCCGCTCCACGCCGTTGATGCCCGACAGACGCCCCCGGCAATGATGGAGCAGCGCGTTCACCAGCGTCCCGTCGCGATTGCCCGCCGCCGGGTGCACCACCATGCCCGCAGGCTTGTCGACCACGACAAGCTGATCGTCCTCGAACACGATCGTCAGCGGAATGTCCTGAGGTTCGAGATCGAGC
>NZ_LWFF01000251.1 GCF_001635685.1 Erythrobacter sp. HI0063
ATGAAGGCAGCCATTGAGGAAGCCGCCTTCAGCGCGCGCAACCTAACTTTTGACAGCGTTCCTGCGATTCCGAGCGACCGCGTGATGCTGGCCCAGCGCAGCGGAGAATGGGTTCAATCGGATCCCAAACAGCTGCACGACTGGGTTGAAAACCGAGTTGATCGCCACGGCCCGGCATTCCGTCGAATGAGCCGCTTCTTTAAGGGTTGGCGCGATCATGTCTGGGCCAACAGCCCGCTATCCTCAATCTGCCT
>NZ_LWFF01000252.1 GCF_001635685.1 Erythrobacter sp. HI0063
GCAGGATGTGTTTTCCATGACCTATCTCTGGCTCAAGGCCGGCCATATCATTTTCATGGTGTTCTGGATGGCGGGCCTGTTCATCCTTCCGCGCCAGATGCTGTATCTGTATCCCTACGATGCGGATGCGCCCGAAACCGCGGTGTGGAAGGACCGGATCGGCAAATTGCGTCATATCATCCTGACGCCGAGCCTGATTGTGGTCTGGGTGCTCGGTTTCGCGCTGGCCGGGACGATCGGCGCGTTTTCGCAAGGGTGGTTCCACGCCAAGCTGCTGCTGGTGCTGCTGATGA
>NZ_LWFF01000253.1 GCF_001635685.1 Erythrobacter sp. HI0063
TCATGCCCATCAGCACTGCCGTCCCGTCGGTCATCGCGGCGTCGATCACCTGTCCCTTCCCGCCGCGCGCGACATTCAGCAGAGCGCTGACCATCCCGAAGGCGAGCATCATCCCGCCGCCGCCGAAATCGCCGACCATATTGATTGGCGGCGTCGGCTTCTCACCCTCGCGCCCGAAATGTGCCAGTGCGCCCGCAAGCGCGATGTAATTGATGTCGTGCCC
>NZ_LWFF01000254.1 GCF_001635685.1 Erythrobacter sp. HI0063
AGGCGGAAAAGCCGCAGCAGGTGGCCGGTTCAGCAAAAAACTCTTCGGGTGACGGGCACCCGGGGATGAGACGGAGATGGAAAAGAACTTCTTCCGACCGTCCCCGTGTACGCACGAGGAGAACAATCATGACAAAATGGACAAATTCGCCGCCAATGTTGGCGGCGAACGAGGACAAGCGTATCATCCATCGCATCGCGCCACTGAACCAGTGGAAAGCGCCGG
>NZ_LWFF01000255.1 GCF_001635685.1 Erythrobacter sp. HI0063
GTATTCGATCGACCCCTTGCCCTTACCCTGACGGACTTCGGCGGGCTTCTTCGAAACCGGCACGTCCGGGAAGACGCGGATCCAGAGACGACCCTGACGCTTGATGTGACGCGTGATCGCGCGGCGAGCCGCTTCGATCTGACGCGCGGTGATCCGCTCGGGCTCCAGCGCCTTCAGGCCGTACGACCCAAAATTCAGCACGGTGCCGCCCTTGGCGTTACCGTGAATACGGCCCTTGAACGCCTTGCGGTACTTGGTTTTCTTCGGTTGCAGCATGGTTCTTTCCTATGTCCTGCAATCAGCGCGCGGGGCGCACGCCCGAGGTCTGCGATTCCATCATCAGACGGTCATGCGCAGTCGGATCGTGGCCGAGGATCTCGCCCTTGAAGACCCACACCTTGATGCCGATGATGCCATAGGCGGTAAGCGCCTCGGCTTCGGCATAGTCGATGTTGGCCCGCAGCGTGTGGAGCGGCACGCGACCTTCGCGATACTGTTCGACACGCGCGATTTCGGCGCCGCCGAGACGGCCGCCGCACACGATCTTGATGCCTTCGGCACCCAGGCGCATGGCGGACTGGATCGCACGCTTCATCGCCCGGCGGAACGCCACGCGGCGGATCAGCTGATCGGCGATGCCCTGAGCGACGAGCTTGGCATCGACTTCCGGCTTGCGGATTTCGACGATGTTGAGCTTCACTTCGCTTTCGGTCATCGACGCAAGCTTGGTGCGCAGCTTTTCGATGTCCGCGCCCTTCTTGCCGATGATGACGCCGGGACGCGCAGCGTAGATCGAGATGCGGCACAGCTTTGCCGGACGCTCGATCACCACCTTGGAGATCGCGGCCTGCGGCAGCGAGCTCACGATGTGCTTGCGGATCTCGATGTCCTCGCTGAGCAGCTTGGCATAGTCACGCCCTTCGGCGTACCAGCGGCTGTCCCAGGTGCGGTTGATCTGCAGTCGCAGACCGATCGGATTGCTCTTGTGACCCATCTTACGCCTCTTCCTGCTCGCGAACCACGATCCGAAGCCGGCTGAACGGCTTCAGGATGCGGGTGGACTTGCCACGGCCGCGCGTGTGGAAACGCTTCATGGTGATCGACTTGCCGACCGAAGCTTCCGCAACGACCAGGGCATCGACATCCAGATCGTGATTGTTTTCCGCATTGGCGATCGCCGAAGCGAGCACCTTGCTGGCATCGCGAGCCATCGCCTTCTTGGAGAAAGCGAGGATGTTCAGGGCCTCTTCGGCCTTCTTGCCGCGGATCAGACCGGCGACGAGGTTCAGCTTCTGCGCCGAACCACGGATCGTGGTACCGACGGCCAGAGCCTCGTTCTCGCCGACGCGGCGGGGTGCCTTCTGCTTGCTCATCAGCGCTTGCCCTTCTTGTCGGCGGCGTGACCCGGGAAGGTGCGCGTGGGCGCGAATTCACCGAGCTTGTGGCCGACCATCTCTTCCGAAACGGAGACCGGGATGAACTTGTGGCCATTGTAGACGTTGAACGTCAGGCCGACGAATTGCGGGAGGATCGTGCTGCGCCGCGACCAGGTCTTGATCGGCTTGGTGCTGCTCGCATCCTGCGCGGTTTCTGCC
>NZ_LWFF01000256.1 GCF_001635685.1 Erythrobacter sp. HI0063
TGATGGCCGGATCAGGGAACGTAATTCCTACGGAAACGATCCACATCCGCCGAAGGGCTAAGTTTGCCTCCACCCTTCGAGAAGTCGGTTTTCCTCAACTGTCCGTTTGACGACGATTACGCGCCAATCCTGCAGGCGCTTGCTTTTTGCATCGTCTATCTCGGCTTCCATCCTCGGCTGGCTCCGGAGAACGCTGATAACGCGGCGGCGCGGCTTGACCGCATCGCTGATCTTATACGTGGCTCCAAATA
>NZ_LWFF01000257.1 GCF_001635685.1 Erythrobacter sp. HI0063
GGGCTGGCGTTGAGCGGTAAGTTGTATAGCGCAGCTAGATAGGACTCGTCGAAGACAGTCATCGATAGTTCGACTTCGTCCGCTTTTGTGGAGAAAAGCTTTAAAATGGATTCGGGGCGATCGCCTTGCCACTCGGCACGTATCTCACTCGGTGCCAGCAGTCGCATCGCGGCATAATCGGCCAGCTGAACGAGCGTAAGCCCCT
>NZ_LWFF01000258.1 GCF_001635685.1 Erythrobacter sp. HI0063
CTCGGAGGCCGAGAATTGAAGATAGAGCTCGCCATCGTCGCACGGAGCGAGGAGAGCGGCGGTAAGGCGCAACGCCCCGTCGGGATCGATCTGGCGATAGAGCAGGGCATGCGGATCGGTGGCTGGAGTCATGCAACCTATGTAGGCACTGCATGGCCCGACCGATAGGGGGACGAAAGCACGCCACCCCCTCGTATGGCGCGCCCC
>NZ_LWFF01000259.1 GCF_001635685.1 Erythrobacter sp. HI0063
TCATCGTCGAGCGCGATCATCGTTTCCGCAAGGTATAGCAGGCTGTCCCCGGCGCGGGCCGCAGCCTTGTCGGCCTGGTAATTGCGCAGGAACCACGGGGCGGCTTCCTTGGCCTTGCCATCGTCGAGATAAGCCCGGCCGAGTAGGTTGCGGCCATAGCTGATACGCGAATGGTTGGGATAGCGTTCGACGAACATCGTCAATTGCTGCTGC
>NZ_LWFF01000260.1 GCF_001635685.1 Erythrobacter sp. HI0063
CGTGGCGGCAACGGCGCTGACAGTGGTCGCCTATATCGTCGTCACACAGCGCATCACCGAATGGCGTACGCATCTGCGGCGCGAGATGAACGATCTCGACGGCACAGCCCTGTCGCGCGCGGTGGATTCGCTGCTGAATTACGAGACGGTCAAATATTTCGGCGCCGAACACCGCGAGGAAGAACGCTACGCCCAGTCGGCCCGCGCCTATTCCGAAGCGGCTATCAAGTCC
>NZ_LWFF01000261.1 GCF_001635685.1 Erythrobacter sp. HI0063
GCTGTCGAAGCTTACACCGGGNCGGTTGCAGGCGGCGCCGCGATGGCGGATCTGGATCAGCTCGCTACCGTCGCGCACGCAGATCGAGCGAGCCGAGCCGCCATTGCGGCCACGAATTTCCCACTGACCCGGTGTAAGCTTCGACAGCATCTGAAGCGAGGATTGCGCAGTCGCCGGAGCGAATGCAATCACGCTCGCCGAAACGCCGACGACGATCGACGCAAGGGCGCCCAATTTCCGAACAGTTTTGGCCATAGCCATTCTCCAAGCTGCGACCACCCTACTCTTGTAGGTGAAATCGTGCCGTTTGTCCTCTCGGTCTATGAAAAGGCTTCGCGGGTCGACCAGCGTTTCAGGCGGCGATCGGGAAGCTCCGCGAACAGAATGCGCAATCGACGAGAATGATCCCGTCTTCGTTGCGCATTTCCTCACGATCCTTTTCGGAGAAGCGCGCCAGCACCTTCTCGTAATGGTCGCTGGTGCAGCGGCATCCGCGAACGAGATGCGGACCGCGCGTGACGCGCACCTCATCCTCTTCGTGGAACAACCGCCAGACGATCGCGTCCATCGACAGACCGGTGTCGAGCAATTCCTCGTGCCGGATCGATCCCGCCATCACTGCGACGTGCTCCCATTCGGGATGGTCGAGGCGGACGTGCAGACGCTCCCGCCCTTCCTCGCCGTCCGGAAGGTGCTGAACCAGCAGGCCTGCGGCCCGGCAACCATCCGATCCCGAAGCTATCGCCACGCGGATCAGAGTGGGCACTTGTTCGGACTGGACGAAATAGCTTTGGCACGCTTCGGCCAGACTATCGCCTTCGAGCGGAACGATCCCCTGATAGCGCCCCTGTTCGCCCGGCAGATCGAAGGTGAGCGCCAGATATCCGGCTCCGAACAGGGCGAAAAGCGAAGGATTCGCACCCAGTTCGACGAGGCGATCTGCGTCGAAATCGACATAGCCGCGCAAGGCGCCATCCTTGTAATCGCACACGAGCAGGCTCACCGGCCCGGCTTGTGTCTGCGCCTGCATGGTGACCTGCGCGCCCTCGTCCTTCAGCAGCGATCCGACCAGTGCGATCAGCACCAGTGCCTCGGCCAGAAGGTGCGTGATCGGCGGCGGATAGTCATGCGCCGAAAGGACTTCGTCCAGCACCGCATCGAGCCGCACGGCGCGACCGCGCGCATGCTGCGAAGGGATCATGAAGCCGAGCACTTGCCCGGCAAAGATTTCGGGTAGCGGGTTTTCAGCAGGCAATTGCGGGGCGGTCTTCTTTTCCGTCATTCCGGCCATATGGGAACCGATCAGCCCGCTGAGAAGACCGCCACGAGAACCGCGCTCAAAGCTGGCCGAAGCACCAGCGCAGGATTGATTTCTGCGCGTGGATGCGGTTTTCCGCCTCGTCGAACACCACCGATTGCGGGCCTTCGAACACCTCTTCGCTCACTTCGTCTCCGACATGGGCAGGCAGGCAGTGAAGGAAAAGCGCGTCGGACTTGGCCGCTTCCATCAGCCGGGCATCGACGCGAAACGGCTCCATCGCCTTAAGCTTGTCGTGCGTCTCGGCCTGACCCATCGAAACCCAGGTGTCGGTCAAGAGGACATCCGCCCCGCGCGCTGCCGCCTCGGCATCCTGAGTCAGCGTAACCGATGCCCCACCATTACGGGCCATTTCCACGAACTCGCCATCCGGCTCGTAACCGGGGGGCGTCGCGACCCGTACGTTGAACTTCATCAATCCCGCCGCTTCGAGAACCGAATGCAGCACATTGTTGCCGTCCCCGAACCAGGCGAGTTCGAGACCGGGCAGAGCCTTGCCATGCTCCACCAGC
Organism: Erythrobacter sp. HI0063; assembly: GCF_001635685.1. Classification (GTDB taxonomy): domain Bacteria; phylum Pseudomonadota; class Alphaproteobacteria; order Sphingomonadales; family Sphingomonadaceae; genus Qipengyuania. The sequence goes on from NZ_LWFF01000261.1 coordinate 1,831, forward strand.
GTCAGCAGATCGGCGACGATCTGGCAGGGGTGCGATCGATCGGTGAGGCCGTTGATGACGGGAACATGCGCATGATGCGCCAGCTCCTCGGCCTTGGCGTGATCGTCCGTGCGGATCATGATCGCATCCACCATGCGGCTGAGCACGCGCGCGGTGTGGGCGATGCTCTCTCCTCGCCCCAACTGGCTGGTACCGGAATCGAGGATCAGGGCCGAACCGCCCAATTGGCGCATTCCGATGTCGAAACTCACCCGCGTGCGCGTCGATGCTTTTTCGAAGATCATCCCCAGCACATGGCCGGCCAGCGGAGCATCGGCGTCAGCCTTGCCCTTGGGCCATCCGGCGCGTGCAGCCTTCCGATCGATCGCGTCGCCGATCATGGCCGCGACCGCATTGCCGCCCGCATCGGACAGGTCGAGGAAATTGCGCACGGTCGGCGCGAGATCGAGAGGCTGCTCCTTCGTCATCCCGCAGCGTCCGGATCGTAGCTGGCCGCGCCGGACGACAGCCTGTCGAGAAATTCGTCGAACTCGGCTTCGTCAGCCACGAGCGGCGGCAGGACGCGCAGCGTCTGATCGCCCGCCGCCACCGTCAGCAGTTGGTGGTTGTCACGCAGATGGACGAAGAAGGGGCGGCTCTCCACCTTCATGCGGATGCCGAGCATCAGGCCCATGCCGCGCACGCAATCGAACAGATCTGGGTAATTGCCGATGAACTGCTCGATGCGCGAGCGCAGCCGCTCGCCCTTGGCGGTCACCTCGGACAGGAACGCCTCGTTCGCGACGGTGTCCATCACTGCCTGGCCCGCCGCCATGCCCAGCGGATTGCCGCCATAGGTCGATCCGTGCGTTCCGAAGGTCATGCCCCGGGCCGCCTTTTCGGTGGCGAGGCAGGCACCGAGCGGGAAGCCGCCGCCGATGCCCTTGGCGCTGGCCATCACGTCGGGCTCGATACCGTAGGCTTCGTGCGCGTAGAGCTTGCCGGTGCGCGCGACTCCGCATTGCACTTCGTCCAGCACGAGCATCAAATCATGCTCGTCGCACAGGGCGCGCAGGCCGGTCATGAATTCGCGGCTCGCCGGGCGGATGCCGCCTTCGCCCTGGATCGGTTCGACTAGGAAGCCAGCCGTCTTCGGCCCGATCAGCGCCTTCGCCGCTTCGAGATCGTCGAACTCGCAATAGACGAAACCGGGCAGCAGAGGCTGGAAGCCCTTGTGCATCTTTTCCTGATTGGACGCGCTGATGGTCGCCATCGTGCGGCCGTGAAACGCATTGGTGAAGGTGATCAGCTCCGTGCGGTTCGAATCGCCATCTTCATGCTGATGATAGGCGCGCGCGGTCTTGATCGCGGTTTCAACCGCCTCGGCGCCCGAATTGGTGAAGAAGACCGTATCGGCAAAGGTGTTGTCGACGAGCGTCTGGGCCAGCTTCTCGCCCTGTGGACTGCCATAGAGGTTCGAGACATGCATCAACGTTTCCGCTTGGCGCTGGATCGCACCGATCAGCGCAGGGTGCGAATGGCCGAGCAGATTGACCGCGATTCCGCTGGCGAAATCGAGATAGCGCGTGCCATCCTCGTCGATCAGATGGCAGTTATCACCCCGGACCGGGCGTACACCGCAACGGGGATAGACAGGCATCAGCGGCGAAATCGACATTTGCATCTCCGGAAATTCTCATGGCTCGGTAGCATCCCGAACGAGAAATGGCGGCCCCCGAGAGGAACCGCCATTCTCGTTTGCTCGGCGTTCTATGGTCTCGCGCCTGCCCGGTCAAACGGGGGCGCGGGACCGTCCCGGCTCGCTCCTCAGTCGGAAGCGGGGACCAAGTTGACCGCCGAGTACTTGCCGCGTCGGTCCACTTCGAGATCGAACGTGTAGCGTTCGCCTTCGTTGATCCCGGCAAGGCCGGAGCGCTCGACGGCGCTGATGTGAACGAACGCATCGGGCTGGCCGTCATCCCGCGTGAGGAAGCCGAAGCCCTTCATCGCGTTGAAGAACTTGACGGTACCGGTTGCCTTTTCACCCGTCAGATCGCGCTTGGGCGGGCCACCGGCATTGCCGGCGGGCACCACGTCGCCCACGATCTGGAGATCCTGGGCGGACACCTTGCCGCCGCGATCGACCAGGTTGAATTCGAGCTCCTGCCCTTCGCCCAGACCTTCGAGGCCGGCGCGTTCGACGGCGCTGATGTGGACGAAGATATCTTCGCCCCCGCCATCCTGCTGGATGAAGCCGAAACCCTTCTGTGCGTTGAAGAACTTTACGGTGCCCTTGCCGGTGCCGACGACCTGTGCGGGCATGCGGTTACCACCGCCGCCACCACCGCCACGGAAACCACCACCGCCGCCGCCGCCGAAGCCGCCACCGCCGCCCCGGTCGTCACCGCCGAAGCCGCCGCCGCCACCGCGATAGCCGCCACCGCCGCCGCCGCGATAGCCGCCGCCACCGCCGCCGTAGCCGCCCCGGTCGTCACCGCCGAAGCCGCCGCCCGGAGGTCCGCCGAAGGGATCGTAATCTTCTCCGATGCCGTCGCGCTTGTCCCGTCCCCGTCGACGGCCTTTATCGTAACCCATAACTCAACATATACCTTGTCGCGCCGCCCCGTCGTGAATGCGCCGGATCGAGGGCCGCGAATGCGAACCGGCGCGCAGCGGCCATGCCCGAAAAGGCAAATCCGCCCCATTATCGATTCCCCCATAGCGACAATTCGAACGATACGCGAACGATTTAGCGCCGATGAACACATTGGCGCATCATTATGACATTTTGGCCATCCTTCGCAGTCTCTATTGTCGCCTTTCCTTCATGCTGCATGACGATTGCGTTGTGCGGCGAAGCCGGGCATTCGCGCGCTATGGACATTATCGCGCTTCTTTCCGATCCCGCCGCCTGGCTTGCCCTGCTCACGCTCATCGCACTCGAAGTCGTGCTGGGGATCGACAATCTCATCTTCATCGCGATCCTGTCGAACAAGCTGCCCGAACATCAGCAGCAGCGCGCACGGCGGATCGGGCTTTCGCTGGCTCTCATCATGCGAATCGGAATGCTGATGCTGATCGGCTGGCTGGTGACCTTGCAGACGCCCCTGTTCGATCTCGGCATCAGAGGCGCGCCGAACGAATATGGAGAGCCGAGTTTCGACACCGCGTTTTCCGGGCGCGATCTGATCCTGCTCGTCGGCGGGCTGTTCCTGTTGTGGAAGGCGACCAAGGAAATCCATCACTCGATGGAGCCAGAAGACGACTCGGGCGATCTACTCGACAAGACACCGGGCAAATCCCCCACGATGGGCGATGCGGTCAAGGCAAGCTTCGGCACGGTGATCGCGCAGATCGTCGCCATCGATCTCGTCTTCTCGGTCGATTCGATCCTGACCGCCGTGGGCATGACCGACGATATCCCGATCATGGTCGCCGCCGTAGTCATCACCGTCGGCATCATGATGATCGCCGCCGATCCGCTGGCGAATTTCATCGAGAAGAACCCGACGCTGGTGATGCTGGCGCTGGCCTTCCTCGTCATGATCGGCGTGGTGCTGATTGCCGACGGGTTCGGCTTCCATGTGCCCAAGGGCTATATCTACGCGGCCATGGGCTTTTCGGTCGGAGTCGAGATTCTCAACATCGTCCAACGCAACCGCCGTCAGAAGCAGCGGGCCGCACAGGAGATTTCCGCATGAGCGACTTCAAACCGATCGCCGCAGGCTTCCTCGCAGCCGGGCAGATAGAACCTGCGGATATCGCGCGGGCGAAACAGGCGGGCGTGGTGGCTGTGGTCAACAACCGCCCGGATGGCGAGGTGCCGGACCAGCCGCCGGGCGACGCGATCCGCGCAGCGGCGGATCAAGCGGGCCTTTCCTATACTGCGATCCCGATCGGGCCGAACGGGTTCGGCCTGGAAGATGTCGAAGCGCTGGCCAGCGTGCTCGACACGGCAGACGGGCCGGTACTCGGTTTCTGCCGGACCGGTACCCGCTCGACCCTGCTCTGGGCGCTCGTTCAGGCCCATAGAGGTCGCGACCTCGACGAGGTGGCGGGCGAAGCGGCTAAGGCGGGCTATGACGTCTCGCCGGTCCGTCCCGCGATGGAGCAGCTCGCCGCCCGCGCCCGCTCCTGATTTCGCAAGCGGTGGGACTTCCGCCCGACCTGCTGCGGTTTGCCGGATCGCTTATCGCGATCCTTTTGCTCGCAGGCTTGGCCTGGTCGCTCAAACTGGGCCCGCAGCGCAGGCTGGATAGCGACGAAGCAGCGCGCGAGGCCGCCCATGAGGCGCTGGACGGATTCGAGCCCGTCTCTATGGCCCGCGATCGCGAAGGCCGCGCCGCCCTGCTGCGCGATGCCGACGATCGCCTTCTTTTGATTCGCCAGCACGGCACCCACTTTGCCGCGCGCCTGCTGGACACAAGGGCGAGTGCCCGGATCGAGGAGGGAGCCCTGATCGTGGACTGTGGCGAGCGGCGCTACGGCGCGGTGCGGCTCGCGATCGCCGATCCCGAAACTTGGAGAGACGGCATCGCGCGCCTATGACCGCGCGACCATGCCGGATTTCTCGCCCACCGAATTGGCCGTTCCCGGCTTCGTCGCTCTGGTTCTCGTCGAGATGGTTTGGGCGTGGCGTAAGCGGCGCGAGGCTTACGAGCCGCGCGACACGCTCACCAGCCTCGCCTTCGGGCTGGGCAGCACGGTGGCCGGGCTGCTGACCGGCGGCCTTTTCCTCGCCCTGTTCCTGTGGGCTTGGCAGTTTCGCGCATTCGACATCCCCTGGAGCTGGTGGGCCTTCGCGCTCTGCTTCGTGCTAGACGATCTGGCCTATTACTGGGTCCACCGCTTCGGCCATCGGGTGCGCTGGTTCTGGGCCAGCCACGTCAATCATCACTCCAGCCAGCACTTTAATCTCTCGACCGCGCTGCGCCAGAGCTGGACCGGTTTCCTGACGCTGGGCTTCGCCTTCAAGCTGCCGCTGGTGCTGATGGGATTTCACCCCGGCATGATCGCGATCTGCGCGGGCTTCAATCTTATCTACCAATTCTGGATCCATACCGAAGCGATCGATAAAATGCCGCGCTGGTTCGAATCGGTGATGAACACCCCCAGCCATCACCGCGTCCACCACGCCACCAATCCGCGCTATCTCGACCGCAATTACGCGGGCGTCTTCATCCTCTGGGACAGGCTGTTCGGCACATTCGAACCGGAGAACGACGAGGAGCGCATCCGTTACGGCATCGTCAAACAGCTCGGCAGCTTCAATCTGGTCTGGGCGGTGTTCCACGAATGGGTCGGGATCGCCGAAGACGTACGGCGCGCACCCTGGCGGCACAAATTGTCCTATCTGCTGCGCGAACCCGGCTGGAGCCATGACGGCAGTCGCGCGACGTCCGATCAGATCCGCGCCGACTGGATCGCGCGATCCGAGGCCGCGAACAAGGTTGCAGTCGAAAACGCGATTGCGGAGACGCGAAAGCCTACCTAACCTCCCGATCCAAGGGAGAGTGAGCATGGACGAATTCGACGTCATCGTGGTGGGCGGCGGCAGTGGGGGATGCGCGGTCGCAGGCAGACTGGCCGAAGCGGGATACAGCGTGTGCCTGCTGGAAGCGGGCGGGCGCAACGACACGTTCGGGGTGAAGACCCCCGCCATGCTCGCCTTCACCGGACCGAAGATCAATTACCGCTACGAAACGGTGCCGCAAAAAGGCCTCAACGGGCGGCAGGGATATCAGCCGCGCGGCAGGGGCCTTGGCGGATCGTCGGCGATCAATGCGATGATCTATATCCGCGGCAATCGCTACGATTACGACAATTGGGCAGCCTTGGGATGCGACGGGTGGAGCTATGATGACGTGCTCCCCTATTTCAAACGCGCCGAACACAACGTGCGCGGCGATGACGCCTATCACGGCGCGTCCGGCCCGCTTTGGGTCAGCGACCAGAGCGCGGTCAATCCCGGCAGCCACGCCTTCGTCGAGGCCGCGACCCAGCTCCAGCTGCCGCATAATCGCGACTTCAACGGAGCGAAGCAGGAAGGCTTCGGCCTCTATCAGGTTACGCAGAAGGATGGCGAGCGCTGGTCGGCCTCGCGCGGCTATGTCGAGCCGCTGCGCAAATCGCGCAATCTGGACGTTCGCATCGGCGTGACGGTGCAGAAGGTGGAGATCGACGGCGACCGCGCGACCGGCGTGACCTATTCGGCGGGCGATCGCCAGCGCACCGTGCGTGCGCGCGGCGGCGTGGTGATGAGCGCGGGTGCGTTCAATTCGCCGCAGATCCTGATGCTGTCGGGCGTGGGTCCGGGCGATCACCTGAGCGAACATGGCATAACGGTGCAACGGGACTGCAACGCGGTGGGATCGGATCTGCAGGACCATATCGACTACGTTTCGAGCTGGCAGAGCCAGGATGACGGGTTTTTCGGCGACAGCCTGAAAGGCACGATGCGGATGGCCAAGGCGCTGATCGAACATCGCCGCCATCGCACCGGGATCATGACCACGCCCTATGCCGAGGCGGGTGGGTTCTGGACCGTCATGGACGATGCGCCCGCGCCCGACGTCCAGTGGCATTTCGTCCCCGCCATGCTGGAAGATCACGGACGCACCAAGGTCAAGGGGCATGGCTTCTCGCTGCACGCCTGTGTGCTGCGGCCCGAAAGCCGGGGCACGGTGCGGCTCGCCAGCCGCCGCGCGGGCGATGCGCCAGTGATCGATCCCAACTTCCTCGACGATGATCGCGACATGGCAGTGCTGAGGAAAGGTGTACGCCTGTCGCACCGGATCGTCGATGCACCGGCGATGCAGGCTTTCGAGCCGAAGGATCGCTATCCCATCGACCTCGACGATGACGACGCGCTCGACGATCTGATCCGCAGCCGCGCCGATACCGTCTACCACCCGGTCGGCACCTGCCGGATGGGGGCAGACGAGGACAGCGTGGTCGACCCCAAGCTCAAGGTGCGTGGGATCAGGGGCCTGTGGGTCGCGGACGCCAGTGTGATGCCGCGCCTGGTCAGCGGCAACACCAACGCGCCGAGCATCATGATCGGCGAACGGTGCGCCGACTTCGTGAAGGAAGAGCTGGGGTAGATATCGCTGCCTGCGGGAATGGCGAGATAGATTGGTCGCTCTCGGTTTCGGGCGCTAGACCGATAGCGCGCGCACCAGGGCCGAGCAATGAGGTTGTGTTTTGCGCAAGCGCCTCCGCGCTCGCGAAATCCTCGCGCCTGACGGCGCTGCGGGCGGGCGGTCGCCCTTGCGGACCCTGCGGGTCCGAGCTCCAGCACCAAGCCGAGATGTTTTGACGGGAACGGTCCGCGACCAGCGGACCGCAAGGGCACGCGCCCGCCCCGCAGGTGCCCCGGAGCGAAGCGCAGGGAACAGCACCGAGGACGAAGCCACGGAGGTGGCTTCGCCAAAAAAAGGCCGGAACTCCATTCGGGAGCTCCGGCCTTAGTCTTATGTTCGCAGGAGGAACAATGGTTGGCGGGGTCGGGGTTTGAGAGAGGAGAGAGAGCCCCCGGCCCCGCCAATTCGGTAGTGTCAGTTGTAGGCCCGCTCCCCGTGCTCGGCGATATCGAGGCCGTTGACCTCGTCCTCTTCCGAGACGCGCAGACCGGTGACGAGCTTGGCGATCATGCCGGCGATGAAGGTGCCGACTGCCGCCCAGACGATGGTGACGACCACGCCTTCGAGCTGGATCAGAACCTGCGCCAGCGTGCCGACTTCGCCATCGCCCGGACCGCCGATGAACGGCTGGACCACGATGCCGGTGCCGATCGCGCCGACCACGCCGCCGATGCCGTGAATGCCGAAGGCGTCCAGGCTGTCGTCGTAACCGAACTTCGTCTTCACCTTGGCGACGAAGAAGTAGCAGACCGCCGAGGCCACGATGCCGAGCAGGATCGCGCCGAAGGGGCCGCTATTGCCCGCAGCGGGGGTCACGGCGACGAGGCCGGCGATCACGCCCGAGCAGAAGCCCAGCGCGCTGCCCTTGTGGCCGGCCAGCTTCTCAATCACCATCCAGGTCAGCGCACCTGCCGCCGTGGCGACGAAGGTGTTGATCATGGCGAGGCCCGCGACACCGTCGGCTTCCAGTTCCGACCCGGCGTTGAAGCCGAACCAGCCCACCCAGAGGAGACCGGTGCCGATCATGGTCATCACGAGGCTGTGCGGCGGCATGGGTTCGGCAGGATAGCCGCGACGCTTGCCGAGCATCATGGCCAGCACCAGGCCGGAAACGCCGGCATTGATGTGGACCACGGTGCCGCCCGCGAAATCGAGCGCGCCTGCATCGAACAGGAGACCGCCGGTCGCCCAGACCATGTGCGCGATCGGGAAATAGACGATGGTCAGCCAGATCGGCACGAACACCATCACTGCGGTAAACTTCATGCGTTCCGCCGTTGCGCCCAGGATCAGGGCCGCGGTGATGGCCGCGAAGGTCATCTGGAAGCTGATGAAGACGTATTCGCTGATGACTTCGTCGCTGAAGGTCGCCGCCGTGCTGTCGGCCGTGGTGCCGGTCAGGAAGGCGTTGCCCCAGCTGAAGAAGGCGTTGCCTTCGGGGCCGAAGGCAGTGGAATAGCCCCACATCACCCAGATCAGCATGGCAAGCGCGGCAGTGGCGCCCACCTGCGTCAGCGTCGAAAGCATGTTCTTCGACCGCGTCAGGCCGCCGTAGAACAGCGCGAGGCCCGGCAGGATCATCAGCAGGACCAGAATGGTGGATGTCATCATCCAGGCATTGTTGCCCGGATTGGGAACCGCCGCAGCGGCTTCCACGGTTGCGCCCGCGATGGGCGATCCGGTGACGCCGTCAACCGCCTCCTGAACGGCTTCCTGCGCGGTTGCGATGGCCGAGGATGCCCCGGCCAGAAGAGCAGTGCCGATCGAAGCGGCGCGGACGAAAGGTGTGTGGATCATGGTGCCTCCCATGTTCGTGACGCAGGTCATAGCGCGGTGTCTCCCGTTTCGCCGGTGCGGATGCGCGTTGCGGCGGCGAGGTCGAGCACGAAGATCTTGCCGTCTCCGATCGCTTCGGTGCTCGCGGTCTGCTGGATGGTTTCCACCACCTGCGGCGCCAGATCGTCGGTCGCGGCAATTTCCAGCTTCACCTTCGGCAGCATGTTGGTCGAATATTCGGCCCCGCGATAGATTTCGGTCTGGCCTTTCTGGCGTCCGAAACCCTTCACTTCCGAAACGGTCATGCCAGCAACACCGATCGCTCCGAGGGCTTCGCGCACCTCGTCGAGTTTGAACGGCTTGATGACGGCGATGATGTATTTCACGGCGCGCATCCCCCTTGTTAGAGGCCGGGCCCGTTCCCGGCTTTCGCAAGTGCAGCAAAGCGCGTGCCAAACCCCGAAATCGCGCAATAACAATACGCTGCGGCTGCGCGGTTCGGTAACCTTTGTTTAACGAATAAGCGCGTGCCTAAATTTCAGGCAGCTCCAGTATCGCCGTGATCGGCAAATGGTCGGACGCGACGGCCGAAAGGGCGGTGTGATGCGTTCCGCTTTCGATCACGCGAAAATGGTCCGAAGCGACCAGCCGGTCGAGCCGGGCGATCGGCTTGCGGCTGGGGAAGCTCGCGCCTGGCGTGATCAGCGTCCACCTGTCGCCGAATTCGCGCATCGCGCCGGTGCTGCGGCCCCACTGGTTGAAATCGCCCGCAATCACGGTGGGGCAGTCGCCCTCGCACTCGCGCACGAATTTGAGCAGCGAGCGTACCTGATCGCGCCGCCGCAGCCCGGACAGGTCCAGATGGGTGCCGATGATGCGGATCGCCCGGCCCTCGACCGCGATATGGCCGCAGGCCGCGCCGCGCGGTTCCAGTGTCGGCAGGTCGAGCGCCTGGCCACTTTCCACCTGCATGGTGCGCCGCACCAGCAGGGCGTTGCCATGCCAGCCGATGCTGCGCGGTCGCTTCGCCACCGGGATCACGCGCCAAGGCGTATCGTCCAGCAAGGCCTTGGGCAGCACGCTGGCGCGATCGCCCAGCCGCAGATCGGCTTCCTGCAAGGCGATGATGTCGGCATCGATCTCGCGGAGCACGGAAATGATCCGGTCGGGATCCCGCCGCCGATCGACGCCGACGGCCTTGTGGACGTTATAGCTGGCGAATGTGAGCTTCACGCGCTCAGAGGAAGTCGCGCAAGGTTTGCATGAAGCGGTCGAACTGGTCGTGGTGCAGCCAGTGTCCGGCATTCTCGAATTCGATCACTTTCGCATTTTCGAAATGCTCCAGCCGCCCATCGCCTTGCGGGTTGGAAGCCCAGCTGTCCGCACCATAGAGCAGCAGGGTCGGCGCGGTGATCGCGGCCCAGGTCTGGTGGAGAAATTCGTCCGCCACATCCTCGACATGCCAGACATTCAGATGCGGATCGAACTTCCAGCTATAGGTTCCGTCCTCGTTGCGGGTGACCCCATGCAACGTCAGATGGCGGGCCTGCGCCTCGGTGAGGTAGCTGTTCTCTTCGATCATCCGCGCGAAGGCAGCTTCGATGCTGTCGTATTTGCGGGGCGTTCGGGCGGCGGCGGCGCGCTTCTTCTCGATCCATTCCGCCATGCGCTGGGGATAGGGATCGGCGCGCATCTCCTCCTGCCGCTTGGGACTGGGACCGAGCCCTTCGATGGCGACGATCTTGCGGACCTTGTCGGGAAACGTCCCGGCATAACGCAGCGCGACATTGCCGCCCATCGAATGGCTGACGATGGTGACTTCGTCGTCGCCAAGTTGATGGACGAGCTGGGCAAGGTCGTAGACCATGTCCTGCACGTTGTAATTTCCATCGCTGACCCAGTCCGAATCGCCGTGGCCGCGATGGTCGAAGGCGACGACGTGCCAGTCCTCACGCAATTCCTCCGCCACCCAGTCCCAGCTGCGCGCATGATCGCGCCCGCCATGGACGAGCATCAGCAGCGGTTTTTCGGGATTGCCCCAATCGAGGTAATTGAGGCGCAGGCGCTGCGAGACGAAGGTCTGCGAGGTGGGTCCGGTGAGAGTCATGCCAGCGGTTTGAAATCCTCCGCGCCGCTGCGCAAGCCCGTTCGCCCGATTATCGCTCCTTCGTCGCCGAGAATTTCAGCTCCGGATTCTTCTCTTCCTGATAGCCGACGTCCCATGGGCTCTTGGCCATGAAGACCAGATCGCCGTCGCGATCCTTGGCGAGATTGGCACGATTGAAGCTTTCGAACTGGTCCAGCGCCTTGGCATCGCCCGACACCCAACGCGCAGTGGCGAAGGGCGCGGCTTCGAGCGCGGCCTCCACCTTGTACTCCGCAGACAGGCGAGAAACGAGCACGTCCAGCTGCAACTGGCCGACCACGCCGACGATCCACTGCGCGCCGATCTCGGGATAGAAGACCTGGATCACGCCCTCCTCCGAAAGATCGTCGAGCGCCTTTCGCAATTGCTTGGTCTTGGTCGGATCTTTCAACTGGACGCGGCGCAGGATTTCCGGCGCGAAATTGGGCAGGCCGGTGAAGCGGACCGTGTTGGTCTCGCTCAACGTGTCGCCCACGCGCAGAGTGCCGTGATTGGGAATACCGATGATGTCGCCCGGCTCCGCCGTGTCGGCCAGCTCGCGGTCCTGCGCGAAGAACAGGATCGGCGAATGCACCGCGATCGGCTTGCCGAGGCCGCTAGGCGTCAGCTTCATACCGCGTTTGAACGTGCCGGACACCTGCCGCATGAAGGCGATCCGGTCGCGGTGATTGGGGTCCATATTGGCCTGAACCTTGAAGATGAAACCCGTCACCTCGTCATGGTCCGGCCCGATCTTCTCCTCGCCCGCAGGCTGGGGGCGCGGCGGGGGTGCGAATTCGGCGATCGCCTCGATCAGCTCGGTGACGCCGAAATTCTTCAGCGCCGATCCGAAATAGACCGGCGTCAGATCGCCGTTGCGATAGGCGTCGAGGTCGAATTCGGGATAGCCGATCTGCGCCAGTTCGACGTTCTCGGCCACTTTCTCTGGCAGGTCGACATCCGCATCGCGCTTGCCCTTGAACTCCTTGGACGGGCCCTCGGGCCGCGCGACGCAGCCAGTCGAAAAATCGAGCACGCCCTGAAATTCGCCGCCCATCCCGACCGGATAGGCCTGGGGGCTCACGTCCAATGCCAGCATGTCCGCGATCTCGTCGAGCAGTTCGAAGACCGGACGCCCTTCGCGATCGACCTTGTTGACGAAGGTGATGATCGGCACGCTGCGCAGGCGACACACCTCGAACAGCTTCCTCGTCTGCGGCTCGATCCCCTTGGCCGCGTCGATCACCATGATGGCGGAATCGACCGCGGTCAGCGTGCGATAAGTGTCTTCCGAGAAATCCTCGTGCCCCGGCGTGTCGAGCAGGTTGAAGGTGATCCCGTCACGCTCGAACGTCATGACCGAGCTGGTCACGGAAATCCCGCGCTGTTGCTCGATCTTCATCCAGTCCGAACGCGCACGCCGCGCCGCGCCGCGCGCCTTGACCTGGCCGGCGAGATGGATCGCGCCGCCGGTAAGCAGCAGCTTTTCCGTCAGCGTCGTCTTGCCCGCATCGGGGTGCGAGATGATCGCGAAGGTGCGGCGGGAATTGTGGGTGTCCGGCATTCTGTTTTCCTAGGGCGTTACTGCTGTTCCCGCGCCACCCGGAAGCCCGCGAAATCCTGATTGACCGGCATCGGTTCGAGCCGGTTGATATTGAGATGGGGCGGCAGTTCGGCCACCCATTTGATCATCATCGCGATATCCTCGCCCGTCATCGGATCGGAGCCGCGATAAAGATCGTCCGACGCCTGCTGGCTGCCCGTCCGCACCAGCGTGAACTCGGTTTCCACCATGCCCGGCTCGATGCTCGTCACGCGCACGCCGGTCCCGTGAAGGTCCGCGCGCAGGGCCAGCGTGAAGTGGTTCGCAAAGGCCTTGGACCCGGCATAGACATTGCCGCCCGGATAGACGTAATTCCCCGCGACAGAGCCGAGCGCAATGATTGCGCCCTTGCGCTCGATCAGGCCTGGCAAGAGCTTGCGCGTCAGCTTGACCATGGCGGTGACGTTGGTGTCGATCATGGTCTGCCAATCGTCCAGATCGGCTTCCTGCGCGGGGCTCAACCCCTGCGCGAGCCCGGCATTGTTCACCAGCAGATCGACTTTCGCGAATTCGCCGGGCAGTGCCGCGATGGCGGCATCCATCGCGCCCTCGTCGCGCACGTCGAACACGGCCGGGTGGACCTTGTCGGCGCCCAGATCGCTGACGAGCGCATCGAGCCGTTCCTTGCGGCGTCCCGTCGCGATGCAGCGCCAGCCCCCCGCGACCAAAGCGCGCACGGTAGCTTCTCCGATCCCGGCGGTGGCTCCGGTGACGAATGCGGTCTTGGTCATATCAGCCTCTCAACTCCGCACCCTGCTTGGTCGCAGCGGCGACGATTTTGTCGGACAGCGCCTTGATCTCCGCCTCGGCGAAGCTTTTCTCGCCGGGCTGGAGCGTGACTTCGAGGGCGAGTGATTTCTTGCCCTCGGGCACGCCCGCACCTGCGAACACGTCGAAGACGCGCGCATCGACGATGGACTGTTTGTCCGCGCCGCGCACCGCCTTGACCAGATCGCCCGCCGCGAGATCGGCGGGCACCAGGAACGCGAAATCGCGCGTGATCGCCTGCAGAGCGGGCGGCGCGTAGGGACCCCGCGCGAAGCCGGCATTCTTCCTGGCCGGAACCGCGTCGAGATAGATCTCCACCGCGACAACCGGGCCATCGAGGTCGAACGCCTTCAGCGTCGCGGGATGCAGCGCACCGAACCGTGCGAGCACGTTCTTGGGCCCGAGGCGCAGGGTGGCGGACTGGCCGGGGTGGAACTGCGCACCCGCGCCACCTTTCTCTCCGGCCATCACCATCAGATTGTCGACCGGCGCGCCCGCAGCTTCGAGCAGGGCCAGCGCCTCCGCCTTGGCGTCATAGGCATCGAAGCCTTTCGCCTTACCCTCGCTCCATCCACGCAGCGTCTTCTCGCCTGCCAGCACGACACCCAGCGTCGGCTTCTCGTCGCTCGCGCCATCTGCCCCGCGGAAATAGCGCCTTCCGATCTCGAACAGGCGCGAGGTGTCGGCGCCGCGATCCGCATTGCGCCTGGCTGCCATCAACAGGCCCGGCAGCAGCGAGGGGCGCATCGCCTTCAGATCCTCGCTGATCGGATTGTCGAGCACCCAAAGATCCGCACCGTCGGCAAAGTGCTGCGCCTTCTGCGTCGGGAGAAAGCTCCACGTCACCGCCTCGTTCAGCCCGCGCGCCGCCGCTGCCCGGCGCACTTTGCGCTCCGTCAGCTGGAGCGGGGAGGCAGTCGGTTTCGCCACGCCTTCGGCGCGCGGCAAAGCCACACTCTCGACCTTGTCGAGCCCGTATAGGCGCACGACTTCCTCGACCAGATCGGCCGGCCCTTCGATATCGTGGCGGCGCGGCGGGCAGGTGACCTGCCAATCGCCTGCGACCTCGAAATCGAGCGCTTCGAGAATGCGCTTCTGCTCGCCTTCGGCCACGTCGACGCCGGCGAGCGTCGCAGTCAGCTTCGGATCGAAGGCGATCCGCGTCGGCTCGACCGGGGGCTTGCCTGCCCGCGCCACTGCGCCGGGCGTCCCGCCGCAGGTCTTGAGGATGAGGCTCGTCAGAATATCCAGCCCCTTGTCGAGGAAAGCCGGATCCACCCCACGCTCGAACCGGGTGCGCGCATCGCTCGCAATGCCGAGCTTGCGGCCGGTCACACCGATCGCCTCTGGATCGAAATAGGCAATTTCGAGCAGGACATCGGTTGTCGCGTCGGTCGCGCCCGAATGCTCCCCACCCATGATCCCGCCGATATCGTGGACTTGCGTGTCATCGGCGATCACGGTCATGCTGGAGTCGAGCGTATAGGTCTTCTCGTTCAGCGCCTCGACCGTCTCGCCATCCTTTGCGCGGCGCGCGATAACGGGACCGCTCAATTTGGCGAGATCGTAGACATGCGCCGGGCGACCGAAGGCGAGCATCAGGTAATTGGTGCAATCGACGAGCGCGCTGATGGGCCGCTGGCCCGCCGCTTTCAGGCGGCGCTGCATCCAGGCCGGGCTCGGGCCGTTGGTCACGCCCGTAATGGTGCGGGCATAAAAGGCCGGACAGCCCTGCTCGTCCTCGATACGGATATCGGGCGCTTCCCCTTCGCCTTCGACAGGATCGGAAGTGACGGGCTTCAATGTCCCCAGCCCCGCCGCCGCCAGATCGCGTGCGATGCCCAGCACGCCCATGCAATCGGGGCGATTGGGCGTGATCGCCACGTCGAATACGGGCGAGACGTCGCTGTATTCGGCGAACGCTTTTCCGACCGGAGCATCGTCGGGAAGCTCGATAATCCCGTCATGCTCTTCGCCGAGTTCGAGCTCGCGTACCGAGCACATCATCCCGTTCGATTCGACGCCGCGGATCGCGCTCTTGCGCAATTCCATCCCGTTGGCGGGCACGACCGCACCGGGGAGGCCGAGCACGCCCTTCATGCCCGCACGCGCATTGGGTGCGCCGCACACGACCTGCAAAGGCTCTGCATCGCCGGTGGAAACGCTCAGCACCTGCAATTTGTCGGCATCGGGGTGCGGGCCAGCGGTCAGCACCTCCGCCACGCGGAAACCGGCGAGCTTTTCCGCCGGATCCTCGATCCCTTCGACCTCGTGGCCGATGCGATTGAGCGCGGCGGCGATCTCCTGAACCGAGGCATCGGTCTCGAGGAAATATTTGAGCCATTCGAGCGAGAATTTCATGCCTTCGCTCCTACACCGGCGGAAAGGGTCGGCTGGTCGAAGGGCGAGAAGCCATAATGCGTCAGCCAGCGATTATCGCCGTCGAAAAAGGCGCGCAGATCGTCCATCGCGTATTTCAGCATGGCGAGGCGATCGACACCGACGCCGAAGGCGAAGCCCTGCCATTCTTGCGGGTCCAGTCCGGCGAATTCGATCACCCGCCGGTTGACCATGCCGCTGCCCAGCAATTCCATCCAGCCATGGCCCGGCGCATCGCCGTCGCCGCCCAGAACCCGCCTGCCGTTCACGTCCTTCCACCCGACATCGACTTCGACGCTGGGTTCGGTGAAGGGGAAATAGCTTGGGCGCAGGCGCAGCACGATATCGTCACGCTCGAAGAAGGCCTTGAGGAAGGTTTCCAGCGTCCATTTGAGATGGCCGAGATGGATGTCCCGGTCGATCACCAGGCCTTCGATCTGGTGGAACATCGGCGTGTGGGTGGCATCGCTGTCGCTGCGATAGACGCGGCCCGGCGCGATGATGCGGATCGGCGCGCCGTTCGCGACCATCGAGCGAATCTGCACCGGACTCGTATGCGTCCTGAGCAACATCCGCCGCCCATCCGCGTCCGTATCCGGGAAATAGAACGTGTCGTGCATGGCGCGCGCGGGGTGCGTTTCGGCCATGTTGAGCGCGGTGAAATTGTGCCAGTCGTCCTCCACCTCGGGCCCGGTGGCGACCGAGAAGCCGAGATCGGCGAAAATCTCCGCCAGCTCGTCCATCACCTGGCTGACCGGATGGACCGACCCCTTCGGCGTGGCAGGCGCGGGCAAGGTCAGATCCAGCGTTTCGGACGCCAGCCGCTCTTCCAGCGCCGCCGCTTCCAGCACCGCCTTGCGATCCTCCACCGCATCGGCGACGCGCGTGCGAAGGCCCTGGATGCGGGGCGCTTCCTGCTGGCGTTCCTCCGGGCTCATCTTGCCCAGGGTCTTCATCAGCTGGCTGATCCAGCCCTGCTTGCCCAGCGCCTCGACGCGGATCGCTTCGACCTGATCGACGCTGTCGGCGCTATGCAGCCGCTCCAGCGTGTCGGTGACCTGTTGTTCGTGTTCGGTGCTCATCGTGGCGCTCGATTAGGAGGGACAACGAAAAAGCGCCACCCCCGCATGTGCGGGAATGGCGCTTCCTCTTAATTCAATTCAGCAGGTCAGGCGGCCCAATCAGGCGGGAAGCGCGTCCTTCGCCTGCTTGATGATGCCGCTGAACGCGCCTGCTTCGTTCATGGCGAGATCGGCCATGACCTTGCGATCGAGCTCGATCCCGGCCAGCTTCACGCCGTGCATGAACTGCGAATAGGTCAGGCCTTCGGCGCGGACGGCGGCGTTGATGCGCTGGATCCACAGGGCGCGGAACGTGCGCTTCTTAACCTTGCGGTCGCGATAGGCGTACTGGCCGGCCTTTTCGACCGCCTGGCGCGCGACGCGGATGGTGTTCTTGCGGCGGCCGCGATAGCCCTTGGCCTGGTCTAGGAGCCGCTTGTGCTTCTGGCGCGTGGTGACGCCGCGTTTGATGCGAGGCATATCAGTATATCCTTATGATCTGGAAAGGCGCGCAGCCACGAGGCCGCGCGGCCAATGCGTCACTTGAGGCCGTAGGGCGCCCAGAGCTTGACGTGACCGACGTCGCAGTCGGCCATCACCTCGGTGCCGCGACGCTGGCGGATATACTTTGCGCTATGGCTCATCAAACGGTGGCGCTTGCCCGCGACACCATGCTTGACCTTGCCGGTGGCGGTGAATTTGAAGCGTTTCTTCACACCGCTCTTGGTCTTCAGCTTGGGCATTTTCATCTCCTATGGCAGAGACACGTCCGAACCGGCCCTGGCAGCCCTTGTCGCCAGGCAGGCAGATGAATCACGTGTCAGTGAAGGCGCGCGACATAGCGTTTTACGGGCCAAACGCAAGTCATTTGAGCCGTCATCCATCCCGGCTTCATTCGGCTCCTTTACCCTGAGACCGTCATTGCGTTAGATCTGCACCTATGAGAAAAATCGTCATCTCCAGTGGATTGCTAATCCTTCTGTTCTTAGGTGCTTTCAAGGCAACGGCCGCAACCGAAGAAGTTGATCGCTACGATATTCCGGCGGAAAATCTGCTGATGAACACCTTCGCGGGTGAATACGTGACCTTTACCTATGGCGGTGCTCTAGCATCGGACGCCAATCAGATCGGATTAGTATTCGCGGGCGCGGAAGTTGCTGCTGCAATCCCCGGTTTCAAGGCGAAAACCCAAGGGTATATCGGACCCGTAGATGCGAGCCCTAGTGTGGTCGTGGAACGTGTTCCCGACAAATCGAACTTCCAATCGGCGCTCGTCACCAATGTCCAGCGTGCGACGACGTCTGATAAGCTAACTCGCTATGGTCAAACCAATTTCTTTTGGGACGTTGGAAGCCGAGGAATGTTCGACCTTTTGGATGAAGAAGGCGATTGGAAGCGAAACGATATGCTACCGCCCGCCTGTATGATATCCGAGACGCAAGATGGTGGAGAATATCACACCTGCCTCTTCAGCATTCGGCGTAACGGCTTCGAATAC
Organism: Erythrobacter sp. HI0063; assembly: GCF_001635685.1. Lineage (GTDB taxonomy): Bacteria > Pseudomonadota > Alphaproteobacteria > Sphingomonadales > Sphingomonadaceae > Qipengyuania. Next base: position 20,162 of record NZ_LWFF01000261.1, read on the forward strand.
TCGTTTCAGCTTCACGGCGAGAACCTTGAGTACGCCGAGCAATTCGTGGATTTCGTCCGCGCCAAATTAGATCACTGGAAAATGAATTAGGCGTCTTAGAGCTGCGAGTCAGAAGTGGCTAAGATAGCCTCCGTCGACGGCGAGCGAATGGCCGGTGACATAGGCCGCATCGTCCGAAACGAGATAGGCGACCGCGCCCGCGACCTCGTCCGGCTGGCCCCAGCGCCCGAGCGATGTCCGGCGCTGGAGATGCGCGGCGACATCTTGGTCCGCCACCATGTCCGCATTCGCCTCCGTGGCGAAATAGCCCGGCGCGACCGAATTGACCGTGATACCGCTACCGCCCAATTCGGCCGCCAGCGCGCGGGTCAGCGCGGCGAGCCCGCCCTTGCTAGCCGTATAGAGCACGTCGCCGCGCGCGATATCGGCAGCGATAGACGTGATGTTGACGATGCGCCCGAACCCGCGCGGCTTCATGATCGCGGCTGCCCGGCGAGCGAGATCGAAGGGTGCGACGAGGTTCACCGCAAGCAGCGCCGCCATGTCGGCGCGGGCCAGTTCGTCGAGCGGACGGCGATCGCGCTGACCGACATTGTTGACGAGAATGTCCAGCCCGCCCTCGCTCAGCCTCCCGAAAGCGGCGGCGGTGGCGGCATCGTCGGCTATGTCGAAAGGCATTGCCTGCGCGCGATCGCCGATGCGTGCCGCCGCATCCGCCAGCGCATCGCCGTCGCGCCCGTTCAGCAGCACCTCGGCGCCCTCGTCCGCCAGCCTTTGCGCAATCGCGAAGCCGATCCCGCGCGCCGCGCCGGTCACCAGTGCGCGCTTGCCCCTCAGCCTGTCACTCATCTCAATGCCCGCTCTCTCAATGTTCGTAGATCATCTTCACCGTCATGCCACCATCGACGTTCAGATGCTGGCCGGTAACGAAGCCAGCCTCGTGGAGATACTGGATGGCCTCCGCAATGTCCTGCGGCTCCCCGATCCGGCCCGCCGGGTGCTGACCGCGGTCGATGTCGCGGTGGTCGGGGTTCGAGCGGTCCTCCTTCTTCTGCCACGGGCCGGTCTCGATCCAGCCGGGGCGGATCGCGTTGACGCGAATATCGGGGCCCAGCGTCACCGCCATGGCGTGGGTCAGGGCGTCGAGCCCGCCCTTGGCCGAAGCATAGGCATAGCTTTCGGGCTCGCTCATCACCGCACGGGTGGAGGAGATGTTGACCACGCTCGCGCTGCCACCGTTCCCGGCAGCCCGGCGCAGAAACGGAATCGCGGAACGGCTGACGAGGAAAGCGGCGGTCAGCGAAGCGTCGATCCAGGCCTGCCATTTTTCCAGCGACAGATCTTCGAGCGGCCCCGAATACGGATCGGCAATGCCGCTATTGTTGACCAGACAGTGGATCGCATCCTCGCCGATCCAGTCCGCAATGCTCTCTAACGCCTCCGCGACCGGTTTTTCCTTGCCGACATCGCAGGCCAGCAGCAGCGCCGTGTCGCCCGGCAGAGTGTCGCGCAACTCGCTTAAGGCATCGTCGTCCAGATCGAGGCCAATGACGCGCCAGCTGAGGCCGTGAAAATGGAGCAGCGCGGCGCGCCCGATTCCGTTGCCTGCGCCGGTGATCATTATCGTCTGCTTGCTATCCTGCATCGCGCAACTCCTCTTGCGGGATTCTCATTCATCGTGCCGCAACCAAACCCGAAATCTTGCGTTGCGAGATTATCTAACAAAGGAGAGATTGCCATGACGCCCGAACAAATACCGCTGCTGATCGGTTTCATCGTCATGTCACTTGGTAGCGTGGCGATCTTCCTTCACGGCGATAAACGGCGCGAGTTCCGCCACCACACCCAATTTCATTCCCTTGTCCCCTTTATCGCGGCGACCGCCTATCTGGCGATGACGCTGGGCACGGGCGTGATCGAGATCGGCAGCACGACGATCTATTTCCCGCGCTATCTGGACTGGTCGGTGACGACACCGATCCTGCTCACCGGGCTGATCCTGACCGGGCTGCACGAACATCCGCGCCACTCCACCTATATCCTGCCCGCCATCGTGCTCGACGTTATCATGGTCGCGACCGGCCTGGTCGCCGCGCTCACCGAGGATCCGACGCAGAAGCTGATCTGGTTCGCGTGGTCCTGTGCCGCCTTTGCGGGCGTGCTCTACATCCTTTGGAAGCCGGTGCGCGATATCGGCGAAAATCTCGGCGGGGCGATGGAGAACGTCTATCGCGGGAACCTCGTCTTCCTGACCGTGGTCTGGCTGGTCTATCCCGTGGCGTTCGCGATCGGACCGGAATGGCTGGGTATCCTGAGCGGCACGGCTAGCCTTTGGCTGATCCTGGTGCTCGATGTGACGGCCAAGGTCGTTTACGGCTTCGTCGCCACCGCGCGTTTCAAGGCTCTCCCCGACGGGACCCCGGAACAGACCCGCCGCTACGGCTGAATCACCCCATGGCATCCAGCACGTCGTCAAGGCGTGCCGGATCGCCAAGGGCGAGCACCGTCCCGTCGCTGTCGGCGTCGAGCGGATTGCCCTGCCAGTCGGACATGGTGCCGCCCGCCCCTTCGACGATCGGCACCAGGGCGGCGTAATCGTAGATCGCCATCCCCGCCTCGCACACGATGTCGATGTGGCCGCTCGCCAGCAGGCCGTAATTGTAGCAGTCCCCGCCATAGACGATGGTGGCCTGCCGCTCGTTTCCGCCCACCGCGCCTGCCAGCTTCATATAGCCATCGGCCTCGTCCCGGCCGAAATAATGCGGGCTGCTGGTGGCGAGAACCGCCCCGTCGAGCGAGGGGCAGGTGCGGGCGGTGACGGGCTTGCCGTTGAAAGTGGTTCCTCCCCCGATCTGACCGGCCCAGCGCTCGCGGCCGATCGGCTGATCGATCACGCCGAGTATCGGCCAGCCATCCTGCAAAAGCGCGATCAGCGTCCCGAAGATCGGGCGCCCCGCCATGAAGCTGATCGTCCCGTCGATGGGATCGAGCACCCAGCGGCGCCCGGCATTTTCGCGAGTCAGGCCGTATTCCTCACCCAGAATGCCGTCATCGGGCCGCTCCGCTTCGAGAATGGCGCGAATCGCCGCCTCGGCGGCGCGATCCGCTTCGGTGACGGGCGAACGATCCGCCTTGCGCTCGCTGTCCCAGTTTCCGCGAAACAGGGGGCGAATCGCTTCGCCCGCCGCATCGGCGAGGCGGTGAGCGAGCTTGAGGTCGTCGCGGTCGGGCGACTGGTTCTGGAAAGATGGCATGCCCAGCGCCTAGCAGCGCAAGCGCGCCGTGCAAGCCGCACCGCGCAGTTGCGAAACGCCCCTTCGATAGGTTCATACCGGATCATTCACTCTCCACGAGCGGTCTTGATTACTGTCAAAATTTGTACGAATTCGACACCGCTGGGTCTTGGACAGGATGCTTGGAGCCTAATCGGCGATTTCTAGCTGGGGGTTGGAAATGGCGACGCTGCGCAAGAAGAGAGTATCGAACGATCCGCCTCAACACACGCCTCTGATCGGGCGCACGGGCAGGGCACACGATGGCAATGCGCTCGCGTATAATGTTGCTCCCGCACGCGATCTGCGGCCGTGGGTGGGCTGGTTTGCCGCCACCCATGCGGAAAAGCCCGATAACGAAGTGCTCGAAGGCGGGATCCTTGGCGATCATGCGGCCATCCGGGTTTGCCACGGCGGCACCTGGACCGCCCTGACAGCCGATGGGCCGCGCGTCTTCGCTCCGGGCGAGAAAGGCATGGCGCTGTATTTCGGCCCGCAGAGCAAGGTCATGCGAACATCGGTCGACGGCTCTTTCAAGGTCATCAGCATTTATCTCGGGGTCGGCGGTGCGCAGGCGCTCGGCGCACCGGCGCAGAGCGAAATCGTCGATCGCGTCATGGATTTCGACGAACTCATGGGGCGCGGTCATTTCGCCTCGCTGTTCGATTTCGCAGCGCCGCCGCAGGTCTGGTACGACACGTTCGCGCGCGATTTCGGGCGCTATTTCCAAGAGGTGACGCCTCCGCGCCCGGATCGCATCGCGCTGGAGTTCGAAACCTGCACGCTTGCGGACCCGGATTTCACGCTTCAGGACTTCGCCGAAGCGAACGACGTGTCGATCCGCACCGTGGAACGGGTGGTGCGCAAGGCTTACGGGCTGACGCCGAAACAGGTCATGCGCCGGGCCCGCGCGCTCGATCTCGCTGCGGCCTTAATGGGCGTGGCGATGAGCGAGGAAGAGGCGGAAATGAGGCTGCGCTATTTCGACCAGTCGCATCAGATCCGCGAAATCCGCCATTTCTTCGACCGGACTCCGCGCCAATTGCGCGAAGAGAGCAATCCGCTGCTGATGCTCAATCTGGAGATCCGCCAGTCGCGCCGGATGGAGGCGTTGAAGCGCCTCTCGCCGGACAAGCCCGCCCCGTGGCGCGATCCGCGGATGGAAATCCGGCCGCGCTGACAGAAGCGCTCAGTCGAAGAGCGAGCTGACCGAGCTTTCGTCCGCGATCCGGCGCACCGCTTCGCCGATCAGCGGCGCGATGGTGAGAATGCGGATGCGGTCCGAATCCACCGCATCGTCGGTCGCGCGGATCGAATCGGTGATGACCAGTTCCTTGAGCGCCGATTTGTCGACGCGCGCCACTGCGCTGCCCGACAGGACACCGTGCGTGATGTAGGCCGCCACGCTGCTGGCCCCCTGATCGAGCAAAGCCTGCGCCGCATTGCAGAGCGTGCCGCCCGAATCGACGATATCGTCGATCAGGATGCAGTGGCGCCCCTGCACATCGCCGATGATGTTCATCACCTCCGATTCGCCCGGTCGATCGCGCCTCTTGTCGACGATGGCGAGCGGCGCGTTGTCGAGCCGCTTGGCCAGCGCGCGGGCGCGCACCACGCCGCCGACATCCGGGCTGACGACCATCAGATCCTGATCGCCATAGCGCGCCTGGATATCGGCCGCCATCACCGGCGCGGCATAGAGGTTATCGGTCGGGATATCGAAGAAGCCCTGGATCTGCCCGGCGTGAAGATCCACGGCCAGCACGCGGTCCGCGCCCGCATGGGTGATCAGATTGGCGACCAGCTTGGCCGAGATCGGCGTGCGCGGGCCGGGCTTGCGGTCCTGCCGCGCATAGCCGAAATAGGGCACCACCGCCGTGATCCGCCGGGCCGAGGCGCGCTTCAGCGCATCGATGCAGATCAGCAATTCCATGAGATTGTCGTTGGCCGGAAAGCTCGTCGACTGGACCACGAACACGTCTTCGCCGCGCACGTTTTCGTGGATTTCGACGAAGATCTCCTCGTCGGCGAAGCGGCGCACGCCGGCATCCACCAGCGGCATTTCGAGATAGCCTGCGATCGCCCGGGCGAGCGGCAGATTCGAATTGGCGGCCATGATCTTCATGTGGGAGCGAATCCTTACGTAGCGCGGTCTCGCGCCCCGCCTAGCCGAGCGACATCGTATTGCAACATAGGGGCGGTTTTTGCCCCCATCGGCCTACTTCGCCTGATGTTCGCCCTTGATCCATCTGACGGTGCCCGAGCTCGCGCGCATCACCACGCTTTCGGTCGTCATTTTGCCGTTGCGGCGATATTTCACACCTTCGAGCAGGGATCCGCTGGTGACGCCGGTGGCGGCGAAGATGCAGTCCCCCTTCACCAGATCGTCACGCGTATAGATCCGGTCGAGATCCTCGATCCCCCACTTCGCCGCGCGCGCCTTCTCGTCATCGTTGCGGAACACCAGCCGTCCGTTGAACTGCCCGCCGACGCAGCGCAGAGCCGCCGCCGCCAGCACGCCTTCGGGTGCGCCGCCCTGGCCCATATACATATCGATCGTGGTGTCCTCGTCGGTCACCGCGATCACGCCTGCCACGTCGCCATCGCCGATCAGCACCACACCGCAGCCCAGCGCGCGCAATTCGGCGATGAGATCGGCATGGCGCGGCCGGTCGAGCACGCAGACGATGATCTCGCCCGGCTCCACGCCCTTGGCTTTGGCGACTGCCTTCACGTTTTCGGTCGGCGATTTGGCGAGGTCGATGATCCCGTCGGGATAGCCCGGCCCCACTGCCAGTTTGTCCATATAGACGTCGGGCGCGTTCAGAAGATCGCCTTCGCCCGCCGCCGCCAGCACGGCCAGCGAGTTCGGCCCGGCCTTGGCAGTGATGGTCGTGCCTTCGAGCGGATCGAGCGCGATGTCGATCTTGGGCCCCTTACCCGGCGCGCCGCCGACCTTTTCGCCGATATATAGCATCGGCGCCTCGTCGCGCTCGCCTTCCCCGATCACGACCGTGCCGTCCATATACAGCTCATCGAAAGCCTGGCGCATCGCTTCGACCGCGGCAGCGTCGGCGGCCTTTTCATCGCCCCGCCCGATCAGCTTGGAAGCCGCGACCGCCGCCGCCTCGGTCACGCGGACCATTTCGAGCACGAGGATACGGTCGAGCGGATTGCGAGCAGTGTCGGTGGTCGAGTTCATGGCCGGTTCAGTCCCCAAAGCGGTCTTTGCGCGGCGGAGTAGACAGGGAGGATGGGCTTGTCGAGACAATCGGCGCCAGGGCTGGTGCGCATACCGTTTCGAACCGGCCAGATCGGGCGAAGGTTGCCGTTATCCGCGATCACCTTCTTGTTTCTCGCCGCGCCCGTCGCCCTCGCCGCCCAGCAGGCCGAACCGATCGCGTCGCCCACGCAGGCAAGCCCGCCCGAACGAGTCGATCTTCTCGCCCAGAGCCGTGAGATTGCCAGCGAGAATGCGGAAGGCGAGCTCGAAAATTGCAGCGAGACCGACGAAGCGACGCTGATTTCGGGCGAGATCGTCGTCTGCCGAAGGTCGCGGGACGATACCGCTACCTACGGCTTCGACAAAAAGGCCTGGGAAGAACGCTATGCCGCCGAAACGCGCGGGGCCGATCCGGTCGATGTCGCAGGGCCCGGCATCTTTCGCGGTGCGCCGACGATTGGTGGCCTGTGCATACCGGGCCTGCAGAAATGCCCTCCTCCGCCTGCGATCGTGGTCGATTTCGCGGCTCTGCCCGAAGCGCCGCCGGGATCGGATGCAGACCGGATCGCGCGCGGCCTCCCGCCGCTCGGTCGCGACGGGCCGCGCCTGCCGCTGCCGCCTGCGCAGAACGCCGACACGCTCGATCTGCCTCCCCCGCCCGATTTTGCGGACGAGGACGAGGCCGCGCCCGTCAGTCCCGAAGGATCGGCAGCACCAGCGGCGCCGCAGTAAGGCTGTCCGACCCGTCGAGCAGGTCGAGCGCCTTGGCGACGCAGCGTTCGGGGCCTTCATGCGTGACCATGGCCACCAGCACTTCGCCCCCGTCCTGATCGCGGCCCTGCTGTATCAGGCTTTCGATCGAGACATCGGCGTCGCGCATCGCGGCGGTGATCTCGGCAAGGACGCCGGGACGATCGGTGACGGTGAAGCGGATATAGTCGCGCCCCACACGGTGGCCGGGATCGGCAGGCGCCATGGCGACAAGGTCCGAAACCGGGACCGAGAACGGCGCGCCGATATCGCCGCGCGCGATGTCGATCAGGTCGGAAACGACCGCACTCGCGGTCGGCCCGTCGCCTGCGCCGGCACCCTGGAACAGCAGGCGGCCGGAGAAATTCCCTTCCGCCACCACGGCATTGGTCGGCCCGTCGACATGGGCGAGCGGGTGGTGCTTGGGCACAAGGCAGGGGCGCACGCGCTGGAGCAGGCGGGGCGATCCGTCTTCCGCCATATCGCAATCGGCGATACCGACGAGGCGGATGACGAAGCCAAGCGTGTCGGCGCGAGCGATGTCGGCGGCGCGTACTTGCGTGATGCCCGTCACCGAAACCGCGTCGAAATCGATTCGCGCGCCGAAGCCGATCGCGGCCAGGATGGCGAGCTTGTGCGCCGCGTCCACCCCTTCGATGTCGAAGGCGGGATCCGCCTCGGCATAGCCCTTGGCTTGCGCTTCGGACAGGACGGCACCGAAATCCGCGCCGCTCTTTTCCATATGCGTCAGGATGAAATTGCAGGTGCCGTTGAGAATGCCCGATACGCGCTCGATCGCGTTCGCCGCTGCCCCTTCGCGCAATCCCTTCACCACCGGAATGCCGCCCGCGACCGCCGCTTCGAACTTGAGCGCAGCGCCGCCGATGGCGGCCGCTTCGGCCAGCGCCATCCCATGATGCGCGACCATCGCCTTGTTGGCCGTGACCAGCGACTTGCCCGCATCGAGCGTGCGGCGCGCCAGCGCCAACGCCGGGCCGTCCGACCCGCCGACGAGCTCGACCACCACATCGACATCGTCACGCTCCGCCAGCGTGGTCATGTCGTCGCACCAGGCATAGGGCGACAGATCGACACCGCGATCGCGTTGGCGATCTCGCGCGCTGACCGCGACGATTTCGAGTGGCCGTCCCGCCCGCGCTTCCACCACGGCGCGATTGGTTTCAAGCAGGCGCAGGACGCCCGCCCCGACCGTGCCCAGTCCGGCGAGCGCGATGCGCAGGGGTTTCGCGGCGGCCTCAGACATCGACCGTCTCCTTTGCGGTTTCGGCGATATAGGGTCCGAAAGCCTGTCGCACGGTATCGGGGATGCGGCGCGGCTCTCCGCTGTCGAGATCGATATGGACCTGGACCAGCGCGATCTCGGCGCGCAGATCGTTTTCTCCGGAAGTCTCGCCGGCCCCATGGAGTTCGATCCGCATCTGCATGCTCGAATTGCCGATCCGCAGGACCGTCAGCCGTCCCTCGACTAGTTCCTCCAGCCGAATCGGGCGCAGATAATCGACCTCGGCCTTGCGGATGTGGAATTCGATGTCGGGCATGCCTTCGGCGCGGCGCGCCCGGAAGAACTCCGACACGACGACATCGGCATATTCGAGATAGCGCGAATTGAAGACGACCGCCTGGGGATCGACTTCGGAATAGCGCACGCGGAAACGATGGGAAAACGGATCTGCCATGCCGCCGCGCCTAGCCGAGCGTGCGGCAGGGTGGGAACCAGTTTGTCTTGCCGCAGCCCTAGCTCTGGTTCGAACCGCGCCGTCGCTCGCACGCGCCGAGGCGGCTGATCACGTAACTGTAATCCTCCGCGGCGCGCGCGCGGCTTTCCGCATCGCGCGACAGATTCGCCTCGGCAGGCAGAGTGCGTGGCAAAGCGCAGGCAAGGCGATACCATTCGAGAGTACCGGTGCGCGGCGGTCGCGCCGCCTGGTCGACGATCTCGGTCCACGACACGCCCCAGCGCGGTTCCATCCCCGGACGGCGCACGACGGTGATCGAAACCGGCCCGTCATTCGCCGTGT
>NZ_LWFF01000262.1 GCF_001635685.1 Erythrobacter sp. HI0063
CGCGTTCAGAAAGCGAAACGGCGGCCCTTCCGAAACGGAAAGGCCGCCGCTCTTGCCACGCACGAGGCGGGACGTGTTCGCTATTTAGAACTCGTAGCTCACGCCGAGCTGGATCTTCCACAATGACGACGAGACGCCGATGAACTGGTCACGCAGGCCAACCGTGTTGCTGGCCGCATCGTATACGCCGCCGCCGGGCGAGTAGACGTAGCG
>NZ_LWFF01000263.1 GCF_001635685.1 Erythrobacter sp. HI0063
GCGCTTGTCCGAAAAGCAGACTCGCTGGCAGACCGCGCTGATCATTGCGGTGTTCATCGGCCTGGCAGTCCCCCTGTTCTTCTCGCTCAGACAGATCGTCTGGGAAACCAACGCCGCGCGTGTGATCCGTACCACCGTGCTTGCCGAAGCAGGTGCCGACGCAAGACTGACCAATATCGATTTCGATCTGGATGCGGATCCGGTGACCGTGTCCGCGACAATCCTAACTCCAAGCCCGCGCCCCGCCGCCGAAGCGGACAGTGAGGCGGC
>NZ_LWFF01000264.1 GCF_001635685.1 Erythrobacter sp. HI0063
GAATTTCTCGGAATTGCCGAAGAAACCGGCCTGATCGTCCAGATGGGCGAATTCGTCATACGCCGCGCCCTCAGCGAAATGGCCGCCTGGAAAGGCGATTTTCGTATTTCGATCAATCTCTCGCCCAGCCAGATCCGCTCGGTCGATCTTCTTCCCACCATCGCCGAGGCGATTGCCGAGACCGGGATCGATCCCCACCGGATCGAATTCGAGATTACCGAA
>NZ_LWFF01000265.1 GCF_001635685.1 Erythrobacter sp. HI0063
CGGCTGCCCCAAGGCGCTGGTCGATTCCGAACGCATCCTCACGCGCCTGCGCGCCGATGGCTACGCGATGAGCCCGGATTATGCGGGCGCCGATGTGGTGCTCGTCAACACATGCGGATTCCTCGACAGCGCCAAGGAGGAAAGCCTTCAGGCGATCGGAGAGGCGATTGCGGAAAACGGCCGCGTGATCGTGACGGGTTGCATGGGCGAAGAAGCCGATGCGATCCGCGCGGCGCACCCGCAAGTGCTCGCGGTGACGGGCGCGCA
>NZ_LWFF01000266.1 GCF_001635685.1 Erythrobacter sp. HI0063
TAGCCGCCCGATTGGCCACCGCCGCCGTAGCCGCCACCACCACCGCCGCCGCCGCCGCGCTGGCCGCCGCCGGGGCCGTCGAGCATGGTCAGCGTACCATCGAAGCCGCGCAGCACCACTTCGGTGCTATAGCGATCCTGCCCGTTCTGGTCCTGCCACTTGCGGGTCTGCAATTTGCCTTCGATGAAGACCTTGCTGCCCTTCTTGAGGTAGTTTTCGCAGACGTTGATCAGCCCTTCGGAGAAGATCGCGACGGTGTGCCATTCGGTCCGCTCCTGGCGTTCGCCGGTGTTGCGATCCTTCCACTGTTCGCTGGTCGCGATGCGGAGATTGCAGACCTTGCCACCGTTCTGGAAGCTGCGCACCTCGGGGTCCTGCCCCAGATTGCCGATCAGCATGACTTTGTTGAGGCTGCCTGCCATCGATTCGTCCCTTCTTGAATTCTGGCGAGGGCCTAACCGAGCGTATGGCGTCGGGCTAGGCCCGCGTGAAGATATGCACGACGGTCCGCGCTACAGCCCCAGACCGACCGCCACCCAATAGGTGAGCCCTGCGAAAATCCAGGCCAGCGCGAACAGATAGACGACCATGAAGATGGGCCATTTCCACCCGTTCGTTTCACGCTTGGTCACGGCAATCGTGGACAGGCATTGCGGCGCGAACACGAACCAGGCGAGGAAGGCGAGCGCGGTGGGCAGGCTCCAGAGCGAGGAAATCCGGTCGGTAACGCCCTGCGCCTCCAGCTCTTCATCGTCCGCATCGACGGCGTAGGTCGTCGCAAGCGCGGTCACCGCGACTTCGCGGGCGGCGAGCGCCGGGATCAGCGCAAGGCTCATCTCTCGGTTGAAGCCGACCGGTTCGAGGACGGGATGGAGCGTGTCGGCGACCGCGCCTGCATAGCTCGCATCGAGCTGGCTTTCGCCCGGTTCGGCCCGCGGGAAGCTCAGCAGCACCCATAGCGCGATCGTCGCCACGAAGATGATTGTGCCCGCGCGGCGCAGGAACACCCAGGCGCGTTGCCACAAGCCGATGGCAAGATCCTTGATCCGCGGCATCTGATAGCGCGGCATTTCCATGATGAAGCCAGAGGCCGCACCCTTCGCGACCGTGAAGCGCAGCACGAAGGCCACGACCATCGCGCCGACGATTCCCGCCACATAGAGCGCAAAGAGGACCAGCCCCTGAAGCCCGATGCCCGGTCCGACGGTCGTTGCAGGAATGAACGCCGCGATGATGACGGCATAGACCGGCAGGCGCGCCGAACAGGTCATCAGCGGCGCGATCAGGATCGTCGTCAGCCGGTCCTTGGGATCGGAAATGCTGCGCGTCGCCATGATGCCCGGAATGGCGCAGGCGAAGCTGGAGAGGAGCGGAATGAAGCTTTTGCCCGACAGGCCCACGCTCGCCATCACGCGGTCCATCAGAAAGGCGGCGCGGGCCATATAGCCGGTCGCCTCCATGATGAGGATGAAGAAGAACAGGATCACGATCTGCGGCAGGAAGACGACCACCGAGCCGACCCCGGCCAGTACGCCCTCGGTCAGAAAATCGCGCACCAGCCCCGCTGGCAGCACGTCCGTCACCACGCCCGAGACCGCACCGACCGCGCCTTCCAGCGCGTCGGCAAAGGGAGTCGCCCAGGCGAACACCGCCTGGAAGACCACGAAAAGAAGGCCGAACAGGATCACCGGGCCGAGCCAGGGGTTCAGCAATATCCGGTCCGCGCCGTTTTCGATCGTATGGCGCGTGCTTTTCGAAAGGATCGCGCCGCGCGCGATGTGCTTGGCGGAAAGGCGCCGTTCGGGCAACGTCAGGTGCCAGCGGCGATGCGCGTCTTCATCGGCATGGCTTTCGGCCTCCGCAATGGCCGCGGTCAGTTCGGCGAGGCCCTTGCGGCGGACGGCGACGGTCGGGATCACCGGCACGCCCAGCGCATCGGACAAGGCCTCGGGATCGAGGGTCAGCCCGTCGCGCTCGGCAAGGTCGATCATGTTGAGCGCGACCACGGTCGGCCGGCCCAATTCGAGCACTTCCTGCGCGAAGACGAGGTGCTGTTCGAGATTGGCGGCGTCGAGGACGATGACGAGCACATCCGGCGCGCGCTCGCCCTGGAATTCGCCGGTCACGACATCGCGGGTCACCGCTTCGTCGGGGCTGGCGGCATCGAAGCTGTAAGAACCGGGCAGATCGAGCAGTTCGACGCTGTCGCCGCGCCCGTCCTTGGCCGGAAGCGCCAGCCGCCCCGCCTTGCGCTCCACGGTTACGCCGGGATAATTCGCAATTTTTTGGCGCGCGCCGGTCAGCGCGTTGAATAGCGCGCTCTTTCCTGCATTGGGATTGCCGACCAGCGCCGCACTGCGCAGGCGGATCGCCGTATCAGGAGCGGGATCGTCGCGGCTCATGCCGTGGTCTCCGCTTCGATGAGTTCGACTTCGATCGCGGCGGCGTGGCTGCGACGCAGAGCCACCGTCATCCGCCCGAGCCGGATCGCCAGAGGATCGGCGCCGCCGAAAACGCCGCGATGGAGGACGGCAAGCTCCGCCCCCTCGTCCAGTCCGAGCGCCTGCAGCCGCTTCGCTTCATCCCCGGCCAGCCGTTCCCAGGCGACCGAAACGATTCGCGCAGGCATACCGTGTCGAAGGCCATCCAAAGTCATGCCCGTGCCCTGTCAGAGCCACCGGCCAATTGCAACCGATTATCAATAGCGCCGCCGCGCTATTTCACCGGATAGCGCAGCCGCCCCAGGAAGCGCATCATGCTGAAGCTCTCGCGTTCGTTGCCCAGCAATTGCGCCTTCGCCTTCTCGAACTTCATCACGCCGTCGATGCGGCGGTCGAGAAAGGCGCGCGTGTCCTGTTTGTCCTCGCTCTCGTCACCCACGAAGGCTGCAAGCGTCGCGCCGTATATTCCGGCCAGGATCGTGCGCTTCGTATAGTGATTCCAGTCGGTCGCGGTATCGCCCGCAAGGCGCCACATGATGTCCGCGCTGTTCCAGGCAGTCTTGAGCGCAGCGGCGGCGTTTTGCGGCATCGCCATGATCGCGGTCGCGCGGCGCAAGGCCTCTTCCTGGCCGCGCACCGAATCGAGCCGGAACTGGATGAGGCTGCGGATCCGTTCGCGCACTTTCATCTGGCCGAGCTTTTCGGGCGGCAGGCGATCCGCCATGGCGCGGTCGATCGTGGCGATCCAGGCCTCGATCATCGCCATCTGGCTGAGGCCTGACTTGCCCTTGAAAGCGAGCCGCGCAACATCGCGATCGACCCCCGCCTGATCCGCAGCCATCTCCAGCGCCTCTTCGCTCCACCCGTCGAAAATCGCCGCCTCGGCGATCAGCGGTGCGAGATGGAGGCGCAGTTCAGCCAGCGTCATGTCCGCCGGATCGAGCGTGTCTGCGGTGGCAGTCTTCCCGTCCCTCACAGGCTCGGCCCGTAGGTCTTGTCCGCACCCTTGTTCGCCCGATCGGCGTCGGCCTGCGCGATCTCCTGCAGCACCGGCCCGCCGCCGACCATCAGCTTGGCATAATCACGTGCCGAGCGGCCCGAATTATCGGTCCGGTCGGGGCTTGCGCCGTTTTTGAGGAGAATGCGGATCATCGCGGTATCGCGGCGATGGATGGCGGAAATCAGCGGCGTCTCGCCCGAGGAATTCGCCTGATCGACTCGCACGCCCGCCTTCAGCAGAGCTTCGATCCCCTCGATATAGCCGAGCTGGGTCGCGATCTGGAGCGGCGTCACGCCCCTCTTGTCCGCCACATCGGGATCGCCGCCCTTCGCCGCGAGAAACGCGATCCAGTTCGCGTCGCGCCGTTCGGTGACGATGTGCATGGCCGTGCGCCCGGTCGCGATATCGCGCGTGTTGATCAGCGTGTTGCCCGGCTGGTTCAGCGCATCGATGACCTTGTCGCCGTCACGCTCCTTCACCGCCTTCAGGAACTCGTATCCTTCGGACATCTGCTGCGCCGCGACCGGCTGGGCGGCCAGCGCCGTCAGGGCCACGGGCACAGCCGTGGCTTTCAACAATGTCGCTGCGATCCGATTTCTACCAAGCACTTCGCCAGACCCTTTTCCTGCGTTGGATTTGCGCCAAAACGCCCCTTGCCCGCACGGCTTTAGCAGAGCATGAACCGCGACACCATGGCCCCTCCGATCCGCTTCGTATCCCGTCTGCTCTGCATGGCGCTTGCAATCCCTTTGCTCGCCGCATGCGATGCCGGTGCACCCGCCCCACCGCCCGAAGAACCGCCGCTGGCCGGTGCCGATATCGGCGGCCCGTTCGAATTGAAGGGCGAGGACGGGAAGACCTACCGGTGGAGCGATTTCGACGGCCAGTATCGGATCGTCTATTTCGGTTACGCCTATTGCCCCGATGTCTGCCCGACCGACGTGCAGCGTATGGCGCAGGGGCTGAATTTATTCGAACGGCAATCGCCCGAACTGGCCCGGCAGATCCAGCCGATCTTCATCACCGTCGATCCGGCCCGCGATACGCAGGAAGTGGTCGGCGAATTTACCGATGCCTTCCATCCCCGGCTGCTCGGCCTGACGGGTACGCCCGAACAGGTTGAGGCAGCGGCGGACGTGTTCCGGGTCTATTACCAGAAGGGTGCCGACCAGCCGGGCGGCGGCTATCTGATGGATCACTCCAACTTCACCTTCCTGTTCGGCCCCGATGGCGCGCCGCTGGCGACCTTGCCGACCGATCTCGGCCCCGAAGCGGTGGCCGAAGAGCTGGCGAAATGGGTGCGATGAGAGACAGGTTCTGGGAGCGCCCGCTCGCCGAACTCTCGCCCGAAGAGTGGGAAGCGCTGTGCGACGGGTGCGGGCGCTGCTGCCTCCACAAGATCGAGGACGAGGATACCGGCGAAATCGCGGACACCAATGTCGCCTGCCGTCTACTCGACTGCGAGACCGCGCGATGCAGCGATTATGCGAACCGCAAGAGCTTCGTGCCCGATTGCCTGCGCCTGACGCTCAAGATCGTCGACAGTGTCGAGTGGCTGCCGCGCACCTGCGCCTACCGCGTCCGCGCTGAAGGGCGGCCGCTGCCACAATGGCACTATCTGATTTCGGGCGATCGCGAAGCGGTCAAGCGTGCGGGCGTGTCGGTTTCGGGCCGCGTCATCAGCGAAACCCGCGCAGGTCCGCTCGAACATCATATCGTCGAATGGGATGATGAAGACGCTTGGGCCGAGGAAACCGACGCGCCATGATCGAGTGGCTGCGCGCCGACCGGCAGGACCCGGCGATCGAGCTGCTGGGCCGCACGGTCCCGATCCACATCACTCGCCACGCCCGCGCGCGACGGCTGACCATGCGGCTTTCGCCCGACGGGGGCGCCGTGCGCGTCACTTTGCCGCGCTGGAGCCGCAGCGCGGAGGCGCTCCGCTTCGCATGGGACCGCCGCGACTGGCTGGAAGCGCAGCTCGCCAAAGTGCCCGTCCGCGAAGATCCGGTGACGCGCGGCCATCTGACCTGGTGCGGACAGACGCTCGCGATCGACTGGCGGGCGGATGCGCCGCGTCGACCGGTCCGCTCGGGCGACACGCTGACGCTGGGCGGCCCGCGCGAAACATTGCCGCAGCGTCTCGCCCGCTGGCTTGAAAGCGAGGCCGAGCGCCTGATGGCAGACGATCTCGCCTTCTATTGCGAGCGCGCGAAGATCGCCGCGCCGACGTTAAGACTGTCGCGCGCGCAACGCCGCTGGGGCAGCTGTTCGAGCAGTGGGACGGTCCGCATCAATTGGCGGCTGGTCCAGGCGCCCGACGCGGTGCGCCGCTCGGTCGTCGCGCACGAGACCGCGCATCTCGTCCATTTCGACCACAGTCCGGCCTTCCACGCCCTTCTCGCCGAAATCTACGAGGGCGATCAGCACTGGGCCGATGCGTGGCTGAAGAACCATGGGCGGACGCTCTACGCCGATTTCGGTTGAGGCGGAGCCCTCTGGCACTTTCGCCTCCGACACTCTATCTTGCCGGTCATGCGCCTTTCCACGCGATTCAACCCGGTCGGCGGGATTCAGGATTTCTGGTCCGAATTCACCCGCCCCAATCCCTATCGCTGGCCGATCCTGGCCGTATCGCTGCTCTGCACGTTCAGCCTGTTGTTCTGGATAACGAAGGAACGCGTCATCGGCCCGCCGGTCCGGCCCGAAGTGACCTTCATCTCGACCTTCGCCGAAGGCCGTACGGACGAGGAGATCGTCGCCTCGAACCTCGCCAATCAGCAATTGCAGGATCGGATCCGCGAAGAACAGGCCGTGCGCGAGGAAGAAGTGCGCGAGATGTACCGCACGCTCGGACGGGCGAGCGGTCTGGACGTCGATGCGATGGAAGCCGAGATCGCCGCCGATCGCGCCCGCCAGGAAGCCCGTCGCAAGCGGCTGCTCGAAGCGGCAGGCCTTCCGGCCCAAACAGCGACCGAAGCCGAAACCGATCCTGAAACCGCAGCCGAATAACGCGCCCGGCGCCGAAGACCGGCGCTGGCTCGACGCGGCGGCGCGACTTGCGTTGCGCGGACGACCGCTCGCGCGGCCAAATCCATCCGTCGGCGCGCTGCTGGTCAAGGACGGACTTGTGGTCGGGCGCGGCTGGACCCAGGCAGGCGGGCGTCCCCATGCCGAGGCGGTGGCGCTCGATCAGGCAGGCGACACGGCGAAAGGCGCGACGCTCTATGTTACGCTCGAACCGTGCGCGCATGTCTCGTCGCGCGGGCCATCGTGCTCCTCTCTTCTGGCGAACAGCGGTATCGTGCACGCAGTCGTCGGGTGTGGCGATCCCGATCCGCGCACGGCGGGGCGAGGCCTCCAGACACTACGCGCGGCGGGTATCGACACCCTGCTTGTCGACCATTCGCCTTCCGCCGCCAGCCTCGCCGGCTATCTGACCCGCGCGCGCCTCGGCCGCCCGCATGTCACGCTCAAGCTGGCCCTTTCGCTGGACGGCTGCATCGCGCTGCCCGATGGGTCGAGCCGGTGGATCACCGGAGCGGAGGCGCGCGCCCATGTCCATGCGCGCCGCGCGCTGGCGGATGCGATCCTCGTCGGCGGCGGAACCTGGCGCGCCGATACGCCCCGGCTGGACGTACGCCTGCCGGGCCTTCAGGATCGCAGCCCCGAACGCGTCGTCCTGACGCGCGGATCGATCGAAGGCGTCCGTACGATTGCCGCGCCAGAGGAAATCGCCACGCTCGATGCGCTGTATCTCTATGTCGAAGGCGGCGCGGCGACCGCCGCCGCTTTTCTGGCCTCGGACCTCGTCGACCGGCTCGAAATCTATCGCGCGCCGATCCTGATCGGGAACGGCCTGCCCGCGCTCAGGGATATCGGCCTCAGCGATCTTGCCGAGGCCCATGGCCGCTGGCACAGGGCGGAGACACGCATTCTCGGCCCGGACGTTTACGAGCGTTACGAGCGCTTCGGCCAAAAAGGATAGAGCCATGTTCACCGGCATCGTCACTGCCATCGGCCGGATTGCGGCCACCGAGACGCGCGGCGACACCGCCGTGCGCATCGCCTGCCCCGAGGAGGCGCAATGGCAGCCGGACACGATTCCCGTCGGCGCTTCCATCGCCTGTTCGGGCGTCTGCCTGACCGTGACCGAGCGCGGCACAGATGCCGATGGCCCCTGGTTCGCGGTCGACGTTTCGGGCGAGACGATTGCGCGCACCGTGCCCGGCATGTGGAAGGAAGGCCGCCCGCTGAACCTCGAACGGGCGCTCAAGATCGGGGACGAATTGGGCGGCCATCTCGTGACGGGCCATGTCGACACGGTCGGTGAGGTCGTGCTGTCGCGCGAGGAAGGCGGATCGCGCAAGATCGCCATCCGCATCGGGCGCGAACATGCGCCCTTCGTCGCGCCCAAAGGGTCGATCACGATCGACGGCGTTTCGCTGACGGTGAACGATGTGCGCGACCGACCGGACGGATCTTGCGACTTCGCCCTGAATCTCATTCCCCACACCGGCGAAGTCACGACGCTCGGCGACCTGCGCGAGGGAAGCCGCGTCAATCTCGAAATCGACGTACTGGCTCGCTACCTCCAGCGAATGCGCGCGCTCGACCGCGCCTGAGCGGTCCGGGCGCTGTCGGTCCGAAGCGTCGTCCGACCCTTGGTCGTCTACGCCTGCGGAACGCGCCTCAGCCCGCCACCGTCGCCAGCGCGGCGATGAACTTGTCGATATTGCCGCGATGGAGACCCGCCACATTGATGCGGCCTGACCCGGCCATGTAGATGCCGTGATCCTTGCGCAGCGCGGCGATCTGGTCGCTGGAAAGCGGGAGCACGGCGAACAATCCGTTCTGGTCGGCCAACGCGCTCAGGTTGAGGCCGGGGATGTCGCCATCCGCCGCGGCCAGGCGTTCGCGCACGCCGCGCATCCGCTCTCGCATATCGTCCAGCTCGCCGAGCCAGTCGCGCGTCAGATCCTTATCCTCGACCACAATACGCACGGCGGCCCCGCCGTGATCAGGCGGCATCGACCAGGTCGCGCGCGCCAGCATGTTGGCGTTGGACATGATCGCGTCGAGATCGCCGGCCTCTTTCGCCAGCACGTAAAACGCGCCCACACGGTCACGATAGAGTCCGAAATTCTTGTCGCAGCTATAGGCGACCAGCGCTTCGGGCACGGCATCGATCACCGTGCGAATGCCCGCCGCATCCTCTTCCATCCCGTGGCCTAGGCCCTGATAGGCGATGTCGAGCACCGGAAGCACGGCACTGTCCGCCAGCGCATCGGCAATCGCGCGCCATTGTTCGTCCGTGTAATCGATCCCGGTCGGGTTGTGGCAACAGCCGTGGAGCAGCACCAGCTCGCCCTCGCCCCCTTCGCGGATCACGCGCAGGACCGCATCGAGATTCGCCGTCCCGTCGGGCAACGCATGGTCGAAGGGCACGGTCTCCAGTCCCAGATCGGAAACGATCTGCGCGTGGTTGGGCCAGCTCGGCGTACCGAGATGGACGCGCCGCGCCCCGGCCTTTTGCGCCAGCGCCAGTGCCAGCCGCACCGCGCCGGTGCCGCCCGGCGTCTGCATCCCGGCGATGCGCCCGCCACGCTCCGGATTCTCGCCGAAAATGTAGGGCATCAGGCCCGAAACGAACCCGCCATCGCCTTCCGGGCCGAGATAGCTTTTGGAATCCTGTTCATCGACCAGGCGCTGTTCGGCGCCCTTGATCGCCTTGAACACCGGCGTCGCCCCGTCTCCGGTGCGATAGACGCCGACGCCGAGATCGATCTTGTCGTCGCGCGGATCGGCGGCATGAAGCTTGATGAGCGCGAGCAGCGCGTCGGCGGGTTGGGCTTGGAGAGCGTCGAGCATGCCCGCGTCCTTGCCCGCGCGCCGGAGCGCCTGCAACAGGGAATTGTCTATCGCAGAGACGAGATCGGCTTCATCATCCGCATGCCCGATGCGCGATCAGAAGGGCAGCCAACGCTGCTTCTTCGAAAACTTCATATAGCCCGCATTGATGCCGAGCCTGAGGCCTGCCCCCACCCGGATCGGGATCAGGACGACATCGCCCTTGCGCAGGTAACTCGCCGTCATCCCGCCGATGGCATAGGCCTGGCCCTCGCCCGCCGGATAGCGTTCGTACAATTCCTCGCTGTCGTAGAGATTGTAGACGAGCACGAAGGTACTGCCGGCATTGGCGCCTGCATCGAAGCCGATCGACGGTCCGGTCCAGTAGACCGGGCGCTCGCCCTCGACCTTGTGATAGAGCGTACCCGAACCGTAGCGCGCGCCGACGATGAACGCCCCGCCCGCCTCGCGCCCGACGATATAGGCGTTGGGCTGGCCCTGTTCGGCGAGCAGTTTCTGGATCAGCTTGGCCACCCCTTCAGCGCCCTTGCCGAACACGCCTTCGGCCGCGCCGATCAAATCGTCCTCGCGATACGTTGTCGCAGGGTCGTCCGCCGGGGCGGTCTGCGCATCAGGCGTCGCTGGGACGGTTTCAGACCAATCCACGCCCGTCGCCGTGTCGCTGCCGGGATCGCTCCATGTGGGCGCAGTCGGCTGGGTCGTCTCCGCGGGATAGGAGACACTGGGTTCGACAGGTCGCGGATCGGCATAGACGTCCTGATCGCCCGGGTTTTCGATCAGATCGCCGTCGATCGGTGCCTCATAGGCATCGTTGGGATCGACACGCTCGACCTGTGCGGCAAGCGGCGTCACGGCTAGACCGAGCGCGGCCAGGCCCATGGCGAGCGGGCGCATGACGATCGCAGACCAGCTGCGGGGCAGCGATGGGGCGGACAGGTTCATGGCGGGTTCCCTCCCTTGTGCCGAGCGTGCGACGAACGGGCGCGGCGCTCGTCCAAGACGCGCCGCTCCAATCTTACGAGACGGCGTTGATCGCGCCACCGCAATGAGCGCGCGATGAACCGAATCCGAAACGCGCCGAAGCGAGTCAGCCCCGCGCCCACAATCCTCGATATGGCAGGACCAAACCCCTTGAAGCCACGCCCACCCCCCGTTATAGCGCGCCCCTCGCAGCCGACGTGCTTGCTGCGGAGACGTGGGTGAGTGGCTGAAACCAGTTCCCTGCTAAGGAACCGTACTCTATCAGGGTACCGAGGGTTCGAATCCCTCCGTCTCCGCCACCTCCCCGGTATTAGGTAGCAAACGCACAAAGAAAAGTCGTGCTTTCGCAGCTACCTATAGCGAATGGGCACTACAAACATGAAAGCAAGCCTTGAGGATCGCATTGCGGTTTTCAAAGGCGAACTCGAAGAAATCGACGCTGAGATCATCAAGATCGAGATCGAGGAAGGCATCGATATTCTCCAGCTGCTCAAAAATCGCCGGAAGAAACTGCACGCTCTCATTGGCGGAGCGGAAGACATCATCTTCGATAGCGACCCGAACTGGCGAAATAAGGTGAAGCCGCGCAAGAAGCACAAATGGCATAGCCCTTTCCGGTCAGGTGAGCTGGGTCGCTTTGCCCTTTGTATTCTGCGTGAACGGAGTCGCTGGATGCGCCCTCGCGAGGTGGCGCGCGAAATGCTCCTGCTCAGGTGCGACCGGGTCAACGAACGTGTGACCCTCGATAAGGTGACCAATTCGGTCTCTGGCTACTTCGCAAAACACGAAGGCGACCTTCTCAACACTTGAATGAGGCTAGGGCTTTCATTTGATGCCCATAGCACCTCCTCGATATACTGACGTTCTCGGCGGCCGGCTTCCGGCTCTTGAGCGCTGCCTCATCCGTTATCGAGCGCTCCAGATCACAGTTGCTATATTCCATGCTGAGAAACTGAAACCGGAGATAGAACCATCTAAGATCGCTTTGTATGCGAAGAGCGGGGGTTAAGCCTCTGCTCGGATGGCATAGGCCGCTTTAATGGGAGAGCGCGTTCAAGAGCGGAAAGCTGATATGGATTCGATTTGTGAATTCCTACGGGGGGCCGCAGCACGTCGCTGAACCGAGAGGCCCGCCAGATGGTATCACCCGACTACGCCGACACCGGGATTTACCCTTCTGTTCTTCGTGGCTTCCATAGATGCTATTCCTTACGGCGCCATTGTTCGCCCGCTCACCGGTTTTTCCGGCTTCGCTGATTCCATTCGCTGCGCCGTCTCCAGCGCCGCGGCTGATCGCGACAAAGGTGGTTTTCGCTTCCACCGTCATCGCCCGGTGGCTTTCGAGCTTGGTAATCGACCGATCGGCGGTCGTGCGACGGGCTGCCATGCGCGGCGCCGGCCCATTCGTGGCGAAGGTGCAGGTCGCAGGTAGTCCAAGATGCAAGTCCGTATGTCGGTTACGGCCACGCCACGGAGACCAATGCGAATTTCAGCTTTTAAGAGTTCGCAAGCAACCTTCGAATGACCAATCGGGTCGCAAGCTGAACGTCCACATTTCGCTTTGTCACTCAGAGCCGGACGGACCGCCGACGGCCCAATTCCGGACTTTCCGCCACGCGCTCAGTTAACCGGCTATCGTGTCCAGCGCTGCCATGGCTCCATCAGTAAGGTAAAGATTAGCCGCCGCGACGCTCGGCGTTCACGTCATCGGTCGAAGGCAATCTCAGAAAGCCTTTTCACAGCGCGGTTGGGCCAAGGAAGCGGCCGGTCGCACAGATACTAGAAAACCCGAACGACAAGGGTGTTCCCCGAGAAAATCGCGTATTCCAAAGCCGTCCTTCCGAAGATCCATACCTATTCTGAATTGTTCGGACTCTCCCACAAGATTGGAGTGTCGGCTTACTTTGTGTCCACAATCACATTCCTGAAAAGAAACGCTTTTCGACCTCGTAGTCGAGATGGCGGTCCACGAACGCCGAGTCCACCTCATCGAGTGACGGGTATGATGAAGGCGCGAATAGTTCGCCTTTCTGCCCCTTATAGGTGATCACCGGAACGAAACCCGCTTTCGCCTTGGTCCGGGTCGCGGCGGCCATCCGCTCCACCAATGCTTCCGGCCGGAAGACGAGCTCGGCATGCGACACCAAAGCATGTCCGGCGGATCGTGATGCGACGTCGATCCAGTTACGCAATTTGGCCGTGCGCATTGCGACCGGATTGGGAAACGGCGCGTTGCTCACAGGACAAAGTTCTTCTGCGATCGGCTTACCGAACTTGGGATCGTCCCTTTCGATACCCCAGAAATCTTCGTCCCAGACGGTGCGCCATTCGGCCCGGATAAACTCGCCGAACGCAAGGGTCTTCAAGTCCGGATGCGCGTGCCACGGGGTCGCATGCAGGCTGCGCAGCCATTGATCGGCTTGTCGCGCGATAACGACGACGAAGACATCGTCGGGAATTTCGACCTCGTCCGGCACAAGCCAGTGCTTGAAACCGAATTCTTCGGTGAAGCGGAGATCCTCAAGGTTCCGCTCGAGTAGCTTTATGAGCGCGTTGGTTCCGCTGCAGCGCTGACCATAGACCTGGAAGCGCCTGAATTGTGTAAGGGCCAAGAACGTCTCCGAAATTCCTTGGCGCGCGCCTAATGCGCTTCGTCCCAGCTTTCCGCTTGATCGTTGTTGCATGGTAGCAACGCCTTCTGCGTTCGATCGTCCGTCCTTCATGACGGAACAGATCGAACTGGAACGAGGCTTGAATCTTGCGGGCGAAAATCCTTCGCTCGCCGACGCCCTACGTTCGCATATCGTGGAGGATGGCTTCCCCTGTGTCGGGGCGAAATCGGCCCTCGCGACCGGTCGGCTAAAGGTCCTGCCAGCCCGATCGCTGACCAGTGCCTGGAACGACATCGAAATTCATGAGGCCCTGCTGGAGTGGAGCGAGGATTACGAGTGCGACCCCGAAGGCTTGCGCAGCCTCGCCGTCGTGTTTTCCGGGCCCGACGAACTGGACGAAGCGGCGTTCGAAAGCGCGATGTGGGACCGGCTGAATTCGCTCGCCGCAAAGGACGAATGGCGCGGGCAAGCTTACGATCCAGATGTCAGCAGCGACCCGGCGAACCCGCATTTCTCGCTGAGCTTCGGAGGGAAAGCCTATTTCGTGGTCGGCATGCATCCCAACGCCTCGCGTTCCGCACGGCGAACGCCCCATCCCACCCTCGTCTTCAATCTGCACGATCAGTTCGAAGCTTTGCGCGCGTCGCGAAGGTACGAACGCATGCGCGAGACCATCCTGAAGCGCGACCAGGCGCTCGATGGCTCGATCAATCCGATGCTGTCGCGCCACGGCACTGCGAGCGAAGCGCGGCAATATAGCGGGCGCGTGGTCGGCGACGACTGGCAGTGTCCCTTTTCGGACCCGAGGATGGAGCCATGAAGCGTATCGCACCGCGCACCGGCACCGCGATCGAACTGTCCAAAGGGCAGGAGTTGACCGTTATCGATCCCGAAGGTGGCCAGGTCAGCGATCTCTTGACCGTATCAAGGGCGGATCCCCGCGAAATCCTCTCTAACGGGCGAACGTTCGATTACGAGGAGAGGATCATCCTGACCACCGGCGCGCGGCTGTGGTCGAACCGGTCGAACCCCATGCTCACCATCCTCGAAGATACAGCGCTGGCGCACGATTTCCTGCTGACGCCGTGTTCCGAAGACACGTTTCGGCATTTCTATCCCGACAAGCCCGTTCATCGCGGCTGCTTCGGTAATTTGGCCGAAGCGCTTAAGCCATATGGGGTTGCGCCCGACGACATTCCGACGGCCTTCAATGTCTTCATGAATGTTCCGGTCGCCGAAAACGGGGTGATATCCGTCGATCCACCGCAGTCGCAAGGCGGAACATTCACCCGGTTCCGGGCCGAGATGGATCTGGTCATCGGGCTGACGGCATGCGCGGCCTATGCCTCGAACGGCGGCACGTTCAAGCCAATCGATTACGATGTGAGCGACTGAAATGTTGCTGGATTTGCTCGAATGGTACGGCGCGATCGCGGCGGTCATCGCTGCGCTGGTCGTGGCGACGAATGTCAGCGCGCGGGTTTCGGGGTGGGCCTTCGTGCTGTTCGTCACTTCCTCGCTTGCGCTGACGGCATGGGGCTTCCTCAGCGAAGACGCCGAAGGGATCGGTTGGCAGAACATAGCTTTGCTGTTGATCAACCTATGGGGCGTCTACCGCTATCTTGGACCGCAAAAGCCTCGTGATCCCGATCATCGAAAGCAAGCGGGAGAGCCGGGATGAAGAACACCGCATTGACCACCGGTGCCGCCGCACTGATACTTGCCGTCGGACTGGCAGGACATTTCGCATCGGGCGCGATCTATTCCTCGGTGGAAGCGCGGGACATGATTTCGGCGCTCTCCAGTCCTGCATTGTACCTCGGCAGCGCGATCGCGGGGAGCGCCTCTACCACGCTGGCGCTCATGCTGACGCTGCTCGGTCTGGTCCGGCGCGCCGACGCGGAATTCGATCCGCAGATGTATCGCCAGATTTACCGCATTGCCGTGCTCGCGACGCTTCTGCTGGCTGGAGCCGTGGTGATGCTGTTGCTGATGACGATGCCGATCGGTGAATTCGACGATGTGCCGGGCCGCTGGTTCCCCATGCTGTACAACGTCCTGTACTGGATCGTGGTGGTGCTCAGCGCCGGGCTCGTCGCCATGGTCACCATGCTGTTCGGCACCGTGCGGTCTCTGATCGCGAAGCTCACACCGCACGACGATGTGTAAACGTGATCATCTCCAAACCGAAAAGAACCTCTGACATGTTCACGCAGCTCGCTCCCCCGCTTCCAGTGCACATCACCGATCGCGGCCCGGGGCTGGCCTTCGCGGTCATCGACTATGGGATCGAGCACAATCTGATCTGGGTGACCGCACTCGATGCGGGTGGCGAAATCTGGTGCGCCCCCAATCCCAAGGTCCGCCTCGCCGAGAACTGGACTGCTGGCCGGTTGAAAGATCTCCGCGCGGAAGTGGGCGTGCAAGAGCAATCGGGGGACAGGCAATGATTAAGCCCGCGCTGGCGTTCTTCGCGCATCATCAAGGGCGCGGCCATGCGAACCGCATCATGGCGATACTGGAGCACATCCCAGAAGACCGACCGGTCATCATCATGACGGCAGCGCCGTCGCAGTTCGACGAGCGACCTCACGATGCGACCATCGTGGAGCTGCCTAACATGATTGGTGCGCCGTCGCGCAGTCCGGCCCTTCACGAGCAACCGACGCCAGAGACCCTGCATTGCGTACCGCTCGGCGTTGAGGAGATGCGCCAGCACATGGGGACGATCGCCCAGACACTGCGCGAGGCGGACCCGGCGCTTTTCGTCATCGACGTGTCGGCGGAAATCGCCCTTCTGTCGCGAATCATGAGCGTTCCCGCCGTCACTATCAGAATGCATGGCGACCGCGAGGATATCGGCCATGTCGCAGGATACGAGGCGTGCGTTGCCATGCTCGCCCCCTTCGACGAACGGATCGAACAGGATAGCTATCCCAAGCGCCTGCGCGATCGCACGTTCTATACAGGCGGTCTTTGCACCACGCGCGCACCGCTGCGCGGAAAGAGCGAGGCCCGTTCGCGATTGGGCCTTTCGGAGCAAGAGAAGGTAACGCTGGTGATCGCCGGCGGCGGCGGTTCGGGCACGCCCTACGCTCCCCTAACCGTAGCCGCGCGGGCAGAGCCCGATACGCGGTGGCTGGTGGCCGGCCCCGTTCACCGCGAGGGGCACGAAACGGATTTCGGCAATCTGCGCGAACTCGGCTGGATCGACAATCTCACCGATTATCTGTGCGCTGCTGACCGGGTCATCGCGTCGGCGGGTGACAACACGGTTCACGAGATCGCACGGGCGGGCAAGCCGTTCCTGTGCATTCCCGAATGGCGTTACTTCGACGAGCAGCAAGCAAAAGCGCGCGAGCTGCAACGCTTGGGTGCCGCCGTCTATCGCGAAACCTGGCCCGCCTCGATCCCCGAATGGCAGCGCGCGCTGGCCGAAACCGATGCGCTCGACACCTCGATTCTCACCACGCTTCATGACGAAGACGCCGCGCGCAAGGCGGCACACTGGCTCGAAGAGCGGGCTACGCGGCTTTGGGGGGTCAGCTGAACAAGACTTCGGCACCCTGCCGCGTGTCCGCAACTTCGCATTCGGTCGGACGTCGCACGATCTCGAGCTTCTCTTCCGAACGCTTCACCAAACCGCGTCGTTCGAAATCGTCGAGCCAGTATTGCATGCACCATTCGCCCCAACGGCTGCGGAACAGGCGCGCATTGCGAATAATCGATTCGAAATGCTGCAAGGGTGGCTTGTGCACATGGTGGTGCTGGTGGAAGCAGATCGTTCCGCCCAGCCAGTACATCCGCGCGCCACTGCATTCCAAGC
The DNA here is from genome assembly GCF_001635685.1 of Erythrobacter sp. HI0063. GTDB lineage: Bacteria > Pseudomonadota > Alphaproteobacteria > Sphingomonadales > Sphingomonadaceae > Qipengyuania. The sequence continues at coordinate 16,732 of NZ_LWFF01000266.1, forward strand.
GCCGGCCGAGATCGGTTTCTTCCGCGCCATAGCCGATGTAATCTTCATCCATTCCGCCCGCCGCATGCCAGATTTTCGCCGAGAGGATGAAGGCGAGGCCCCACAATTCTCCGAAATCCGTGATGGGCAGAAAGGATGCGTCGTCCAGCGGTCGTTTGCTCGGATGGCGGACGCCAGTGCTCAGGAGCAATTGGAAGTCGGGCGCGCCGGTCTTCTGGTCGAGCCAATCCGTGTCGGTACCGGGCAGGTAGCGGACCTCCGGAAGAAAAACGCCATTTGTGTCGAACGCATGCCCCTCGGCAGCGCGGCGAACGAAATCCGGATCGGGAATGCAGTCCACATCGAGGAAGGCGAGCACGTCCCCTGCAGCCATCTCCGCCGCCCGATTTCGCGCCGCGGCAAGCGGCATGGGTTCGCCTGGCACCTGTACGTAGCGGACGGGGAACATGCCCGTTGTCTCGATCTGTGGTGCATCGTCCTGCATGTAGGCGATCACCAGCTCATCGGGCGGAAAGGTCTGCGTTTCCAAGCCCGCGACCAGATGGTCGAGGTGTTGCTGCCGACCTCGCACCAGTGTGAGCACCGACACCGATCGGTAGGAAGTCACCAGCTGCCTTGCGCCTGGAAATACCTGACACCTTCCAGCACACCCGCCGCATAACATCCCTCTGCCCGATAGGCGTGGGAAAGAGACGGATCCTGCGCCAAACCGTCGCTGGCATTTCCTACCACGATCGGAAACGGACAGGCGCGCAGCATCGTCAGATCGTTGCCGCTGTCACCTGCGACCACCACGCGCGACTGCGTCAGCGAAAGCTTGTCGGCCACATGGCCAACGGCCGGCCCTTTGCCCGTGCCTTCGGCAAGGATATCAAGATAGCGCCCGTGACTGGCGACGATCTCCACTTTGAGGCCCCTTGCGCGCAGCGCGGTACGAAGGACGTCCGGATCGCGATCGTCCACGAAGTAACTTGCCTTGCCCTGATGCTGTTCCAGCAGAGCCTGGGGTCGAAGCTTCAGGCTCGCAGCAACATCTCTTGTGCGTTTGTCATCCCAAGCGTTCTCCACGCGGCGTCGCCAGTCGGCGTCTTCTACGAACCGGCGTTCGTCGCGATCGTACCAGTGGATGCGCGTTCCGACGCTGCTGATGATGACATCCGGTGTCGGGACACCTTCTGCCGCCAGGATCGCCTGAGCGCTATGGAAACTGCGGCCCGTGGCAATGCCGAGAGCGATTTGGCCAGCATGTTCGGCCTGCCAGCTCAGGAATTCATGCAATGCCGCATGATCGCCGAGCAACGTATTGTCGATATCGCAAATCAGAATCCGGTCCCATTTCGGGGCCTTGGGAAGCGGTCCGGTCAATTCCTTCAACAACCGGTGATACTGTTCGCGATGCGCGCTCCAGTCATAGGCGGCAATCGCTTGCCCGCCAGCCGTCGCATAGCGGACCCATTTGCGCCTGTCGGTGACGATGTTTCGGCAAGCGGTGGCAATGGCCAGCGGATCGCGCGGACAGACCAGCTCACCATTGTTGCAGCGTTCCACGATATCGTTAGGGCCGCCGCTGTCCGTAGCGACCACCGGAAGACGGGACGCTGCCGCTTCGAGCAGGGTCAGGCCGAACGGTTCGTTCAGTGCCGGGTTTACGAACACCCCGCCACTCTCGCGCGCTACGGCGTAATAAGCTGGAATGTCTGCGGGATCGTGGTTTTTTGGATAGGCGACCTTCCCGTAAAGGTCATACCGATCGATCGCCTCTATCAGCTCCTGCATGACCTCGCGGCATTCGGTCTCCAGATCGCCAAGCAGCGACCGGCAGCCAGCCACGATCACGAGATTTGCAGCGTCCTGCAAGGCCGTGTCGGTGGCATAGGCTTCCACCAGCCCGAGAAGGTTTTTCTTCCTGACCGGTCGGGCGATGGCGAGCAATATGGGTTTGGCTGGGTCGCGCAGGAATTGCGCCAGATCCGCACGAACCTTTTCGCTCGGCTGCGCGCTTTCGAACCGATGGAGATCGCAGCCCGGCGGAATGACGCGGATGCGCCCTGCTTCGATCGAAGCATAATGCGCGTATTGCGCCTCCGCCTCGTCGCGCGAGCTGGCGATGACGGCATCGGCCATATCGAGCGATCTTTCCTCGACACCGATGCGTGTCCGCAGGCTTTCATCCACGCTGCCATTTATGTCGCCCTTTACGGCGCCAAGCGAGTGGCCCGTAAAGATGTAAGGTATGCCAAGCTGCTCCTTCGCATGGCGAGCAAGAATGCCCGCATCCGCATAATGGGCATGTATGATATCTGGCAGGCGATCGAGATCGTGCAGATATTCGAGGAAGGCCGCGCACAGTTCTTCGTGCCGTTCGTGCAAAGCTTCTTTCGGCAGATATGACGGATCACCGTCATCGAGCCTGACAAGGCTGATTTTCCCTCTGGCTTCGGCACATTGGGCCTCGAACCGCATCCCCAGCTTCGAATCCATGAAGCCGCGGGTCACGATGTCGATCCGCTCGATTTCCGGGTCACGCGCACTCGCGCAGGCCAGTTCCAGCAGATAGGTAATATGGCCACCGGTGTCGGCGTTGATGCCGTATGGCACGTCCGACAAAGTCAGGCAGCCTTGCAGGGCAATATGGCAAACAAACATCGACGGGCTCCCGGTGTGCGGGTACCGATGCGCAGAACCTTTCCAAGTTCCTGACAAACAAGGTGATAAATGTTGCTCACATGCGAATAGCCCATGTCGCGCCGGTCATTCACCCTGTCCCGCCGAGCACTTACGGGGGGACCGAGCGAGTGATTGCGGACCTCGCCACGGCGCAGACAAGGGACGGGCACGATGTCACTCTGTTCGGTCCGGCGGACTCGACGCTCCCTGACGTCAGGCAAATCGGGCACTACCGATCCCTCGCCTGGCATGAACGACAGGCTGGTGATGCCCCACCGGGTCTGCCTGCGGTTCTGGAAGCCCAATTGCTGCACGATCTGCTGGCGTTCGGCGGCGAACACGATGTTATCCATCTGCACGGTTCGGCCCATGCAAGTGGTGTCGCGAAAACGCTCGGCATTCCGGTTTTTCGCACCATCCACTGGCGCGCCGACGAGGCGGATCATACTGAGCATTTCCGGGCCTTCCTGCGGGAACGGATCATCGCGATCTCGCAGTCGCAGGCAGGGGCAGTGCCGGCCGCAAACCTTGCAGGGGTGGTGCATCATGGAATGCCTGCCGATCGGTATTCCCCGGATCGAGGGGGCGGCGGATACTTGGCCTTCCTCGGCCGTATGACCGATCAGAAACGCCCCGACAGGGCGATCGAGCTGGCGCGGGCTACCGGGCGGATGCTCAAGCTCGCAGGGCCGATCGATCCGGGCAATCCCGGTTATTTCGACTCAATCGTCCGGCCCGCCCTAGATGGGCGCGTGAAGTTTATCGGCAGCATCGACGATACGGGCAAACAGGACCTGCTGGGCAATGCGGCGGCACTGGTCTTCCCCATCGACTGGCCCGAACCCTTCGGTCTCGTCATGATCGAGGCGATGGCATGCGGCACACCGGTGATCGCGTGGCGACGTGGCAGCGTGGCCGAAGTCGTCGAGGACGGAATCACCGGCATCATCGTCGACAGCATCGGCGAGGCAACCGAAAGGATGGATGAGCTGCTGCAGCTGGACCGGACTGCGATCCGCCGTAATTTCGAACAGCGTTTCTCGGACGAACGGATGTCGCGCGAGACGCTGGCCCTTTATCGCAAGGCCTGCTGATCCCGATCTTCGAAGGAATCGAGCGCCAGCGCGCCTTCGCCGTAAAGGTAATCTCCCTCGAACTCGCCGAGCCGCTTCAGTTCGGCTTCGTCGAGAATTTCGATCCGGCCTTCGCCGCGCAACTCCAGAACGCCGCGTTCCTTCAGGACGCGGAAACTGCGATTGGCATGAACCGAGGTGATGCCGCAGGCTTCCGCATAATCGCGCTGGAGCAGGGAAACCGGCAGGGTCCGGCCATCGTACAGCCCGACGAATTTGTGCCGTTCGATAATTTCGGAAATGAGGTGGGCGATGCGCCCTTCCGCGTTCAACCTGCCCAGCCGAAAGATCCATTCGCGATGCATGGCCGCATCGAGCAGGGTGGAAGACCATAGTGCGCGCGCCAAATGTACGGAGCGATCGACCAGATCGGCGATGGCCGAATGCGGCACTTCCGCCAGGTGGACGTGCCCGAGCGCCGATGTGCTGTGATCGAGCCGCTTCATGGGGAACCCGTGCAGATCGACGAAATCGCCAGGGATGTTCAACCCGACCAACTGCCGCTGGCCGCTACGATCGTCGATGCTACGCAGCACCACGCCTTCTATGATGTAGTAGGAGTGCTCCACTCGATCACCGCGCTGGACCAAGGTCTGGCGAGGCTCGAGCCAGAGGGTGCGGCCGACCGCGTCTTCCAGCCATGCCTTCTCTTGCGCGGAAAGCTCGTGCCGAAGGCGGCCTTTCAAGAACAATTCAGTGCGCAGGACGACCTTCCAAGAGTGTGTTTGACGGTTCAACTAGTTTAGCTCGGTTGCGCGTTCAAGCCTGAGCCTGCCCTTCTTTAACCAGCGCATGGCGAACTTTCCCACTATCGACGCTCGCGTCGTCACGGTCGTCTTTGTGAGAATCTGCCGCAGTTTAAATATCGCGCATTGCCGCTTTCAAGTTTGCGGCCTTTTCCAGAAAATGGAGCGGATAGCGCATATCCTTCCCCCTTTGCGCCGTTGGCCGAGCAACACTACCGACGCAGACTTGGAGCGATATTGCACTTCGCGTTGTTGCTGGAATACCAATTCGATGCTGCGTTCAGCACTGCGTTCAAAAGAGCGATGGGCATTTCCCTCCGGAACCTATCGCGACGCCTAAAGAGATAAGGACACTGCGATATGGAGACCGTCGTTTCGCGCTCGTCGGCGGAGATGCGAGTGTTGAATCATGGCCATCCGAGGAAGACATTGGTCCGATTTGGAAGATGCGAGAATAGGATGGCTCACGAGTGATCTGGCCGAGGAAAGATATTCAGTTTGCACTTGAACAAGCAGGAAAGAGGAAACCAGCGCCACCCATTTGTCTGGGGAAAGCTCAACGGGGTGACCGCGTGTGAGAATTCCGTCAAATCGTAGCAAAGGAGGAAATCAGTTTCGTCCGGGGAATGTCGGCTGACTGTCAACCTGCGGCCCAAAGTAGATTGTCCGCTATCGGCCTACAAGTCGTCGATCGAATTAAGCGGTTACTCCGATCACGCCACCTCCGAGCGCTTCGCATTGAAAAATTGACGCAATATCTCGATTGGTGGCAGTGATCGCATTATCACCGGCGCGATTGCAATCGGAGCGCAAATGGAGGCAGTCGAAGCAAAGTCCGGCGATGAGGTCTCGATTGACACTGCACTTACCGGCCTCGTGCATCTGGCACGCCTGCTCTTTCAAGCGCCCGCAGCGGCGTTCTGGGTCCAGGAGCGCGAGACGAAGCGCCTGGCGGCTTGTCTCGGCGACGAACAATCCCTTCGCACGGCTTATGACGCAGACTTGCGATCGAAATTTGAAGACTGCCAGTTCGTCGTCCTTCCTGACATCAAGGCTGAAGGAAAACCTTTCGAATTCGTGGCGGGTATCCGCGAAAAGCTGGCGAGCGGGCTTGCGAGTGTCACTCTGATTATCGCGGACACGAAAGCCCGCCCGGCCGGGATCACCGGCGAGCAGCGCAGCGCATTCCAGGCGATCTGCGCGCAGGCCGTCACTCAGCTCGAATTGCGCCATTCGCAAGCCACTCAGGCAAGGATGATGGATAGGTTGTCCTTTTTCGATCGCATGGCGTCCGCAACCCAAGAGCTGGAGGATTCCACCGCGATCATGCGAACCGTTGCGCGATTGACTGGCGAATTTCTGGACGTTTCCATCTGTGCCTATGCCGACATGCACGCGGATGAAAACGGCTTCACGATCACGGGAGACTGGACGGCTCCAGGATCGTCCACCATCGTCGGCACCTACGAACTTTCCGACTTCGGCGAATTTGCGGTCCAACCTCACTTCCAATCTGCCGCTCGTCGTGGACGATGTGATCGCCCAGCTCCCATCTGATGCGGCCGCGACCTTCCAAAGCATCGGTATCGCCGCGACGATCTGCTTGCCGCTGGTCAAGGACAACAGGCTGATTGCCCTGATGGCGGTTCACGACGCGATACCGCGAATATGGACGGACGCGGAACTCAGTCTGATCCGTGAAGTGGTGGAACGATCATGGGCGCATATCGAACGCGTCCGGGCCGAACGGACCCTCCACGAAACGAGCCGTCGGCTCAACGCCATCTTGAGCAACACGCGCGAGGCGGTGTTCCTCATGGATGAGAACCAGATTTGCGTCTACGCCAATGCCGCCGCGGAGCAATTGACCGGCTACTCTTTCGAGGACATGCAAGGACGCCCGCTGCACGATGTCGTCCATCACAAAAAGCCGGATGGATCGCATTACCCGATCGAGGAATGCCCGATCGATCGCGCATTCCCCGAACGCGCGCAAACCTCCGGCGAGGAATTTTTCGTCGCGCCGGACGGGTCCTTCTATCCAGTCGGTTTCACTGCGAGCCCGGTCCTCGACGATGAGGGAAAGCCGATCGGGACGGTCATCGAAGCCCGTAACATCGCGGAAGAGAAGCGGTTTCAGGAGCATCAGGTACTGCTGATCGATGAGCTCAATCACCGCGCGAAAAATCTGCTTGCGATCGTCCAGGGATTGGTTGCGCAGACGATGACGTCGTCCGATCCCGAAATCCGCAAGGCACTCGAGGGACGGCTGATGGCTTTGGCCGCAGCGCATAGTCTGCTGACGAAGAAGAATTGGGAGCCAGTCCCCCTCAGGCAGCTGGTGCAGGATGCTATCGCTCCCCACGTCGCGGGCCATGCCGTCAGCATGGAAGGACCCGAATTGATGCTCCCTTCCAAGACCGCGATATCGATGGTTCTGGCTGTACACGAGCTGGCGACGAATGCTGTGAAATACGGCAGCCTTTCTGCGCCCGGTGGCGGCGTGGATGTGCGCTGGAATGTCGCGGACACCGAGCTGGAGTTTCAATGGCAGGAGTTTGGGGGACCCCCGGTCGTCGCCCCGGCAAAACGTGGTTTCGGCAGCAAAATGCTCGAACGCGGGCTGGCAGCGGAACTAGACGGGAGCGTGAAGATTGAGTTCCTCACGGAAGGAGTAATCTGTAAAGTGCGCGCATACATTCCCAGACTGCCGGCATGAGAGCGTTTGAGGATAAAACCGTTCTCGTTGTGGAGGACGAACCGATCGTTGCGATGCATACGGAGGACCTTTTGACGGACCTCGGATTCAAAACCGTCGTGGTCGCGGGCGGTGTCGACCGCGCCTTCGACGCGCTCTCCGCGACCTCGGTGGGTGTGGCTGTTCTCGACATAAATTTGAACGGGGAAAAAAGCTTCCCGATCGCGGAACATCTCGTCCAGCGATCGATCCCCTTTCTGTTCGCCACTGGCTACAGCGATCAGGAAACCCCGTTTCCCCATGCGGTCATGATTAACAAGCCGTTCAATTCAGAAGCACTCGAAAGCGGGATGCGCACAATTCTGCTCACCTGATCCAACTTGTCGCGTCTTGGGTCAGACAACCTTGGTAAGAGTACGCGAAACCCAACGACGGCTTTTGATGGTTTGGAACTTAAAGAAAAGCGACAGTCCGCTTACGGCCCGGAGGCGGAAACTCTCGATCGACAAACGTCCGCACGGGGCCGTGAAAGACCGACGCATAAAGTTGGCGCCAGTATTTTCTAGAGCTGAGAAACACAATATTCTGCCGTGTTCACAATTGACTTTGTATCCCTCCGTCTCCGCCACCGGCGTTTCCAAGGCTTTCGACTCTATCAAAAAAGCCTGGCCGAAAACTCTTTGCGGAGCCGGGACGTTTCCCTCTCGCACGCGCACCGACGCTACAGATCGAGGCCTGCCCCGACGATCCGCTTGCCCAGTGTGTGGCCGGATATCCAGGCGCTTTCGATCCGAGGCGCGAGCAACCAATCTCCACATGCGCCCAGTCCAATTTCCTCGTTCCAATAGCACCCCTCGGAGCGCGAACTCGAAAGCGCGTAACGCCATCTATGCGCCCGGGTAAAGATCGGCTGTAAGGTGACGCCGATCAGAGAGGCAAATCTTTCGCTCAGCCTTTGTTCGATGTCCGCTGGCTCGTGCTCAAGATACTGGCGCGACCAGTCCGGATCGGCGTGGACGACCCAGGCTTCACCGCCTTGCCGCTTAGGCTTGCCCGAATTGCGCGTCGCCGACGAAATACCCGGTCCCTTCACGATACCCTCGTGGATCGGCAGGGGTTCTGCGAAACCGAGCATCACCGTCCAACAAGGCTCGGTGCGCGATCCGGCGGCGCGGCGCGCCATTTCGGGATCGCCGGCCCCCGCCAGCAGCGCCGTCTGTTCGGCGGGCATGGCAAGGACCACCTGATCGAAGTTCCGCACGTCGGAATCGCCGATCCGAACACTCCAGCCGCTCTTACTGGAAGAAAGCGCGGTCACCTCGGCTCCCCAGGCAATGTCGATACCGTCAGCCAGGCCTTCGATCAGCTTGGCCATCCTCGGCGTGCCGACCCACGCATCTTCCCCCGCAACCGGCCAGCGAGAGACCATTCCCTTGTCAGCGAGTTTCGCCGTGACGCTGCGAAAAAGCGGATGGCGTACAGTGAAGTACTGCGCGCCGTAATCGAAGGAAAAATCGTGAGCGTCCTTCTCGACAGTGCGAGAAGAAACGCGCCCGCCGGGACGCCGGCCCTTGTCGAAAACATGCACGGACAGGCCTGCCTCGCTCAGCACTCGTGCGCAGGCGATCCCGCTTATTCCGGCTCCAATGACGGCAATTTGCGATCCGATCGAGCTGGCTGTGTGCATATTCTTCGCCCCCTGGCAGTGACAGAAGAGTTCTGCCCGTCGCACCCTTCCTGAAGCGAGCCGAACGTTTAGACCGCCGTTTACGATCCCCGCCCTAACATTTTCCGGCCTTGACAGAGAGGCGGTTCGATAGCCTGGGCGAGCCAGCACGGCTCCGTGGTGATCGAGAGCGAGTTCCTTCTACATGGCGTGATGAAAACTCTCCGCCGGGATGCGCTCCGAAAGGCTTCAGACGCGACCGATGCCGCGTTCCAGTATCCTGTTCGCACGACTTGCCACATCCTCGGCGGCGCCATCGTTTTCGCATGCCCAGATGGCATAGCGCAGGCCGAGAAAGACATTCATCCCCATGATAGCCCAGGCTTCGACCTCGCCTAGGTCCGGGCGCAAATCTCCCTTGACGCCGCCGGTCGCGAGCCGTTCCGTAATCCGCTTCCCGATCGTCTCGTAATGGGCACGATAATTCGCCGGATCGACGAATTCCGCCTCGTCGATGATCCGATAGACTTCCTTGTGTTCGGCTGCGAAGTTCAGAAACCCGAGCAGAGCCTGGCGCTCGATCTCCAGAGCTGACGCCGCAGGGTCAATGGCCGCCCGAGCCGCCTGTTTCACTGCATCGCTCATATCGGAAACCAGCGCGCGGAAGATCGCGTCTTTGCTGTCGAAATAAGTGTAAAAACTGCCCAGTGCGACTCCGGCCCGCGCGGTTATCGCGCTGATCGAAGCGTCATGAAAGCCATGATCGCCGAACTCGCCCGCCGCCGCGTCCAGAAGCTTTCGCAAAGTGCGCCTGCCCCGCTCCGTCCTCGGTTGCTTGTCCGAGCGCGTATCGCCTTGCGTCATAATTCCCTCTGCACTTCGCAAATCCCGATCGTTGGGACCAAATTAGGGCGGCATGCATCGCACATGCAAGAACAAACTTGAAAGATGGTTCATGTTTCGGTATTGAACATTCAAAGAATGTCCTCCGTGTGGAGCGAGAGGGCCGCAATATGGGAGGGTTCAGACTATGTGTGCCAGCGCGAATCGGACGCCGAAACGATTGCTTATGGGACTGTTCGCCGGGTGCGCGCTCGGTGCGTTCGCCCTGCCCGCCAATGCTCAAAACGCTGCCCAGACCGTCGGCGACCCCGCCGATCAGGAAATGCCACGTCAGCCTGGCCCCGTAGCCAGCGACGAACCGCAAGAGCCGGGTGTCGATAACACCATCATCGTGACGGCACGCCGCCGCGAGGAGCGTCTCGTGGACGTGCCGATTGCAGTCACTTCGCTAAGCGGCGAACAGCTGGAAAAAGCAGGCGCGCTCGACATCACCGATGTCGGCCAGGTGGTACCGAACGTCACGTTGGAAGCCAGCCGGGCGACCAATTCCACGCTCACCGCCTTCATCCGTGGCATCGGCCAGCAGGATCCGGTTTCCGGTTTCGAGCAGGGCGTGGGCATCTATCTCGACGATGTCTATCTGAACCGCCCTCAGGCCGCAGTGCTCGACATCTACGACGTGGAACGGATCGAAGTGCTGCGCGGCCCGCAGGGAACGTTATATGGCCGCAACACGATCGGCGGTGCAGTCAAATACGTGACTCGCCGCCTGCCGCAGGATTTCGCCCTCAAGGCGCGGGCGACCTACGGAACCTATAATCAGGCCGAGGGAGTTCTGACCGCGTCCGCGCCGCTGAACGACATAATCCGCGTTGGCGGATCGATTGCACGCCTGTCGCGCGGCGGCTTTGGCGACAATCTCACGACCGGACTCGAAAACTACAACAAGGACATCTGGGCCGGGCGGCTGAGCATGGAGATGGGCGGCTATGGCGAGCCGGTCTTCCTTCGCATCAGTGGCGATTACACAAAGGACGAAAGCGATCCGCGGGGCGGCACGCGCCTGATCCCGGGCCTCGCCTCGGGCGCTCCGGTGCTCGACGATGTTTTCGATACCCGAGGCGGTCTCGACGATCCCATTCAGGATGTCGAAGCCTATGGCCTCGCGATGAATGCCGAGATCATGGTCAGCGATACGGTGACGCTGCGATCGATCAGCGCATGGCGTAAGGACGACAGCCTTGGCCCGATCGATTTCGATGCGCTGCCCGCCGTCGATCTTGACGTGCCCGGTGCCTATTTCAATGAGCAGATCAGCCAGGAACTGCAACTGCTTTACGACAACGGGCCGCTGAACGGTCTGCTCGGCTTCTATTATCTCGATGCCAAGGCGGACACGCTGTTCGATGTGCGCATCTTTACGACGTTCGCCGGCCTCACCGCCTTCACCCGTGCCGATGTCGATACCGAGACCTACGCGATCTTCGGCGACCTCACCTACGACATCGGCGACCGGCTGAGCGTGTCGCTGGGCGGACGATACACTTGGGACGAGCGCACGGCGGACATTCTGCGGCAGAATTATCTCGGCGGAGGATCGCCCTTCTTCGGCGGTGCGGGCATTCCCTTCGGCGCACCGAGCACCAATTTCCAGGGGTCGGCCAAGTTCGAGAAATTCACCCCGCGCGCCTCGATCAGCTTCATGCCGACGCCCGACCACAATCTTTATGCGAGCTATTCGAAAGGCTTCAAGGGCGGCGGCTTCGACCCGCGTGGCGTGGGCACCAACGCGCCCGCCGCAGTTCCGGGCCAACCGACCGATGCCGAGATCGCCGATTTCCTCAGTTTCGCGCCCGAAGAGGTCGACAGCTACGAAATCGGCTACAAGGGCAGCCTTATGAACGGGGCGCTCAACGTCGCTGCCGCGGCCTTCTACGCCGATTATACCGACGTTCAGATCCCCGGCTCGGTCGCCTGCACGATCCAGGTCAACGGTGCGCCAACGCCTTCGTTCTGCGGCATCGTTTCGAATGCGGGGGCGGCGACTTTCAAGGGGCTGGAACTGGAAGCGAGCGCTCGCCTCGGCGGGGGCTTCAATCTGTCGGGATCGCTCGGCTATATCGATGCGCGATACGACGAATATATCGCCAATATCGGCAACACGCCGACCGATGTCGCCGAATTCCGCGAAGTTCAGAACACGCCTGAATTTACCGGCAGCGCCACCGCAAGCTACACGCTGCCGGTCGGCGCAGGCGATCTCTATCTGGGCACCACGGTCAGCTATCGCAGCAAGACCTTCCAGTTCGAAATACCGAACGAATTCATCGATCAGGACGGCTATGCGCTGGTCGATGCGAGCATAGTCTATACCGCCCCGGGCGAGCGGTTCAGCGTCGGCGTGTATGGGAAGAATCTGTTCGACAAGGAGTACAAGACCAGCGGCTACACCTTCGTCGCTGCCGACCCGCGCACCGGGGCGATCCCGTCGGGTGCCAATGGCTTCCCGATCCCGACTCTGGGGCGCGAAGGGACGCTAACCGCATTTTACGGCAATCCACGCCAGATCTTCGCCACGGCAACGTTCCGATACTGACAAGGCCAAGGAGCCGCGGCTTCTTTCGACCGCGGCCCTGGCCTTCCCGCACGAGCGCTTACGTGCGGCGCAATCTCCAGCTCTGATCATCCGTTTAAGAGCGCACTTTCCGCGCAAGCGCCCCATTGCAAAGCTTGGAATTGAGGCGCATTCGGCTCGCCCATAGAAATCGGCCCGTCGAATTATGACGCAGCGATTTTCAAAGCATCGGGAGAGCACGATGGCGGACGAGAGCAAAAAGAACGCCGACACCCTTCCCCACTCGCCCGGCCCCGCCGGGGGCTGGGGTTCCATGAAAGGCATCGCCAGCATCTATGGCGAAACCTGGGCCTCTCCCGGTGCGCTCGACAGTTTGCGGCGGCTGAACAAGCCCAAGGGCGTGATGTGCATGTCATGCGCCTGGCCGAAGCCGGCGAACTATTCCGCGTTCGAATTCTGCGAAAACGGGGCGAAGGCCACGTTGTGGGAATTGACCAAGGATCGCTGCACACCGGAATTTTTCGCGTATGACGGTCATACGGTCACCGAATTGCGCGAATGGTCGGACCACGAGCTCGAAAAATCGGGTCGCTTGACCCACCCGATGAGATACGACGCCGCGTCGGATCGCTATGTGCCGATCGAGTGGGACGATGCCTTTGCAGAAATCGGCGCGACCCTGCGCGATCTGCCGCGCGAGGATGTGGTCTTCTACGCCTCCGGCCATGCCGGGCTGGAAGCGAGCTATCTCTACGCCCTTCTTGCCCGCGCCTATGGCAACAACAATCTGCCGCAGAGCAGCAATATGTGCCACGAGACCACTTCGGTGGGCCTCACCAAGGTAATCGGTTCGCCCGTCGGCACAGTGACGTTCGACGATCTGGCCGAGACCGACTGCTATTTCTATTTCGGCCAGAATCCCGGCACGAACAGCCCGCGCTTCCTTCACAATCTGAAGGATCTGAAGGACCGCGGCGGCAAGATCGTGACCTTCAATCCGGTGATCGAGCAGGGCCTTGTCTCCTTCGTCGATCCGCAGAACCCGCTGGCGATGCTGACGGGCAAGGAAACGGTGATCTCCGACCAGTATCACCAGGTGCAATCGGGCGGCGATGTCGCGGCGATCCTGGGCCTGTGCAAGGTCGTTGTAGAAGCCGACGACCGGGCGCGCGAGGCGGGCACGCGCGAGGTTATCGACCATACCTTCATAGAGCAGCACACCACCGGTTTCGATGCGTTCATCGCCTGTTGCCGCGATGCCGACTGGGCCGATATCGAAAAGGCCAGCGGCCTTACCGAAGATGCGCTGCGCGAAGCGGCCCAGGTCTATATCGATGCCGAAAAGGTGATCGGCGTCTACGGCATGGGCTTCACCCAGCACACGCATGGCGCGCTCAACATCGCCATGCTGGTCAATCTGCTGCTGCTGAAAGGCAATATCGGCCGCCCCGGCACGGGCTGCTGCCCGGTCCGCGGCCATTCCAACGTGCAGGGACAGCGAACGGTCGGCATCGCGGAAAAGGCGCACCTCGTCCCGCTCGACAAGCTGAAAGACCTGTTCGATTTCGACCCACCGACGAAAGACGGAATGCATGTCGTCGATGCGGTGCAGGGGCTGATCGAAGGCAAGGTGCGCGGGTTCATCTCGCTCGGCGGCAATCTGGTGCGCGCCGTGCCCGATCAGAAGCGGATGGAGGAAGGCTGGGCCAGCCAGGACATCGTCGTCATGGTGTCGACCAAGCTCAATCGCAGCCATCTCTATCCGGGCAAGCAGGCCTATATCCTGCCATGCCTCGGCCGGTCCGAAGTGGACGAGCAGAAAAGCGGCAATCAGGCCGTGACGAGCGAAGACAGCTTTTCGATGATCAACGGATCGGTCGGCCATCGCCCGCCCGCCTCCGAACATCTCAAGAGCGAGCTTGCCATCGTCAGCGGGATCGCCAAGGCCACGCTCGATCCCAACCCCAAGATGGAATGGGACGAGTGGACCGGCGATTATTCGCTGGTGCGCGATCTGATCGAAGCGACCTATCCCGACGACTTCCACGACTTCAATAAGCGGATGTTCGAGGCCGGCGGCTTCTGGCGCGGCAATCCGGCGGCGGAGCGGATCTGGAAGACGGACAGCGGCAAGGCCGTGATCACCACGCCCCCGCAGCTAACTTCGCTCGGTTTCGAAGACAGGCCGGGACGCTATCGCCTGCTCACCATGCGCTCCAACGATCAGTTCAACACCACCATCTATGGCTATTCCGATCGCTTCCGCGGGATCGAGGGCACGCGCGACGTGGTTTTGATGAACCCGGACGACATTGCCGAAGCCGGTCTCAAGGATGGCGATACGGTCCGTCTGGTCAGCGATTACGATGGCGACGATGTCGAGCGCCATCTGGGCGGGCTGAAGCTGGTGGCCTACAAGCTGCCGCGCGGGACGATTGCGGGGTATTATCCGGAATGCAACGTGCTGGTGCCGATCACGCACCATGACGAGATTTCGAAGACCCCGGCATCGAAGTCGGTCCCGGTCAGGATCGAGGCCGCTTGAATTCGGCTACGATCCCGCAAGGGGTGCATATAGCCGAGTGCCGTCGCGATCACGATATGCAGCGCAGTCGCTTCGAGCGGTTCGAGAAAGCCCTGGGCAAGGCCCGCCGAAAGGCAATTGCGGTGCCAGGTTTCGGCCACGCGGCCGACCTTCATTTCAAGCCTGCGCACCTCGCCCTCAGGATGGCCGAGAGCGGCGCGCAATTCCTCCTCCGCCGCTTCGTCAGAAACGTAGCGTGACGAATAGACGTAACCATTCCCGATCCGCGTCGTCAGCGGGATCGCCCAGCGCCAGCCCGCTTCCATGGCGACGGCGTCGGTCTGTGGAAGCAGTTCGGTTTCGCGCTCGTGCGAATGCGCGGTCGGCAGCACCACGGCGCGATCGTTGAAAAGATTGTCCGTGAAGCTCTGAAACGGAACGGCCAACGCCTGTTGCGCGATCAGGGCGCGAAAGCCCGAGCAATCGACGAACAGGTCGCCCGCGATCCGCTCCCCGCCCTCGCACAGGAGCGCGGCCACATCGCCCTCGCCGTCCAGCTCCACCCGCTCGACCTTGATCGGGCGATGGTCCACCCCCTGCCTTACCGCCCAATCGCGCAGGAAGCCGCCCAGTTTATGCGCGTCGAAATGATAGCCGTAGCTCGGTTCGAAGGGAAAATTATCCGCCGGATGCGGCGCGCGGCCTTCCTCGGCGAGGCGTGTCGCCAGAAACCATCGATCCGGATGCGCGGACTTGTCCAGCCCCTTGCGGGCCAACAGGCAATTGCGGATGAAATGCGGTTCGGTGTGCAGGTCCAAAGGGCTTGGAAAAGGGTGAAAATAGCTTTCGAAACCCGGCCGCTCGCTCCACCCGGAAAAGCGGATCCCGAGCTTGTAGGTCGCATCGCAGGCGCGCATCCATTCGGCTTCGTCGATCCCGAGCTGGTCGAACATGGCCTTCAATTGCGGCGTCGATCCTTCGCCCACGCCGATGATGCCGATGGCCGGGCTCTCGACCACGGTCACCCGGCCACCGCGCGGCCCCCAGCGCTGATGGAGAAGGCAGGCGGTGATCCATCCCGCGCTGCCTCCACCCAAGACGACCACCTGGGGCGGCCCGTCAGATCGCGCGCCTGCCTCCATCAGCGGGGTTTGAGCTGGATCGCCACGCCGCCGCCCGGTGCCAGCCGCACGGTGTAGCTGTCGCCCTTTTTCACCGTGACGGTATCGTAAGCGATGTCGTGGCGCTTCTCGGTCAAGTAGGTCGCTTCCGGTCCATCCTTCCAGACCTTGGCCATGTAGGACTTGCCCTCGTCGAGGAAATCGAAATCGAGCGTCAGAGTGCGTTCGGTCGCATCGTTGACGCCGCCGACATACCAGTCCTGACTATCGCGTCCCTTGCGCGCGAAGATGGCGTAATCGCCCACCGCGCCATCGATCAGATGGCTTTCCGACCAGTCGGCGGGCACCGCCTTGATGAATTCCAGCTCGCGCGGATGCGCCTCAAGGCTTTCGATGAAATCGGCCGCCATCTGGATGGGCGAATAGATCGCGAGGTAGAGGCCCAATTGCTTGGCGAGCGTGGACGAGAAGGGATAATCGTTGTCCCCCACCAGGCCGAGCACGCCGGGCGTGTAATCCATCGGTCCCGACAGCATCCGGGTGTAGACCAGCGTCGGATCGTGTTCGACCCCGCTGCCATAGGCGTTCCAGGCGTTGTATTCCTGCCCCCGCGCCCCTTCGCGCGCGACCCAGTTGGGATAGGTGCGGCGGAGGCCGGTATCCTTGACCGGTTCGTGCGGATTGATCGCGATGCCGCGCTTGGCCGCTTCCTGAACGACCTTCAGATGATGCTGCACCTGGCGCTGGCCGTCATGCCATTCGAAGATCTCGGTCTCCGGATCGCAAGGGTCGGCGATGTCGGCATTGCAGGACACGATCCCGCCCGCATCGGCGACATAGCCGGTCTTGATCCAGTCGACGCCCAATTCCTTGTAGAGGTCGAGCGCGTCTTCGAGCTGGGCTTCGTAATTAGCGATGTTGCCGCTGGTCTCGTGATGCCCGATCAGGCGCACGCCCTTCGATCTGGCGTAATCCGTCACTTCGCGCAGGTCGAAATCGGGATAGCTCTGGGTGAAGCTGAATTCGCGGCCATTGTTGAACCAGTCGCCGTCCCAGCCGACATTCCATCCTTCGATCAGCACGCCGCGAAAACCGTGCTTGGCGGCGAAGTCGATATATTCCTTCGCCCGCTCCGTCGTCGCACCGTGGCGGTCGCTCGTCCCCCATGTCCAGCGATTGGAGATCATGCCCCACCAGATGCCGATATATTTCCCCGGCTCAACCCAGCTGACATCGCCCAGTTTGTTCGGCTCGTTGAGGTTCAGGTCGATGTCGCTTTCGACCAGTCCCGCTGGACCGTCGCTGATGCGGATCGTGCGCCAAGGCGTGGTGAAAGCGCCTTCGCGTACCACCTTCGCCCCCCGGCTCGAAGGGGCGAGCGAGGCGCGGAAACGCGATCCTTCCATTCGCCGCAGCCACATGCCCGAATAATCGACCAGCGCCGCCTCGTGAAAGGCCAGATGCGTTCCGTCCGCCAGCCGCATGGTGATCGGCGTGTGCGCGATACTAACCGCATCGATCGGCGTTTCGTTGTAGAGATATTCGTAGCGATTGAAGTCGCCGCCCGGAATCCACCACGCCGTGCCGTCCTCTGCGGCCTCCGGCGCGATTGCGAATTCCGTCAGCTCTTCGGCGATGTTCGCAACGGGCATGACCTCGCTGTCGGGAAATTCGTAACGGAAGCCGATCCCGTCATCGAAGACACGCATCCGCACCGTCAGCGCGCGATTGCTGTTCTGGCGTCCTTCACGGAAGGTGACGGCCAATTCGTTATGGTGATCGCGCACGAAGCGGCGTTCGCCCCAGGGCTGTTCCCAGGTGGCGTCATGGGCGGCGCGGGTTTCGCTTTCGACCTCGAAATTGCGCCGCATCGGCTGGGCATCGGTGAACAGGAAGCCCAGATCGCTGTCGTCGATCAGCGTCTTGCCGTCGCGGACGACGCGGTAAAACGGAACCCCGCCGCCATCGACGTCGAGCGTCACGACGGTGCGCCCATCAGGAGAGGCGACATCGGCAGCCCAGGCAGGAAGCGCGCTCGAGGCGAGGAGCGCGCACAGGGCCCCTTTCAGTCCCGCGCGCATCAGACCCGCACCACCAGCGCGCCGTAGGACCCGAGAACGTCGGGCATGACCGAATTGATGCTGCATAGGGTTTCTCCTTGAGGAATCTTGATCACGGAAATGGGGTCTGGCGACAGGTTGAACAGGCAGACGACACGCTCGCCCTGCGATAAGCGTTCGAGGCGCAGCAGCGCGCCATCGGCCTGGCAGGCGGCGCTGCCGTGGCGCAAAGCGGACGAGGCCTTGCGCAGCGCGATAATTTCGCGTGTCAGCGCAAGCAGCGAGGCTGGGTCAGCGTCTTGCACCGCGACCGAGCGGGCGAGATTCTCCTCGCCGAGCGGGAGCCAGGGGGTGGCAGCGCCGAAGCCGCCCTCGCCTTCACTCTCCCACGGCATCGGCGTGCGCGCGCCATCGCGCGAAAGGGTGAGCGGCCAGTTCGCGATCGCTTCGGGATCTTGCAATTGCTCGAAGGGGATATCAACCTGCGTCAGGCCCAGTTCCTCGCCCTGATAGAGGATGATATTGCCGCGTAGGCACGCGAGCAGCAACAACTTCATCCGCGCGAAGGCGTCGCGATGTTCGGGCGCACACCAGCGCGAGACGGCGCGCGGCGCATCGTGGTTTTCGAACGCCCAGCTCGGCCAGCCCATCCCCTCCTCGTCCGGCCATTCGGCCAGCGCAGCGCAGACCAGTCCGGGGGTCAGGCGGTCGGCATAAAGAAAGTTGAAGCCGTAGGCGGAATTCAGCCGCGCATCGCCTTGGGTGAAGGCTTTCATCTCCGTCTCGGCCTCGTCCCCGCCGACTTCCGCCACGGTGAAGATGGCCCCCTCATCCCCGGCATACTCGTCGGTCACGGCGCGGATACGTTCGATGAAACCGGGAATGTCGGGATGCGACATATTGTGGATCTTGCGCTGGAAATCGAACGGCCGGGTGCGCGCCCGGTCGGTCGGCGGCGCGGGCGGATTGTCGCGCAGGTCGGGATCGTGCATCGAAAAATTGAGCGCGTCGATCCGGAAGCCGTCCACGCCCCGGTCCAGCCAGAAGCGCGCGACATGGAGAAGAGCGTTCTGAACTTGCCGGTTATGCCCGTTCAATTGCGGCTGGCAGCTGAGGAAATTGTGCAGGTAATATTGCCCGCGCCGCGCATCCCAGGTCCAGGCCGGGCCGCCGAAGACCGATTGCCAGTTGGAGGGCGGCGTGCCGTCCGGCTTGGCATCGGCCCAGACATACCAGTCCGCCTTGGGATTGTCGCGGCTCGCACGGCTTTCGACGAACCAGGCGTGTTCGTCCGAAGTGTGCGAATAGACTTGGTCGATCAGAACCTTGAGGCGGAGCTGATGCGCGCGGGCGACCAGCACGTCGAAATCGGCAAGCGTCCCGAAGATCGGATCGACATCGCAATAATCGGAAACGTCGTAGCCGAAATCCTTCATCGGGCTGGTGAAGAAGGGCGAGATCCAGATCGCATCGACGCCGAGCGAGGCGACATGGCCGAGCCGCTGAGTGATACCTGGAAGATCACCGATCCCGTCGCCATTCGCATCCATAAAGCTGCGGGGATAGATCTGATAGATCGCCGCTCCGCGCCACCATTGCACGGCGGGACCGGTTTGCGGCGCGAGTGCAGTCTTGCTCAGGCTCGCCATCATTGCGCCCCCAGTTCGCAGATTGCCCAGCCGAAAGCCGGGATCGTCAGCCGCACGCTGCCGGGTACCGACGGGGCGGCG
>NZ_LWFF01000267.1 GCF_001635685.1 Erythrobacter sp. HI0063
CCCCGTTTCCAGCCGGCATTCGATCAGCGCGGCATGGGCGAGTCGCTGGACGAGCCTGTAATGCGTAACGGCATGTTTCCCGCGTGAGGAATCCTTTGCGAGCACGGCCATTTTCTTCCGGTCCCGGTCCGAACGGCCGAGGCGGGCATCGATCGTGCCTTCCGCTGGGTTGGGATGGCCCGCGCATACCGCCAGATAGCGGCGATGGATCGAATGATCGGCGAACTGGCGCGCGAGGCCTTCATGCGCGGCATCGGTC
>NZ_LWFF01000268.1 GCF_001635685.1 Erythrobacter sp. HI0063
ATAGTTTCCAATGGCAGCCGCCAGTATGATGTCGGCGGCCTCGATGGAGTTCTTCTCCAGCGTAGCAATCCGGTCACCCGGTTGAAGGCCGCACTCCGCAAGAGCATTTGCGAGCTTCACGCCGCGCAACCAGGCTTCCGAGAAAGTCAACCGCCTGTGGCCGTGAACGAGAGCCTCTTGCTGGGCGAAATAACGTGCGGCGCGACGTATTTGCGTACGGACGTCCATCAGCCGCGCTCCTCTAAG
>NZ_LWFF01000269.1 GCF_001635685.1 Erythrobacter sp. HI0063
TGCTCGACAGGATCTCGTGTTCCGGAATCTCCGCCGCCTCGAACTGGAGGAGGACGTCGGTCGGCCGGTCGAGGCAGAACGCGAAACGGGTATGGATGGAGATACTCACGCTCTCCTTACGCGTGAGGGGGATTAGGGTTTCGCTAATTCGTCCGGTCGATCGCCGGAAAGATGGAGCGCGATCTCGCGAGTATGCGGCCGGGCCCGGTGTTCGACGAGAAAGATGCCCTGCCATGTGCCGAGCGCCAGACGACCGCCCACCACCGGAACTGCCAAGGAAACGCCCGTCAGCGCCATCTTGAGATGGGCGGGCATATCGTCCGGCCCCTCATCGTCGTGGTCGTAATCGGGGCCTTCAGGCGCGATGCGGTCCAGCCAGGC
>NZ_LWFF01000270.1 GCF_001635685.1 Erythrobacter sp. HI0063
TGGCGGATCGCCACCGCCAATGCCTTTTTGCTGAAGGCTGAACTCGAGAAGGAGGAGGCCGAGCATGGACACTGATCACATGCAGGACGCGGATCGCTCCCACCGCCATGGCCTGATCGGCATGATCCTCGACGTCGCCGTGCGCTTTCGCTGGGCGATGGTCGTACTGACGCTCGGTGTGGCAATCTATGGCGTGGTGAATTTGCTGCGCCTGCCCATCGATGCCGTGCCCGATATCACCAATGTACAGGTGCAGATCAACA
>NZ_LWFF01000271.1 GCF_001635685.1 Erythrobacter sp. HI0063
CCCAGATTGTTCAACACATCGACGATGAGGTCCGGATCACCGATCTCAACAACGGAACCATCGGGTCGCTCCCATTTAAACTTCATCGCCGGAGCTCCCGGTACCGAGTGTTGGCTCCGATATCTCGAAGCCATTCAAAGGCCGTCCGTCGATTGGGCACTGCTGGAAACGGAATGCGGTGATANGCGCAGGTTATGCGGATCAGGTGCATCTGCTTCTTCGAAGCGGGTCGGGCTTCCAGCTTCGCCAAATCCTCTGCGGCCATACCTTCAAGATAGGGTTTCGTTCGGTTCATGTACGCGTCGAAACCGCGTCGCCATTCGGCGTACCGGCCGAATTCATCGAGCCGACCTGGTACCACTTCCACCAACTTCAGAAGAACGGCCCCCATGGTCTCGTCCTCGTCG
>NZ_LWFF01000272.1 GCF_001635685.1 Erythrobacter sp. HI0063
ACCGAATTGGCGCGTGGTCGCTCGAGTTGTACGCTGCGCGCCCTTCTTCGCTTCGTTACGAACCCGTCTCTAACGGTCTGGTCCGCGACCGAAATTTCCGCATCCTGTGAGTGGCCTACGATTTCCCGCAGGAATGTCTGGCACTGGTGGATTGACCGACCTGATCGGACAGCAGGGCAAGTCGCAAATGGCGGTCAGCGAAAAC
>NZ_LWFF01000273.1 GCF_001635685.1 Erythrobacter sp. HI0063
ATCCATCTCCCAACGACTATCAGCTTGCGCATGATTCATTGCGGGACGGCTTCATCGTGCATGATGAACTGTCCGCTGAGTTCCCTATAACGGAAGAGGAACTGCTGTGGCTCAGCGAGCTGTTCGCCGCGATCCTATCGCACTCCGCCAAGGACAATGACTTGCAATGACCGACGTTCTGCCTGCCGCCGGATACATCCGCGTTTCCACCCGAAAGCAGGCGGAAGCCGGAACGTCGATGGACGAGCAGCAGACCGGCATCGCGCGGGAGGCCAAACGGCACGGCTACACCAT
>NZ_LWFF01000274.1 GCF_001635685.1 Erythrobacter sp. HI0063
ATCGCCGCGACGAGGCCGAACAGGCTTTCCGGTCCGAACAGCAGCAGCGGCACCAGAGCGACCAGCAGCGTCAGCGAGGTCATGACCGTGCGGGCCAGCGTCTCGTTCACCGACAGGTCGAGCAATTCGGGCAGCGGCATCTTGCGGTATTTCTTCAGGTTCTCGCGGATGCGGTCGTAAACGACGATCGTATCGTTCAGCGAATAACCGATGATCGCGAGAATCGCCGCGATGATCTGGAGGCTGAATTCGAGCTGGAACAGCGCGAACATACCCAGCGTCAACGACACGTCGTGGAACAGCGCGAACAGGCCGCCCACGCCGAACTGCCATTCGAAGCGGATCCAGATGTAGAGCGCTACGGCCAGCATGGCGGCGATCAGCGCCCAGACCGCATCGTCGCGAAATTCGCCGGAAACCTTGCCGCTAACCGAATCCACGCCGTCGATGCGGACATTGGGATGGCCCTCTTCGAGTGCGGTGGTGATTTCCTGCGACACGCGATCGGCGAATTCCTTGTCGCCCTCCGCCTCGGGTGGAAGCTTTACGCGGATCGAAATCTGATTGGGCGCGCCGAAGCGCTGGATCACCGGATTCTCGACATCCTCGAGCGATCCGACCGTGTCGCGGATTTCGGCCACGGGCGCTTCTTCCTCGCCCACGAAAGTCGCGCGAATTTCCTGCCCACCGGCGAAGTCGACGCCGTAATTGAGGCCGTTGACGGCCACCAGCGCCCAGCTCGCCGCGATCAGCACCAGGCTGACCACGAAGAACGGAATGCGCCATTTGAGGAAGGCGATATTGGTATCGTCGGGGACGAGCTTCAGAAGTTTCATGGGTCTCGCCTCCTCAAAGATTCAAGTCGCTGGGGCGCGCCTTGCGCAGCCATCCTGCGACCCACATGCGGGTCAGCGTCACCGCGGTGAACACGCTGGTGAACAGGCCGATCACGAGCACTACCGCGAAGCCGCGGATCGGGCCCGATCCGAACAGGAACAGCAGCACCCCGGCGATGAAATTGGTGACGTTCGCATCGTAAATCGCGCGGCTCGCTTCCTTGTACCCGGTTTCCACAGCGGCAACCACGCGCCGCCCGCGCTTTCGCTCTTCGCGAATGCGTTCGTTGATCAGAACGTTGGCGTCCACCGCCGCACCGATGGTGAGAACGAAACCGGCGATGCCCGGCAGCGTCAGCGTCGTGTTGAGCGCCGCCATGATGCCGAGGATCATCAGCACGTTGATGACCAGAGCCGCCGTCGCGTAGATTCCGAAGCGGCCATAGGTGACGATCATCAGCACGATCACCGCGACCGAACCGATCGTCATCGCGAGCAGGCCCGAACGGATCGAATCGGCGCCGAGGTCGGGGCCGACCGTGCGCTCCTCGATCACAGCCAGATCGACCGGCAGCGCGCCGGAGCGCAGCGAGATCGCGAGATTATTGGCCGTCTCGGTGGTAAAGCCGCCTGAAATCGAAGCGCTGCCGCCAAGGATCGGCTCGTTGATATTGGGTGCGGAGAGCACCTTGCCATCGAGAATGATCGCGAAGGGCTTGTTGACGTTTTCGCGCGTCAGATTGGCGAAGCGCGCGCCGCCCTGCTGGTCGAAGGTGATCGAGACGACCGGCTCGTTGGTCTGCGGATCGAAAGTCTGCTGCGCGCCGACGAGATTGTCGCCGCGAATGCCGCCCAACCGCCTGACGGCAAGCGACGTGCCCGCCTGCGCAGTGGTGTCGGCGAAGGGAACGATCTCGCTGCCCGGAGGCGCAACGCCCGCCGCGACATCGCTCGGCAGCGCGGTCTGATCCACCAGCTTGAATTCGAGCCGCGCCGTCTGGCCGAGCAATTCCTTGAGCGCGTCGGGATCCTGAAGGCCCGGCACCTGCACGACGATGCGGGTATCGCCCTGGCGAATGATCGTCGGCTCGCGCGTGCCCAGCGAGTCGATGCGCTTGCGCACGACTTCGGTGGCGCTGTCCATCGCGTCGGTCACGGCCTGTTCCAGGCCCTGTTCGGTCGGCACGAGGACGAAACGCGTCTCGTCCACCATCGACAGATCCCATTCGCGGACCAGGCCGTTGCCGTTCACGAGCGGGAGAAGGATTTCACGCGCCCGATCGACCTCGCCCATATCCTCGACCATGAAGGTCAACCGCCCGTCGGCAGTGGATACGTCGCCGATGCGGATGCGCGGTTCGGCCTGACGCAAAGCGGTGCGAACCGCTTCCTCGAGGTTTTCGAGCCGCTGCGCCGCGACCTGGCTCGGTTCGGCTTCCAGCAGGATGTGGCTGCCGCCGGCAAGGTCCAGGCCGAGATTGACGGTCGGATCGGGCAGCGCCTCGGGCCATTTCGCGCTGGTCATGGACACCAGCGAAGGCAGCGCGGCGAAAATGGCGACGGCCGTGATCAGCCACAGCCAGGTCTTTTTCCAGGTCGGAAAATCGAGCATTGTCAGGCGCGCCCGCTCAATCGTTCGCGGGTGCGGCGGCGGTGGGCGAAATCACATCGCCGATCGTGCTCTTGACCGCGCGGACCTTCACGCCCTTGCTGATTTCGAGCTCGGCGTAGTTTTCGTCGATCTTGGTAACCTTGCCGACCAGTCCGCCTGCGGTGACGACCTCGTCCCCGCGCTTGAGACCGGCGATTTTCTGCTGATGCGCCTTCTGCTGCTTCATCTGTGGGCGGATGATCAGGAACCAGAAGATCAGGATCATGCCGACGATCGGCAGCCAGCTGATCCAGGCGGGCGGCGGCGCGGCGCCGGTGGCTGCGCCTAACATGTAAAGCATCGGTATACTGCCTGTAATGATACGATCCGTGGGGCCGCACTTGGGGTGGCGCGTGCCGGAATCAAGACATCCCGACGCCGCGCCCCGGCGGCAATGCGGCGGCGCGTAGCAGTATTGGGCAGGCTTGCAAAGCCGGAGCGAGCGCAGCTGCAAGCGAACCGTGGATCGGCGCTTGCCTTCGCGCAAACCCCCACCTATAGGGCCGCCCTCCACTGGTTTCGGGACGTAGCGCAGCCTGGTAGCGCATCACACTGGGGGTGTGGGGGTCGCAGGTTCGAATCCTGTCGTCCCGACCAGTGGAAATTCTCTCCATTCGACGGCTCAGCGACCGGGAAGCACCGCGACTTCGGGATGCAGGTTAATTCCGTTCCGCGCACGCTCTCGCCTGGTCTCACGGGCCTTTGCTTGGTTAAAATTCCAGAAGGGTCACCTTTATTTAAGTCTGCGTCTTTAATCGCAGGGCCCATGTTCCGCGCCCGAAGAGCCAGCCCAGCCCCCGTATGGCTGATCCCTGTCGTGTTCGCAGGCCTCTATGCGGTTTTCGCCGCGTTCTCGCTGGCGACGACGCAGACCGAGCATGGTATCGCCCTCATCTGGCCGTCCAGCGGCGTTTTGTTCGCAGGCCTGTTGCTGTCGACGAGGCAGTCACGCCTGCTGCTGCTGGCGTTGATCGCGCCTGTGAGCATGGCCGTCAATATGGCCTTCGGAGCCACTTTCGCCATAGCTGCGGGATTGACGCTCGCGAATGTCTTGGAAGGTGCCATCGCGGTGGCGATCGCCTGCGGGCTGGATGGCAGATGCGGCCGCTTCGATGATCCGAGATGGATCGCCCGCTTCGTTATCGCTTCGGTCTGTGCGTCCGCGGCGAGCGCACTCATCGCTTCGGTCGCGACAGGCGCGATCGACAGCCCGACCTTTCTCTATTCCTGGTTCAAGACCGTGTTTCTGGGCATGCTGATCGTTGCCCCGGTCATAGTGACCGGCGTCCACACCGTGTCGGATCGGACTAGGATTGCGTTCGACAGGCGAAAGATCCTGGCTGCAGGCCTGTTCGCGACCGTCTCCATCGTGGCGACTTTCGGACAAACCGACTATCCGCTTCTGTTCCTGCCGGTCGTGGCGATCGTCTTCGTGACCTTCATTGCCGGTGTGGCCGGAGCGCTCGTCATGATCTGCGCGATCACGATCGCGGCGACAATATCCCTGATCGTCGGAACCAGCCCGATCACCTTCGTGTCCGATCCACTCCAGAAGATCTACTTCACGCAATTCTATCTGCTGACGATCTTCGCATCGTCCCTGCCGCCGGCGGCCCTGCTCGCCAGATCCCGCGCGCAGATGGCGGAGATCGAACTGCGCAAGGCTCAGCACGACGCCGCGCAGGCCTTTGCCCATGTCGGCCATTGGCGATATTGCCTCAGGACCAATACGAGCCAATGGTCCGACGGCATGCTCGCCATTTACGGCCTCGATCCGAAAGTGGACCGCGCGCGTAATCTGGAGCACGGATCCATCGTCGAAGAGCTCGAAGGGCATGTCCGCGAGACCTTGAAAAAGGCTGTTCTGGACCGGCAGCCGTTCACTCTGGCCGCTCGCATTCTGAACGCGCAAGGCGAGAGCCGGTACATCGAATCCGCCGGGGACGTGGAAATCGAAAACGGGAAAGTCGTCGCGATCTTCGGCGTTCTCAAGGATGTGACGAACCATGTCACCGCGCTGCGGCAGCTCGCCGTCGAGAAGGAACGGGCCGAGGCACTGGCGCAGAAATCCCAACGGCTGTCCGAAACCGATCAGCTCACGGGAATCGCGAACCGGCGCAAATTGCTCGACACGCTGGGCCGCGAGATCGCGAGGTCCGAGCGGGAACACACCGACTTGTCGATCCTGATGATCGATGTCGATCATTTCAAATCGATCAACGACCGGTTCGGCCACGCGGTGGGTGACGAGGTGCTCAAGCGGCTGGCCAATCTGGGATCGACGACGCTCAGGAAAGGCGATCTTTTCGGCCGTCTGGGCGGCGAGGAGTTTCTCGCGATCCTCCCCTCCGCATCGGCCGAAACGGCGGCTCATATCGGCGAAAGACTGCGCCGCGAGTGCGAGGAACTGGATTGGCCCAAGATCGCGAAGCTCGATGGCGTCACCATCAGCCTCGGCGTTGCGATGTGCCAGTTCGGATACGATGAAACCAGCCTTCTCCACGCGGCCGATACGGCGCTTTACGAATCGAAGCGCTCGGGCCGCAATCGACTGACCATCGCCGATCGGGACGGTTCGATCGAAAAGGCGGCGAAACTGATCTCGGCTTCCCGGCGCTAAAGCTGATATCGACAGATTCCGCTGTCCTACACTAACCGATTTGGTTAGCCAGTGCGCTTTCTCGAACCGGAGTAAGCGCCATGCCCCTCGTCGAATCGCTGATCGGCCCCCTCGCCTCGCTGATCGACAAGCTCATTCCCGACAAGGAGGCGCGCGCCAGGGCGAAGCTCGAATTGCTCGCACTGGAAGGGACGCAGGAATTGCGCGTGATCGAGACGCGCCTTTCCGCCATCCTCGCCGAAGCGCAATCGCACGATCCGTGGACCAGCCGCGCGCGACCATCCTTTCTCTATGTCATTTACATCCTCATCCTGTGGGCGCTCCCCATGGGTGTGATCGCGGCCCTGTCGCCCGATACCGCACGGAATATCGCGGCGGGGATGAACGCCTATCTCGGCGGCCTGCCCGAACCGCTCTACGCGCTCTTCGGCACCGGCTATCTCGGTTACACCGCCGCGCGCCAGTGGGGAAAGGTCAGGGGCGTGGATCGCTGACGCCGCGCTTCCCGAAAGAACGACGCTGCGATAGGAACCGCCGCATGACTGCCACCGTCTTCATTCTCAACGGCCCCAATCTCAACCTTCTCGGCACGCGCGAGCCGGAAATCTACGGTTCGGACACCCTCGAAGATATCCGCACCATGGCACAGGCGCGCGCCGCCGAACTCGGCCTCGCAGTGGATTTCCGCCAGACCAACCACGAAGGCGTGCTGGTGGACTGGCTGCACGAGGCGCACGCGGCGGGCGCGAAGGCGGTCCTTCTGAATGCGGCGGCCTACACGCACACTTCCGTTGCTCTGCTCGATGCCATCAAAGCGATCAGCGTTCCGGTGATCGAAGTGCATCTGTCGGACCCCTCCACGCGCGAGGCGTTTCGCCACCATTCCTATGTCGAACCCGGCGCGGTGGATGTGGTCAAGGGATTGGGCGCCAAGGGCTATCTCGTCGCTCTGGACAAGGCCGCCGCGCTCTGAGGATCCCCATTCGTGGCGTTACGCGCAGCCCCGCCCCCTTGCCTTGCGGCGATCGGGGTAGCATAGGCGCCCGATCCACAGAACAAGGGTTCCCATGGCCGAACGCAAAGGCACCGCCGGTTCCAAATCCGGCATGAACGTCGATATCGATCTGGTTCGCGAGCTGGCAGAACTGCTCGCCGAGACCGGTCTGACCGAAATCGAAGTCGAGGACAACGACCGCAAGGTGCGTGTCGCGCGCGGCGGATACGCGCCCGCCGCCGCCCCGGTGGCGGCCGCTCCGGCTCCCGCACCGCAGGCCGCGCCCGCCCCGGCCGCCGCTCCGGCCCCCGCCGTCGAACCGGCGCTGCCCGACACGGCCGGCGCGCTCAAATCGCCGATGGTAGGCACCGCCTATCTCGCGCCCGAGCCCGGCGCGCCCGACTTCGTCAAGGTCGGCGACAGTGTGAAGGAAGGCGATACGCTGGTGATCGTCGAAGCGATGAAGGTGATGAACCCGATCGCCGCCGACAAGTCCGGCACGGTCAAGGCGATCCTGATCGAGAACGCCCAGCCGGTCGAATTCGACCAGCCGCTTGTCGTCATCGGGTAAGGCGTCGGCGTGACTATCAAACGCATCCTGATCGCCAATCGCGGCGAAATCGCGCTCCGCATCCACCGCGCCGCGCATGAAATGGGTATCGAGACGGTGGCGGTCCACTCCACCGCCGATGCCGACGCCATGCATGTGCGCCTGGCCGATCACGCGGTCTGCATCGGCCCGCCGAGCGCGACGGACAGCTATCTCAATATCGCGAACATCATCTCGGCGGCGGAAATCAGCCAGGCCGATGCGATTCATCCCGGCTATGGATTCCTGTCCGAAAACGCCAAATTCGCCGAGATCGTCGAAGCGCACGAAATCAAGTGGATCGGTCCCAAGCCCGAACATATCCGCACGATGGGCGACAAGGTGGAGGCCAAGCGCACCGCAGGCGCCCTCGGCCTGCCGCTGGTCCCCGGTTCGGACGGCGCGGTGTCCGATTATGACGAGGCGAAAAAGATCGCCGCCGAGATCGGATACCCCGTCATCATCAAGGCGGCGAGCGGCGGCGGCGGGCGCGGGATGAAGGTCTGCGCCGAAGAAGACCAGCTCGAAACCCTGATGAAGCAAGCGGGCAGCGAGGCGAAGGCAGCCTTCGGCGACGCCACCGTCTATATCGAGAAATATCTCGGCAATCCGCGCCACATCGAATTCCAGGTCTTCGGCGACGGCAATGGCGCCGCGATCCATCTGGGCGAGCGCGATTGTTCGCTCCAGCGCCGCCACCAGAAAGTGCTCGAAGAAGCGCCCTCGCCCGTCCTTTCGACCGAAGAGCGCGACCGGATGGGCGAAATCTGCGCGCAAGCCATGCGCGACATGGCCTATCGCGGCGCAGGCACGATCGAATTCCTGTGGGAAAACGGCGAGTTCTACTTCATCGAGATGAACACCCGGCTCCAGGTCGAACACCCGGTCACCGAAATGATTACCG
The DNA here is from genome assembly GCF_001635685.1 of Erythrobacter sp. HI0063. Taxonomy (GTDB): domain Bacteria; phylum Pseudomonadota; class Alphaproteobacteria; order Sphingomonadales; family Sphingomonadaceae; genus Qipengyuania. The sequence continues at coordinate 7,595 of NZ_LWFF01000274.1, forward strand.
GGATCGATCTGGTGCGCGAACAGATCCGCATCGCCGACGGCAAGGCGCTCTCCTGCAAGCAGGACGAGATCCGCTTTTCAGGCCATGCCATCGAATGCCGCATCAACGCCGAAGACCCGTTCACCTTCGCGCCCAGCCCCGGCAAGATCGACTATTATCACGCGGCGGGCGGAATGCATGTGCGCGTCGATAGCGGCCTCTATGCGGGCTATCGCGTGCCGCCCTATTACGACAGCATGATCGCGAAGCTGATCGTCTATGGCCGGTCACGCGAGAAATGCATGATGCGCCTGCGCCGCGCGCTGGAGGAAATGGTGATCGAAGGGGTCAAGACCTCGATTCCGCTGCATCAGGAACTGATCCAGCAAGCCGACGTGCAGAGCGGCGACTATTCGATCAAGTGGCTCGAGGAATGGCTGCAAGAGCGGGAAGGCTGAGCAAGCTCGAGCTCGACCGTGATGGAGCGGCGCTCCATCACGGCGCGGCAGCTGGCTTTCTCGACACGCTCGCTTGCGCTTTCGCGCAGGGCCCATCGCCCGGACGGCGGATCAAATGCCTTACGGGGCTGGAAAGCGTTCTTGGTCGCTCCGGTCCGATAGGCAAGATCGCGTCGCGTCTTCTCGGGCCGACAAGCCGCCCCGTTCGCGTGATCGCTTTCGACAAGACCGACGGTGCGAACTGGTCCCTCGGCTGGCATCAGGATCGCACGATTTGTGTGGAACGGCGTGTCGATCTGACCGGCTTCGGCCCCTGGACGGTGAAGCAGGGCATGCCCCATGTTGAGCCGCCGTTCGATCTCCTCGCCCGGATGCTGACCGTGCGCATCCATATCGATGCCGTCGATGCCGAGAACGCGCCCTTGCGGATTGCGCTCGGAAGCCATGCCATCGGTTTGATTGCGGAAAGCGATATCCTGGCCCACGTGAAGCGGTCCGAAATACACGACTGTCTGGCCGATGCGGGCGACGTCTGGGTCTACCGCACGCCCATCCTCCACGCTTCCGACAGAGCCGCGAACGGAAGACGGAGGCGGGTTCTGCAGGTGGATTATTCGGGCGACGATCTGCCTGATGGGTTGAGTTGGTTCTACGACCAAGGCGAGGCTGAGGGTGGCCCGTCGTAGACGACATCACCGCCGACGCGTTCTTCTCCTAGGTGGAACAGATTCGCGTCGGCTGTCGCTCCCCTCGCAAAAGCTTGCTTTCTTCGCCGTTTTCGCTTAGGCGCGCGCCCGTTCTCGTACTCCTTTGGATTCTCGCAGGACCTTCGCCCGGCATTCGGCCTGGCGGAGAATACGGCCCTCTTGCTCCGTATGGCCCGCAATGGTGCGCGGCTGGCGGGAAAGACCCCGGGAAAACCGGTGGCCGGTAGCAAAACGAACGATAGGAATATCCTACCTTATGGCAACTGCAGCCAATCCCACCCGTGACGATTTCGCCGCCATGCTCGACGAGCAGCTCGGCGCTGCCGATGAAGGCGGCTTCGAAGGCCGCGTCGTCAAGGGCACCGTCACCGCCATCGAAAACGGCATGGCGCTCATCGATGTCGGCCTCAAGAGCGAAGGCCGCGTCGATCTCAAGGAATTCATGCGCGGTGAAGACGCGCACAGCCTGACCGTCGGCAGCGAAGTCGAAGTCTTCGTCGACCGGGTCGAGAACGCCGACGGCGAAGCCATGCTGTCGCGCGACCGCGCCCGCCGCGAAGCCGCGTGGGACAAGCTGGAAAGCGAATTCGGCGAAGGCAAGCGCGTCGAAGGCCGCATCTTCGGCCGCGTCAAGGGCGGCTTCACCGTCGATCTCGACGGCGCCGTGGCGTTCCTGCCCGGTTCGCAGGTCGACATCCGCCCCGTGCGCGACGTCACCCCGCTGATGGACATGGCCCAGCCCTTCCAGATCCTCAAGATGGACCGCCGCCGCGGCAATATCGTGGTCTCGCGCCGCGCCGTGCTGGAAGAAACCCGCGCCGAACAGCGCAGCGAGCTGATCAACGACCTGACCGAAGGCCAGGTGATCGACGGCGTCGTCAAGAACATCACCGATTACGGCGCCTTCGTCGACCTCGGCGGTATCGACGGCCTGCTGCACGTCACCGACATGAGCTACAAGCGGGTCAACCACCCCAGCGAAATGATCGAGATCGGCCAGACCGTAACCGTCCAGATCATTCGCATCAACGAAGACACCCAGCGCATCAGCCTCGGCATGAAGCAGCTGGAAAGCGATCCGTGGGATGGCGTTGCGGCGAAGTATCCGGTCGGCATGAAGCTGACGGGCACCGTCACCAACATCACCGAATACGGCGCGTTCGTGGAAATCGAGCCGGGCATCGAAGGCCTGGTGCACGTGTCCGAAATGAGCTGGACCAAGAAGAACGTCCATCCCGGCAAGATCGTCTCGACCTCGCAGGAAGTCGAAGTGATGGTGCTGGAAGTGGACAGCGAAAAGCGCCGCATTTCGCTCGGCCTCAAGCAGGCTCAGCGCAATCCGTGGGAAGAATTCGCCGAAGCGCATCCCGTCGGCAGCAAGGTCGAAGGCGAAGTCAAGAACGCCACCGAATTCGGCCTGTTCGTCGGTCTTCCGGGCGACGTCGACGGCATGGTCCACATGTCCGACATCGCATGGGGCATTTCGGGCGAAGACGCGCTGGCGCTTCACCGCAAGGGTGAGCAGGTCGAAGCGGTCGTGCTCGATGTCGACATCGACAAGGAACGCATCAGCCTCGGCATGAAGCAGCTCGAAAAGGGTGCTCCGTCGGCAGACGGCACCGATTCGGGTGCGCTGCGCAAGGGTCAGGTCGTCACCGTGACCGTGCTCGAAGTCCGCGATGGCGGCCTCGAAGTGCAGGTCGGCGACGATGGCGCGACCGGCTTCATCAAGCGTTCGGACCTCGGCCGCGACCGCGACGAGCAGCGTTCGGACCGCTTCCAGACCGGTGCCAAGGTCGATGCGATGGTCACCGGCTTCGATCGTTCGAAGAAGCCCACCTTCTCGATCAAGGCGCACCAGATCGCCGAAGAGAAGGAAGCGGTTGCGCAGTTCGGCAGTGCCGACAGCGGCGCATCGCTGGGCGACATCCTCGGCGAAGCGCTGAAGAAGAAGGAAGACTAAGCGCTTCCATCTTCGGATGAACTAAGAAAGGCCCGCCTGCGGATCGCGCAGGCGGGCCTTTTCTTGTCCGGCGCGGCTCCCTAGGTTGGTGCCATGCTCCAGATCCACCAATTCCTCTGCCTGTCCGACAATTACGGATTTCTCCTCCACGATCCCGACAGCGGCGAAACGGTCGCGATCGATACGCCCGATGGCGATAGGTGTCTCGAAGAGGCTGATGCCAAGGGATGGACGATCACGCAGATCTGGAACACCCACTGGCATCCCGACCATGCCGGCGGAAACGAGACGGTGGCGAAGGCGACCGGCGCCAAGATCGTCGCGCCCGCCGAGGTCGCGAAGCTGAGCGCGATCGACACGGAAATTAAGCACGGCGACACCGTCTCCATCGGATCGCACGAAGCGCGCGTGATCGACGTTTCCGGCCACACCAACGGCCACATCGCCTATCATCTGCCGCAGGACGATATCGCCTTCGTCGGCGACAGCGTGTTCGCCCTTGGCTGCGGGCGGATGTTCGAAGGCGAGGCCGGACAGTTCTGGCAGAGCCTCCAGCGGATTAAGGCGCTACCGCCAAAACGACTCTCTATTGCGCGCACGAATATACGGCAGCCAACGCTAAATTCGCGCTTCACGCCGATCCCGACAATGCCGCACTGCAAGACTATGCCGCCGAGATCGCCGACAAACGCGAGCGGGGCGAACCGACCGTGCCGATGGGCTTGGCGCGCGAATTGGAGACGAACCCTTTCCTACGCGCCGACGATGCCGACATGCAGGCTCGCTGGGGCGGCAGCAGCGCCGCCGAGACCTTCGCGGCGCTGCGCAAGGCGAAGGACGGTTTCTAGCGACTCGGCGAGCGCATCCGTCACCGTGCACCAAACGAAAAAGGGCGACCCTTGGGCCGCCCTCTTCCTTAAATTTCAAAGCGTTTTCGCGTCGGTTCAGATCCCGGCGATCAGCTGATCCGCCAGCGAGCGGTCCGCTTCCGCATCATGCTTTTCCGCGATCAGTTTCCGGCTGGCCGCCGTAGCGGCGATGGCGGCGCGGTTGCGCACGTCGGCGATCGCCTCACGCTCCGCAGCGGCGATCTTGTCTTCGGCCATGCGCTGGCGGCGTTCCACCATTGCTTGTCCGTCGGCTTCCGCCTTGGCGACGATCGTGTCCGCTTCGTTCCGCGCCGTTTCGAGCATGGTTTCCGCGTCTTTTTCCGCAGACGCGATCCGCTTGGCGTACTCGTCGCGCAGCGTTTCCGCCTCGTGGCGAAGCGCCTTGGCCTCGTCGAGCTGTTCCTTGATCGCGGCGATGCGGCCATCGAGCCCGCCGGCGATAGTCTTGTGAACCTTGGCGCCGAAGAAGGCGATCAGGAACAGGATCAGCATTGCGATCGAGACCCACTGGAAAGGCGCAAGGCCCAGCAGTTCGGGTTCGACATGCGTCGGAGCGCCGCCATGACCTTCTTCGATGAATGCTTCGGCGGATTCGGTGGCGAAGACCTGCGGTGCGTTAGCCATGGATCATGGCCTCCTTGACCGCCTTGTTCGCGGTGGGCTTGGTCACCTTGATCCCGGCGAGGCGCTGGACGATGTCCTGCGCCGCTTCGGCGGCGACGGTTTGGATTTCGCCCATGGCTTCGTCGCGCGAGGCGGCGATGCGCTGTTCGGCTTCCGAGAGACGCGCGTCCAGGCGAGCCTGCGCCTCGGCGAGCTTTTTCTCGTTGGCGAGAGCGGCATCGCTCTTCGCCTTGGCGATCAGCGCCTGGGCGGCGGCACGATTCTCGTTTTCGCGAGCCCGCCAGGCCTCTTCCCGCTCGTCGGCAGCGTCGCGCGCGGCCTGCGCCGCGGCGAGATCGTCACCGATCTGCTTGTCGCGCAGGGCGACGGTTTCCATCACGCGCGGCACCATCAGCCGCCCGATGAAGAAGAAGGTGATGCCGAAGAACACCAGCAGCCAGAAGATCTGGCTCGACCAGGTTTCGGCAAGTTGGGCTATCTGAGGCATTCACGCAACTCGCTGATAGAAGGCCGTTGGGGCAACTGCGAAAAATTCGAGCGGCGGGCCCTGGGGGAGCGGGATGACACCCGCCCTCCCCGAGGGCTCGACGCGTCCGCCTTACTGGAAGATCAGCAGGGCGGCGATGACGAAGGACAGCAGGCCCAGAAGCTCGGCACCGGCGAAACCGATGAAGAGACGGCCCTGCTGGCTGTCGGCGGCGCCGGGATTGCGCAGCGCACCTTCGAGGAACTTGGCGAACACGTTACCCACACCGATAGCGGCGAGGCCGCAACCGATCGCGGCGAGACCCGCACCCATGAGCTTGGCGGCTTCAGCTTCCATGATGTAAACTCCTTGACGTATGAAACAGGTGGTTAGTGAAGGTTTTCGGCGTCGTTGATGTAAAGCGACGTCAGAAGGGCGAAGACGTAGGCCTGGATACCGGCCACCAGCAGTTCGAGCGCGCAGATCGCGATCATCAGAACCATGCTGGGGATGCCGATGGCGACCCCGTAGAGCGGGCCGGCATTGCCACCCGAAATCACGAAGCTGGACAGCACTTCCAGAAGGACGTGCCCGGCCATCATCGCCACGAACAGACGCAGAGCGAGGCTGAACGGGCGGACCATGAAGCTGATCAGCTCGATCGGCGCGATGATCGGGATCATCGGCCAGGGCGTGCCGTGCGGCACGAACAGGCTGAAGAAGTGGAAGCCATGCTTCCAGAAGCCGACTGCCAGCACGATCGTGAACGAGATCACGGCGAGAATGCCGGTCACGGTGAAGTGGCTGGTGAATGTGAAAGGATGCAGGCCGACGACGCCGAGCGGCAGAAGGCCGAGCACGTTGGCGAACAGGATGAACATGAACAGGCTGAAGACGTAAGGCACGTATTTGCGCCCCGCCTTGCCGATATTGGCTTCCAGCATGTCGTCGATGAAGCCGGTGAAGCTTTCGACCATCATCTGCCAGCGGCCTGGCACCACCTGGCGACGCATGCCGCCCGCGACGAAGATACCGAGCACCACGACGGTGATCAGCATCCACAACGCGCTGTTGGTGAAGGCGATATTGAAGCCTGCCAGCTCCCAGTTCTCCGTGCCGGCAAGCGGCTCGATCGTGAACTGGTGCATCGGGTCGACCTTGGCCGATTGTGCCACGTCTCTGTGTATCCCTAGTCCTGCGGTCTCGACGCCTGCCCCCGCGAAGCGAGATCAGACTTCCGGCGGCCGGTTCGCCGATCGGAAGATATTCCTGAAGGCCACGATTATCCCGAGGAACAATCCGACCAACAGACCCCATGGCGCAGTGCCCGCCAGCCAGTCCACCAGCCAACCGAGCACCAGGCCTCCGAGAACACCGCCGAGCAAATCGGCCAGGACGCGGTTGCCGCTGCGATAGCTCGCATCGGCCCCCTTCACCTGTGGCTTGTTGCGTTTGTCTTCACGCTCGCGTGCGACCTTGAGCCGCTCCTCGAGCGCGTCGATCCGCGCATCTTCGCCAATGGGTTCCCGTGCGGGTTTCTCGTCGCTCATGCCAGCCTCCTTAACGGATCGCGCGGCACAGGCAATGAGGTGCCCGCCGAGGGCGCCGCCCCCTTAGGCGGGGGGTATCTGCGAGTCAACACGAAGGGGGAGGGAAATGGGAGCACCAAGCCGCTCGCGGCCGGTACAGTTAAGCACGGGACTGCATAAAATGCGGTCCCGTACGTGTCGGTTACGGACAGCGCGCGTCGCGCTGGGGCGCGCCGGAGCCGCGCGTCGCCCAGCTGCCGTCGGGCGCCTGGTATTTCTCGCCCGGAGATGTCTTGAGGATCGCCTGGCATCCGGCGGCAAAGGCGTATTCTTCCAGCGTGGCGCGGGCGGCCTGCGCTTTTTCCGAATAGACCGCGCGGCGCTTGATATTGATGTCGTTGACGATGCGCCGCAGCGCGGGCGTTTCCGCGCCGACGATGCCGATATAGCCGTCCATCTTCTCACCCACTTCGCCCGAGGCGCGGGCCGAGGCATAGGCCGGATCGCGCTGCGCGAAAGCAGGCGCCGCGATGCCGCCGAGCGCGGTGGCACCGGCGACGAGGGCGAAGGCGGCGTTACGGGCGAAGGTGCGTGCGGATTGGTTCGGTCGAATGGTCATGGTGCTGATCCTAGAAGATATCGGCATTCTCGTCGATCGTATTGCCCGCATCCTCGGCCAGGCGATAGATCACCTCCTGCCGGATATTGACGTTCAATTCGATCACGATCGGTTCCTCGGGCGCATTCACCGTTATGCAGCCGGGCAATGCGACCAGCGCCGCCAGTGCCCCGAGCACCAGAGGTGACGGCACTCCTTTGGTCCGAAGATATGGTCGGCTCATAGCGCTCCCTCGCTTTCTTGATCCTGAATGTCTCATGGTCGGGTTCCGGGGCCTTGGGGCACGATATCGTCCTCCTCGATGGGTTCCGCGGCCTCCTCGCCCGTCACCTCGCGGCCCAGCAGGCGCGTCCCGTCGCTCGATAGCAGGCCGAGTTCGCGCGGATCGCGCACGGCGGCCGGGTCGTAGAGCGATTTCAGCGACGTGATCAGCTGATAGAACGGCGCGCGGATGTTGACGCGGAACTGAAGCGGCAGCGCCGCCAGCCTGCGCGTGATGAAATTGGACGAGGCCCCCTCGCCCTGGCTGACTCCATCGAAGCGCACGCGCGTCACGATCTCGCCGGTCAGCGGCCCGTCCATCGCGAGGCGCATCTGACGATAGTCGAGGCTGCGCAGCGCATCGAAGGCGAAATTGGCGATGGGAGACAGGTCTTCATAAGTCAGCTCACCGACATAGGAGATATTGCCCCCCGGCGCGCGCGACAGCAGCAGCCCGTCCTCGATCCGGCCATTGCCTTGCGCATCGAAAACGATGGGAACGGTCCCATCGAACGTGCCGGTGGCACCGAGATTGCCGATATCCATCTGGTCGATGAAGGCGCCCGCATCCAGTCCGACGATCTCAAAGACGTAGCGCCGCTCCTCTTCCACGCCGAAATTCAGATCGACCTCGCGCAGGATTAGCTCGCCGCCCATGAACGGCCAGCGCCCCCCTTCGACCGACAGGAATTGCCAATTTCGCAGCGCGAATTCGACTTCGCCGTCGAGCACTTCGATCCCCGGATTGATCGAAGCGACACGCAGTGTCTGGCCCGGTGCGGTGGTGAGGTTGAGGAGATCGGTGAAGCGGATCGTTCCGCTCGCCCCGCGCACCGGGCCGAAGGCGGCGGCGAGATCGAGATCGTCGGTCGTCAATTCGCCGGAACTGGTCACTCCGTTCGCGCCCCAGTCCAGCCGACCCGTCCCGCTGACAATTCCGCTAACATTCGCAACCACGCCCAGGGCCAGACGCGACAGATCGTCAGGCTGGAGCAGAGGATCGAATTGCAGGTCCGCGATGGCGAGATCGGCATGGCCGCGCCCGGTCGACAGATCGTGGCGGATATCGGCCCCGGTCACGATCCGGTCGCTCGCCGGATTGCGCAGATCGGCATAGGCGGTGATCAGATTGTCTTCGAGCGCCAGCGTCGCGTCGCGCGCCACCAGCGGCTCGAACCGGTCGGGATCCGCCCGGTCGGTCAGAATGAAGCTGCCTTCGGCGAGTTCGAGCCGCCCGTCGCGATAGCGCCAGTTTCCTGTCGCTTCGCCGATATCGAGCGGCACGGCGTCGAGCGTCACGTCCGCGTCGGAAAACGTGCCTGCGATATCCTCGCCGAACCGCGCGTCGAGCCCGCTGACGACGAAGCGTGCCGCCGTGCCGACTGGGCCGAGCGATACGTCCAGCTCGCGCGCGGTCATCACGCCGGGATAGGCGAAGCCTACAGGCCCGCTGACGAGCCGGATCGGCGTGCTGCCTAACCTGCCCGCAAGGTCCAGCGAAGGCGCGCCCGCAGCGATCCTGATGCCGTCAGGCCCGTTGCGGACAATGGCGTTTCCCGGCGGCGGGCACAGGGTCAGGCGGCGGCGTTCGAGCGTCAGATTGGCAAGCGTCAGGCTGTCGAAGCCCACATCGGTGCAACCCGGCCACAGCGCGAGCGCCCCGCCGGGCATCCAGCGCCCCTCGATGGGCAGGCGCAGATTGCGCGTCGATCCCCCCGGCAGCGGCCCGCTCGCAATCGCTTCGCCGGTGAAACGCAAGGCGCCGCTATTGGCTTGCGCCAGCGTAAGGCGTGGGATTTCGAGCGCGGAGCCGCCCGCTTCGTAGCGGCGCATGGCCAACCGGAATTCGGTATCGCCAGTCGCGCGCCGCTCCATCCTGCCGTTGACGAACGGAAGCCCGGCCCCGCCCATGGCGATATTGCCCGCCAGAAGCGGCGGAGCACCGTCGCGAAATTGTGCCTCCACGCGCGACAGAGACATAAGCCGCGTGCCCGATCCGCCGCGCAGCGCGCCGCGCGGCATCACGAGAGTGGCTCCGCTTGGGCCATAGCGCGCGGACAGGTCGGCGGCGAAGGCGCTACCACGCGATTCGCGGCGCAGGATATCGGCGACACGTTTGGCGATCGGAGCGACCAGCGTACCCGCGCCGCTGCTCCCCAGCTCTGCGATCGCCGCATCGGATCGCGCACCGAGCCGCAGGCCATTGCTTTCCACATCGCCGCGCCAATCCAGGCGATCGAGGCTCCGATCGCTGCGCAGCGCACCGTCCAGCGTGACCAGGGCCGCCGTGGCATAAGGCGAAGCGGCACCGCGCAGCGCCAGCGTGTGCTCGAGGGCCAGCACGTCGCCGCGCAGGCTCGCTCTCACACGCCCACCGATCCCGTTTGCGGCATAGGCGCCCGCCTCCGCGCGGCCGAGGCGCAGGCCCGCCGAGCCGGAAAAATTCGCCAGTGCCGCATCGCTGCGCGCTTCGACCTGCGCCGATCCGGCGGCGAGCGACACATCCCCGCAATCGAGCGAACGGAAGCGCAGCGGCCCTTCGAAGGACGGCACCCCATCCTTCGTCGCAAGAGCGCCGTACAAAGTTGCGCCCGCGATAGCGCAGCCATCGGCCTCGATCTCTGGGGCGGCGGCGGCGATCGTGCCGGAAAACCCGTCATCGATCCGTCCCTCGCCGTCGAGCTTGAGCCCGATTGCGCCGTATCGCGTCTCGATCAGCCCGCGCCCGTCGCGGATTGCGATGTCGATTTCAGGCAGGCCGGGCGGCGCGTCGCTTTCGCGGTAGATCACTTCGTCGAGACTGCCGAAGCTGACTCGCCCGCCGCGCAAAACGCCGTAGAGGCGCGGACGTGTGAGGATAATGCGGCCGATCTCGGGGGTGCCCAGACGCTGTTCGAGGCGGACCACCACGCGCTCCGCCGTGAAGTCGGGCGCGCGCGGATCGCCGACGACCAGATCGGTTAGCACGGCCGCCTCGGGCCCGATGCTCTCGATATCGTACGTCGCCGGAAGATCGAACGCCGCAAGCTGGTCTTCGATGACGTCGCCCGCGATCCGTTCGCGCGCGAGCCACAGGGCGAGGATCGTGACGGTCAGGAGGACGAGAACCGCGAACGGCACCATCCAGCGCTTCTTGCGCCATCTAGAACGGGTGCGACCGGTCGGCACGCCATCATCGGCAGAAGCGGTGTCGGCCGGCTCGGCCTCGGCGTGGCTCTCGACCCCGGTCATAGATTGCGTCCCTTGCGCGAACGCCCTGCTAAAGGCAATGCGGCTTAACCGGCGATGACGCGGCCGGATGACGTCGGGGAAACGGGGAGGACAGCTTGCCGCAGGATGCGACCTCTCATTCCGGCACCGGTCACCGCGCCCGTCTTCGCGAACGCCTGCTGAAGGGCGGCGCCGAAGCGCTGGCCGATTACGAGCTGCTCGAATTTCTCCTTTTTGCCGGGATGCGACAGGGCGACACCAAACCGATCGCCAAACGGCTGATCGCGCAGTTCGGATCGCTCAGCGCCGTCCTGAACGCCGATCCGGCTGCGCTGATGCAGGTCAAGGGCATGGGCGAAGCGAACGCGGCATCGCTGCGCAGCGTGGCGCTGGCGGCGCGCAGGATGGCACGTGGGGCGGTGGAGAACCGCCCCGTCCTGGGCAGTTGGCAGGCGCTGATGGACTACCTCGCCATCGACATGGGGCAATTGGCGCATGAGCGCGTGCGCGTGCTCTATCTCAACACGCAGAACCGCCTGATCCTCGACCATCTCGCCAGCGAAGGCTCGATCGACGAGGCCGCGATCCATCCGCGCGAGGTGATGCGCAAGGCCTTCGACATCGGGGCCACCGCGCTGATCCTGGTCCACAACCACCCCAGCGGCGATCCGCAACCCAGCCGCGCCGACATCGCCATCACCAACCAGATCGCCGAGGCCGGGCGCCATGTCGGCGTGACTGTCCACGACCATGTGATCGTGGGCGGCGGCGGGCGGCACGTCTCGCTGAGAGCGAAGGGCCTGATCTAGGGCTCTCCGGCTCTATCGAGGCGAAAGTCCCCACTGCGCGTATTCCGCTTCGACACCCGGTCGCATCGCGACCGCTTCGGCGATCGATCGGCGCCCAGCCTCCCGGTCTCCCTGCGCAATCAGGATAAGGCCGCGCAGATATCGCGTTTCCGGCATCTCCCGATGTTCGCGCAGGGCCGCATCGGCATCGTTGAGAGCCGCAGCGTAATCGCCCATGCGATAATGAGCGAGCGCGCGACTATCGAGCGAGCCGGGACTGTAGCTCGAACGCTGCACCGCCTCTTCGCAATGCGCCATCATCGCATCGTCCACCGCGTCGCGTGTGCCCGCCAGCCAGCACATCGCGTTGAGCGTGCCGCCATCGCCGGGTCGGGCCGCCAGCGTCTCCTCCAGCAGGGCGAGACCTTCCTCGGACCGCCCGGCCCAGCCGAGCGCTTCGGCCATGACCTGATCGGCCCGATGCCGTTCCTCGACATAGTCGGCATATTCTTCGGCCAGCATCAGCGCTTCGTCCGCGCGGCCCAGGCGCCCAAGCCACTGGACCCGCTGCGGATAGCTCCAGCCGGTGGGCGAGAGATCTTCCGCCGTCTCGATATCCTCGAGCGCGGCTTCCAGATCGCCCATCATTCCGTGGAGTTCCGCACGGGCGAAATAGGTGTTCTCATCCGCCTCGATGGCGAGCGCCGCGTCGTAATCCGCCAGCGCGCCTTTGTAATCGAGCGTCCCCTGGCGGAACGAAGCGCGATTGAGATAGGCCGAAGGATCGTCCGCATCCGCCTCCTCGATCAGATCGGCGTAGATCTTTTCCATCGCCGCCAGACGGCTGCGATCCTTGCCGTATTCCCACGCGCGCATCGCGCTTTCGGGAGCGATCAGCAGCGGCAGGGCGCGCTCGTGCCGCGCCGCTTCGCGCCGGGCGGTCGCGATCTCGTCGGCAGGGATTTCGGGGCGGGTGCTGCGATTGGTCTGCGCGATGGTCAGTTTCCCGTCGTCCAACCGCGCGGTCGACGTCAGCTGGACGCCCGCGATAACGGTATCGATCGGATCGCCATTGCGCAGCGTGAAGGCATCGGCCTCTTCCGGCAGCAGCACTTCGACTTGCGAGCGGTAATAGAGCGGGTAATTGATCCGCAGCGGAATGTCCCGCCACGCCGCGCGCGACCGGTTGGAATCGATCGAAAAATCCGCTGCGGCCTGCGCGGGAGCGGATAGGCGATAGACGCCGCGATCCTGCGTCCACGGCGAAGTAATCAGGCCTTTCGCCTTATAAGTCGCGGTCCCGGTATCTTCATCGAATTCGACCGAATAGTCGCTCATCCGAACCTCGCCGAGGACACCCCCAATCACGCTGGAGACGACGTTGTAGCGCGTATCGTCATCGGCGATCTGGTCGAGGCTTTCGACGCCCACCGCTGCCGCGCCGGTGTTTGTCACCGTGATATCGAACAGGGCTGGCACTGCCACGCCCGCACGGCTGTCCAGGACCAGGCGAACGTCCCCGTCCGGCACGCTCTGCCCGCGCTGGTCGAGAGCGACGAGGTCGGCGCCGCCTTCGCGCAGGGGAAGCCCGTGATAGAAGGCGGGCACCTCGTCCATATTGGCGAGCCTGGTGCCGCGCGAAGTCCCGTCGAGCCAGTAATCCGTCCCGTCGATAGTGGCGCGCACGATCACGTGATCGAAGCTGGCGGGCGCGGGCAGCATTTCGGGCACCGCATCGCCAGCCTGGGTTCGCACGAGCACGCTTTCGGCCTCGATCCCGAGTTCTTCGAGCATAGCGGCAAGCATCAGGGACTTGGCCTTGCAATCGCCGAAGCGCAGTTTCCACGTATCGGCGGGCGATTGGGGCAGGTAATTCCCGCCATCCATCCCGTTCATAAGATAGCTGACACGATCCTGCACGAATTGAGTCGCCAAGGCAGCGCGCAGCTTGGGATTGGAGCCCGCCGCTTCGGCGATCGCCGCGACTTCGCGGGCGAGATCGCTGCCCGGAGCTATCGTGCCTTCGGTCGCGAAATAGGGTGCCATCACGCGCGACACCTGAGCGTAATCGCTGAAGCTGGTGGCCGCGATCAGGGGCGGCATCAGATACCGCAGCGGCGCGTCCTGGGGCATTTCGGGCTGTTCGGGCAGCGGCAGATCGACTTCGAGGATTGTGTAGCCGTTCGCGGTCCTCACGGTCGGCTCCTCGGCCTCGCCGCGGATTTTCCACTTGATGTCGGCATCTTCGGGCCACGAGATTTCCATCCCGAAATCGCCGAACGGGATCGGCTCGGCGACGAGGCCGTCGATGAACTGCATCTCCCTGCCCAGAGCCTGATCGCTGACCGTCGTCGAGACCGCCATGCGCAGCACGTCGCCGACCTGAGCGCCGGAAAGCGGCATGGTCGCCGTCAGCCGCCCGTCGAGCACGCGCTTCTCCAGCTCCTGCTCGCGCCGCAGGACTTCGAAGCGATTGCCATCGGCCAAGAGGTCGATGACCTTACCGTCGCGGATAAGCTGGACGCTGTGGAAGATGAGATCGCCCTTGTCGGGCATCCACACATGCGCCAGCTGATTCATCTGGGTCAGCATTTCCGGCGTGCCCAACCGGAGGGCCGCGTCCGAATAGGACCAGACCCGTCCATCCTCCAGCCGAACCCGCTTTTCCGCGCGAACCAGCGGCGATTCGACCGCCAGATCCTCTTCCGTCAGCGGTTCGAAGCCGACCCAATCGGGCGCCGGTTGATAAAGCGGTTCCTCCCCGGCCGAGGCCGGAACGGCGAACGCCGCGCAGGCGATCGCGATGGATGACACGGCGGCGACCCGAAAACTATGCATGAAATTCCCCCTGGAACGGCCAAACGGGGCCGCTTCCTGATACCGATCCTGCCTTGGGTTTACGTCGGACACAAGGGCACTTGGTTCCGCTTTGGACGAGACTTGGCTTGGCACCGGGAAATCCGCGCAATCGCCGGGGTATCCGGTCGGGGCCGGTCATGGCCTTGCCTTTATCCATGCCGCCCCCTAGCCGCTGCCGCGAAATCCCTCGCCCAGTCTGATCCGGAGTCTCCGATGGTCCCCCGTTATGCCCGCCCTGCCATGACCGCCCTGTGGGAGCCGGAAGCGAAATACCGCATCTGGTTCGAGATCGAGGCACATGCGACCAGCAAGCTCGCCGATCTGGGCGTGGTGCCGCAAAGCGCGGCGGAGGCGCTGTGGGACTGGTGGAAGACCGAGCCCGCGATCGACGTCGCGGCGATCGACGCCATCGAGGCGGTGACCAAGCACGACGTGATCGCCTTCCTCACCTGGGTGGCCGAACAGGTGGGCGATGAAGCGCGCTTCATGCATCAGGGCATGACCAGTTCCGACGTGCTCGACACGACGCTGAACGTCCAGCTCGCGCGGGCGACCGACATTCTCCTCGAAGACATGGACGGCCTGCTCGACGCGCTGAAGACCCGCGCCGAGGAACACAAATACACCCCCACCATCGGTCGCAGCCACGGCATCCATGCCGAACCGGTCACTTTCGGCCTGAAACTCGCGCAGGCCTATGCCGAGTTCGAGCGCTGCCGCGCCCGCTTGTGGGATGCGCGCGCCGAAATCGCGACTTGCGCCATTTCGGGCGCGGTCGGCACGTTCGCGAATGTGGACCCTCAGGTCGAGGCCTATGTCGCCGAACAGCTCGGCCTCGTTCCCGAGCCGGTCAGCACCCAGGTGATCCCACGCGATCGCCACGCCATGTATTTCGCCACGCTGGCGGTAATCGCGGGCTCGATCGAGCGGCTGGCGGTCGAAATCCGCCATCTGCAGCGCACCGAAGTGCTGGAAGCGGAGGAATATTTCTCGCCCGGCCAGAAAGGGTCGAGCGCGATGCCGCACAAGCGCAATCCGATCCTGACCGAGAACCTGACCGGCCAGGCCCGCATGATCCGCGCCTATGCTCTCCCGGCGCTCGAAAACGTGGCCCTGTGGCACGAGCGCGATATCTCGCATTCCAGCGTCGAGCGTTTCATCGGGCCGGACGCGACGATCACGCTCGACTTCGCGCTGGCACGACTGACCGGCGTGGTCGAAAAGCTGCTGGTCTATCCCGAACGCATGCAGGCCAATATGGACCGCATGGGCGGCCTGGTGCACTCGCAGCGAGTCCTGCTGGCGCTCACCCAGGCGGGCGTCAGCCGCGAAGATGCGTATCGGCTGGTCCAGCGCAACGCCATGAAGGTGTGGGAATCGGACGGGCGGATGCAATTGCTCGATCTGCTGAAGCAGGACGAGGAAGTGACCGCCGCGCTCTCGCCCGAACAGCTCGAGGAAAAATTCGACCTCGGCTACCACTTCAAGCATGTCGATACGATCTTTCAGCGGGTATTCGACGCGGAAGCCGCTACCGATGGCGGGGAACTGGACGAAGCGCCGGGCGCTGCGTAGGCTCGGCTGCGTAGGCTCGATACCGATCTTTCGGGAAGGATAGACAGACCATGCAAATCGTCCGCACGATCGTCTGGGTGGTGATCCTCGCCGCGCTGCTGATCTTCACCGCCTTCAACTGGAATCCGGTCGAAGTGCAGATCTGGACCAATATCGTGCTGGAAACGAAGATTCCGGCGCTGGTGATCGTCGCCTTCCTGCTCGGCCTCGTGCCGATGTGGCTGATCCATCGCGGGACCAAATGGCGGCTGAAGCGGCGGATCGCCGGTCTGGAATCGGCTGCGCGCGCCAATGCCACCGCCGCGGCGGCCACGCCTGTCGTGACAGAACCGGTCGCGCCGACCCGTCCCGGCGATGGCGTCGAAACCGAGAATACCAGCTCCACGACGACGACCGAGACGGACGAAGAACCGGCCGTCGCAGTCGAATCGGACACCGCCCCGACCCGGCCGGACAACCCATGAGCAACCCCGTCTATCTCGCGCTCGATCTGCCGCAACTGGACGCGGCGCGCGATCTGGCGATCACGGTCCGCGCGCATGTCGGCGGATTGAAGCTGGGGCTCGAATTCTTCTGCGCTCACGGCCATCACGGCGTGCTCGACATCGCGCATGCGGCGAAGCTGCCGATCTTCCTCGATCTCAAATTGCACGATATTCCCAATACCGTTGCAAGCGCGATGCAGGCGATCAACACGCTCGAACCGGCCATCGTCACCGTCCACGCCAGCGGCGGACGCGCGATGATGGAAGATGCCAAGGCCGCGGCGGGCGAACACACGCGTGTCGTGGCGGTGACGATGCTCACCAGCCTGGACGAGCGCGATCTGAAGCGCACCGGTATTACGGGCTCGCCCCACGATCACGTGCTGCGCCTAGCCGAACTGGCGCAGGACGCCGGATTGGACGGGATCGTGTGTTCGGGCCAGGAAGTCGGCGCGGTCCACAAACAGTGGAAAGACTGCTTCCTCGTCGTTCCGGGCCTGCGACCGGCGGGCGCATCGGCGGGCGATCAGAAGCGCACCGTCACGCCCCGCTCGGCTCGTGACGCGGGGGCGAGCGTGCTCGTCATCGGTCGCCCGATCAGCCGCGCCGAAGACCCGCTCGCCGCCGCCCGCGCCATCGAAGCGACGCTCTGATACGAATTTCCGGCAGGATACGCCCAGGATCTAGAATGACCGATATAAAGATTTGCGGGCTTTCCACGCCCGAGACATTGGACGCCGCCGTCGATGCTGGCGCGACTCATGTGGGCTTCGTCCATTTCGAGAAGAGCCCGCGCCATGTCACTCTGGAACAGGCGTCCAAGCTGCGCCGCCGCGTGCCCGAATCGGTCAAGCTGGTGCTCGTCACCGTGGCGATGCAACCCGAACCGCTCGCCCGCGCCTACGAGGCGATCCGCCCGGACGTGATCCAGTTCCACGGCTCCGAAACGCCGGAATGGATCAAGCTGGTGCGCGAGACGATAAAGGTCGAAGCCTGGCGCTCGATCGGCTTGCGGTCGGCCGAAACGCTCGACAATGCGAAGAAGTTCGAAGGCGCGGCGGATCGCCTCCTCTTCGATGCGCCCGCAAAGGCGCTGCCCGGCGGCAACGGCGTCAGCTTCCAGTGGGATCTGCTCGACGGGTGGGAGCCGTTCATGCCCTGGGCGCTGGCGGGCGGATTGACACCGGACAATGTCGGCGAAGCGATCGCGCGTACCGGCGCGCCACTGGTCGATGCTTCCAGCGGGCTGGAGACCGAACCGGGCGTCAAGGATATCGGCCGCATCAAGGCATTCTGCGAGGCGGTGCGCGCCGCGTGATTCGTCGGGTTCCTAGCCACGCCTCGTCCGAACAACCGGTCCGACCGGCTCCCTAGAAGAACGTGCCGATCCCCAGAGTGATCGCGTCGACTTCGTGGTAATCGCCGAATACGTGGCGGTATTCCAGAGCGACATAGGCCTTGCCCGTGCCGATATGGTGTTCGTATCCGCCGCCCAGGTGCGGCGCTTCCTCGTAATGGGTGAAGGTGTAGCCTGCGTTGGCGAAAACCTTGCCGCGTTTGCTCACCGGCGTTCCCAACCGGCCCGTGAGCGCCCATTCCCAATGGGTGTCGTCGGCGAGCATTTTCTCAACCGAGACTTCGGCGCCTGCGAAACTGCCCTTACCGAGATCGAAATCGTAACCCGCCGCAGCGCCGATGACAGGATCTGTATGACCGTGCGACCAAGCCACACCGCCGCGCAGTTCCACGCGCGGCCCGCCGGTCGATTCGCCCGCAATCGCCGGCGCGGCGCATACCGAGAGTGCCAGAGCCGATCCCATTTTCATGAAACGCATATTTTTTCCCTGTTCCAAGAGGGCCGAAGCCCGATCCCCGAAGCGGAGAGCTACAATCGATACGTAAAATACGCGTTAGCGACGGCGCTGCTTTGGACGGCACCCGCAGGTGAAGCCAGTGGACATGGATCGGACCCTCTGCCAATCGCTGTGGCGATGACCGAACAAACTACGAAGCCTGACGAGACCGCCACTCTCGCCAACAGCATGCGTCACATGCCCGACGAACGCGGCCATTTCGGCGATTACGGCGGGCGCTACGTCGCCGAGACGCTGATGCCGCTGGTGCTCGATCTGGAGCGCGAATATCGCGCCGCGCAGGCCGATCCCGCCTTTCAGGCGCAATTCGACGACCTGCTCGAACATTATGTCGGGCGGCCCAGCCCGCTCTATTTCGCCGAGCGGCTGACCGAAGCCGTGGGCGGCGCGCAGATCTGGTTCAAGCGCGACGAGCTGAATCACACCGGCGCGCACAAGATCAACAATTGCATCGGGCAGATCCTGCTCGCCATCCGAATGGGCAAGACGCGCATTATCGCGGAAACCGGCGCGGGCCAGCACGGCGTCGCCACCGCAACGGTCTGCGCGCGCTTCGGCCTGCCCTGCACGGTGTTCATGGGCGCGGAGGATGTGCGCCGCCAGTCGCCCAATGTGTTCCGCATGAAGCTCTTGGGCGCCGAAGTCCGCCCGGTGACGAGCGGGCGCGGCACGCTGAAGGATGCGATGAACGAAGCGCTACGCGACTGGGTCGCGAATGTGGACGACACCTTCTACATTATCGGCACCGCCGCCGGGCCGCATCCCTACCCGGAGCTTGTCCGCGATTTCCAGAGCGTGATCGGCAAGGAAGCGCGCCAGCAAATGCAGGACCGCATCGGCCGCCTGCCCGATCTGCTGGTGGCGGCGATAGGCGGCGGATCGAACGCGCTAGGCCTGTTCCACCCCTTCCTCGACGATGCGGACGTGAAGATGCTCGGTGTCGAGGCGGCGGGGCGTGGGCTCGACGGCAACGAACACGCGGCGTCCCTGCTCGGCGGATTTCCCGGCGTGCTGCACGGCAACCGCACCTATCTGTTGCAGGACGAGGACGGCCAGATCACCGAAGGCCACTCGATCAGCGCGGGGCTCGATTATCCCGGCATTGGCCCGGAACACGCCTGGCTGAAGGATTCGGGCCGTGTCGAATACACTGCGGTCACGGACGAGGAAGCGCTGGAGGCGTTCCAGCTCCTCTGCCGTACCGAAGGTATCATCCCCGCGCTGGAGCCGAGCCACGCCATCGCCGCGGTGGAAAAGCGCGCGAAGGAAATGCCGAAGGACGCGATCATCCTCGCCAATCTGTGCGGGCGTGGGGACAAGGACATCTTCACTGTGGCCGAGCGGTTGGGAGTGGAGATGTGAGCGATGCGGTAATGCCGTTGGGGGCCATCGCGCCATTCGCGCTGATACTTGGATTGGTGCTCGCGGTTTTCCTCGCCGTAATCATCATCGAAGGGTACGAAACACCAGTATCCGCGTCAGATTCTCTGAAACGAATATTTGGATCGACCGGAGGATGGATCGGCGGTTTTCTTGTAGCACATTTCTTTCTCAACGGGCTGAAATTCTCCGATGAAATCTGGGCTAGCGTATTTGGTGCGGCGGCAGCGATGATGATACTCTTCGTGATCGATATGGTCGCATTACGATTTAAATCGGGACATCAAAAAAACGTTGGAGAAGGAGAATGACCCGCCTCTCCTCAGCCTTCGCCAAGCCCCATCCCGCCCTCGTCTGCTTCTTGACCGCAGGCGATGGCGACACTGCGGCAAATCTCGACGCACTCGTCGCTGGCGGCGCGGACGTGATCGAGCTCGGCATGCCCTTCACCGATCCGATGGCCGACGGCCCCGCGATCCAGAAAGCTAATATCCGCTCGCTCGGCGCAGGGACAACGACGGCGGACGTACTCGCGATCGCCACTCAGTTCCGTCAGCGCCATCCGGACGTGCCGCTGGTCCTTATGGGCTATGCCAATCCGATGGTCCGTCGCGGGCCGGAATGGTTCGCAGATGCGGCCATCAAAGCGGGCGTCGACGGAGTCATTTGCGTCGACATCCCGCCCGAAGAGGACGACGCGCTCGGCCCGGCTCTGCGCGCCAAAGGTATCGCGCCCATCCGCCTCGCCACGCCGACCACCGACGACAAGCGCCTGCCGCAGGTCGTCGCGGGGAGCGAGGGCTTCCTCTATTACGTCGCGGTGGCGGGCATCACCGGGATGCAGCAGGCGGCGATCGAATCGATCGAGGCGAATGTCGCGCGCATCAAGCAGGCGACCGACATCCCCGTGGCCGTGGGATTCGGTGTGAGGACGCCCGAACAAGCTGCTGACATCGCACGCGTTGCCGATGGTGTGGTCGTCGGATCGGCGCTGGTCGATCTGGTGGCGGAACACGGTGCGGATGCGCCCGAGCATCTGCGCAGCCTGACCGCCTCTTTGGCCGAGGCGGTGCATTCGGCGCGCTAGCATCCGCTTGGGGGCTGTCATGCGCCTGAAATACGCTTATAGGCCCGGCCCATGAACTGGTTCAATCGCGTCCGAAACTCGCTGACCTTCCTGCCCAAGAAGGAGACCGACAAGGATCTCTGGGTCAAATGCCCCGGATGCCAGCAAATGGTGTTCGCGCAGGAATACGAGGACAATCTATATGTCTGCCCGCGCTGCGACCATCACGGCCGCATCGGCGCGGACGAGCGGCTGCGCCAGATACTCGATCCGGGCTACGGCGTCCTCTCGCAGCCCGACGTGCGCGAAGATCCGCTGAAGTTCCGCGACACGAAGAAATACACCGACCGCCTGAAACAGGCGCGCGCGAAGAATCCGCACAAGGACGCCTTCACCGTCGGATCGGGCGAGATCGACGGGACGCCCGCCGTGGTCGGCGTGCAGGATTTCGGCTTCATGGGCGGATCGATGGGCATGGCGGTGGGCACGGCCTTCTGCAAAGGGGCCGAACGCGCGATCGAACGCAATTGCGCCTATGTCGTGGTGACGGCAGCGGGCGGCGCGCGCATGCAGGAAGGCATCCTCAGCCTGATGCAGATGCCCAAGGCGACGGTGATGACACGCCGCCTGAAAGAGGCAGGCCTGCCCTACATCGTGGTGCTGAGCGACCCGACCACGGGCGGCGTCACGGCCAGCTATGCCATGCTTGGCGACATCCACATCGCGGAACCCGGCGCCCTGATCGGCTTTGCGGGCCAGCGCGTGATTCAGGACACGATCCGCGAACAATTGCCCGAAGGCTTCCAGCGCGCGGAATATCTCCACAAGCACGGCATGGTCGACATGGTCGTCCACCGCAGCGATCTGAAGGATACGCTGGCGACGGTGCTGGACTACCTCTCGCCCAAGAAGGCGGCCTGACGCTTATTTCTGCTCCGGGGAGGCAATGATGGATTTCGCCACCTCCGCCGATCCCGCCGTCCAGCGCCAGCTCGATCGGCTGGCTGCGCTCAGCGTGCCGCAGGGACGGTTGGGCCTCGGCACGATCCGCGCGCTGCTCGAACGGCTGGGCAATCCGCATCTGCGCCTGCCGCCGGTCTTCCATGTCGCGGGCACGAACGGGAAAGGCTCCACCTGCGCCTTCCTGCGCGCGACGCTGGAAGCGGACGGCAAGAGAGTCCACGCCACCACGAGTCCGCACCTCGTCCGCTATAACGAACGTATCCGCGTGGCGGGCAGGCTGATCGAGGATGCACGGCTGGCGGAATTGCTGGCCGAAGTGCTGGATGCGGGCGAGGAGCTGGCTCCAAGCTTCTTCGAAGTCACCATCGCGGCCGCATTCGTCGAATTCGCGGGCGTGCCCGCCGATGCCTGCGTGATCGAAGTGGGTCTGGGCGGGCGCTTCGATGCCACCAATGTGATCGAAGACCCGGCGATATGCGGCATCGCGGCGCTGGGGATCGATCACGAACGCTTCCTGCTCGCACCTGAGGAAGGCGTGCCGAGCGAGCCGCTTGCCCGCATCGCGTTCGAGAAGGCGGGGATCGTCAAACCGGGCCGCCCGGTCGTCGCCCTGTCCTATCCCGAAGGCGCGTTTCTGGAAGTCGAGCGGGCGGCTATGGCGGCGGGTGCGCCGCTGGCCGTGAAGGGCCGCGACTGGGATGGGAGCGCCGAGCTGGCTGGCCTTCATTACCGCGATCGGCATGGCGAACTGGCCCTGCCCGCTCCCACCCTGCCCGGCCCGCACCAGATCGAGAACGCTGCGCTCGCGATCGCCATGCTGCGGCATCAGGACGTGGTCTCTGTCTCGCGCGAGGCGATGGCCGAGGGTATCCGCGCCACCCGCTGGCCCGCGCGCCTTCAGCGCCTCGCGCCGAGTCGGCTGACGGGCAATCGCGAAGTCTGGCTCGATGGCGGCCACAATCCCAGTGCGGGCGCGATGCTGGGTGCGCATTTCGCAGGCCAGCGACTGCACCTGATCGTCGGGATGCTGGAGGCGAAAGATCCCAAGGCGCTGACCGATCCGCTTGGCGATAATCTCGCCAGCCTCACTGTGGTGCCGGTGCCGGGGCACGATTACCACCCTGCCGAAATCTTCGGCCCGGACGCGCAATCCGCACCCGATGTCCCCGCCGCCCTAGCCGCGCTGCCGGACAATGGCCTGCCGGTGCTGATTGCGGGCTCGCTCTATCTGGCGGGCACGGTCCTCCAGCTCGCTGGCGAACTGCCCGACTAGCTAGTCAGGCCGTCGTTCAAGCGGTTTGGGGAGTTTCCGCCGGCTCCGCTGCCAGTTCGCTGGTGTCCGGTGCCACCACACCCGCATCCTTGCCCAAACGGACCACGCGCACCCATTCCGCGATACACAACACCACGGCGATCACGCCGATCAGCGCGGTCAGGATGAAGACGTAGGTGTAGCCGCGCACTTCGATCATCTCGCCCAGCGCGCCGCGCCCCAGCGTGCCGATCAGCAGCGTCAGCGAAGCGAGCAGCGCGAACTGCACGGCGGCGTATTTCTTGGCCACGATACTCGACAGCCAGGCGATGTAGGCCGCGCCCGCGATCCCGATGGCGAAGTTTTCCCAAAAGATCGTGAAGGAAAGCCGCGCTAACCCTTCGGACGGCGGGGCGGAGGTGAAGAACAGGAAGGACAAGCCGTTCGCCACCGAATTAACGAGCCAGGTAAAGCCGATCGCGTCGCTCGCCGCCTGCATCAGCGCCCCGCCTTCGGCCAGATCGGCGTAGAGCAGGTTGGTCGCCGCGGCGACGATCGCGCCCAGCGTGAGCATGAACATCCGGCCCAGCAGAGTGATCAGCCACCCGCCCAGCGCCAGCCCGATCAGAATGGCAAAGATGCCGAGGATTTTGGAAGCGAAGGCCACATCCTCGCCCGTATAGCCCAGCTCGCCCAGATAGAACGGGTAGGCGAACACGCCCCAGACCGAATCGGTGATCCGGTAAGTCAGCACCAGCGCCAGCACCAGCACCAGCGACCAGCCCATCCGGCTGACGAATTCGACCAGCGGCAGGACCAGCGCGCGATAGAGATGATCGGTGAACGTGACTGTCGGCGGCTCGATCGCGGCGCCCGCTTCGTGCGCCGCGATCACGTTCTTTCCGTCGCGCTTCTGCTTGACGACCCAAGCGGCGATGAAAGCGGGCAGCACGATGGTCGCCAGCACGATCAACGGCCCGTAAGTGGTCGTGAACAGCGTGACGTCGGGCCGCAGCTCTGGCGTCGAGGTCATGCTGCGGACCATGAAGACGACCACGGTCACGATCGCCCAGCCCCACAGGATACCGACCGCCAGCAAAGCACGGTTGCGGATTTTCGGCGTGACTTCGCCCACTTCGTAGAGTTCCGCCACTTCGGCGTCGCTGGCGGCAGCGGTCGCCACCTTATCGTCCGAAACGCGGGCATCGGGCGCGAACAGCCCGGCTATCCCGATCGCCAGCATGACGAAGCCGAACATGACATAGACCCACGGCCAGCCGTTCTTTTCCGCCAGAATGAGGCCGATCGCACCGCCGACGAGGCTGGCGAGCCGGAAACCCATCTGCGTGATGGTGGACAGGATATCGAGCGTCGCGACCTCGTCCGCCACGTCGATACGCCAGGCGTTGATGCCGATATCCTGCGTCGCGCTGGCGAAGGCGCCGATCGCGGCGAGCAGGCTGAACCAGCCGAGCGAGGTCGCGGGATTGAGCGTGCTCATCACCACCAGCGCGATCCCGACGATCAACTGCATCGGCGCAATCCATTGCTTGCGCTTGCCAAGCCTGCGCACCCCCGGAATATCGACCCGGTCGAGCAGTGGCGACCACAGGAACTGAAAGGCATAGGCAAGCCCGACAAGGCTGAAGACGCCCATCGTTTCGAGATCGACATCGGCCTCGGACAGCCAGGCATAGAGCGTGCCGAGGAACAGCGCGGGCGGCAGGCCCTGCGCAAAGCCGAACAGCAGCATGAAGACGGTCTTGCGATTGCTCAGCGCCAGGCCGAGCACCTTCCAGGCGCTTCGCTTCGTCTGTCCTGCCACTGGCGCCATTCCGGGTACGTCCTTCCAATTTCGTAAGAATTTCGAGCGACCCTAGCAGCGTCGCAAGCGAAGGGAACCTGAACGATGGCGCTTACCGACTTTATCGCGAGTGGACGCTGCATCGAAACCGGTCTCGCACCTGAAGGCGGGTTTACAGATGGCGATCAGGCGAGCGTGCGCGACGAGATGGACAGCGCGGGCGCGCGGACCTAAAGCCGCGGCCATGCCTGCCCTGCCCGAAACCGGAGACCGGATCGCAAAATTGCTCGCCCGCGCGGGTGTCGCCAGCCGGCGCGAGGTCGAACGGATGATCGCCGATGGACGCGTGGCGCTGGATGGCAAGGTGCTCGACACACCGGCGATCAAGCTGGAAAGCCTCAAGGGTGTGACGGTGGACGGCAAGCCCGTTGCCGCGCCCGAAGCGCCGCGCCTGTTCGCTTTTCACAAGCCTTCCGGCCTCATCACCGCCGAGCGCGATCCTGCGGGGCGGCCTACGATCTATGCTGCGCTGCGCAACGCGTTGCCGAAGAACACGCCGCGTCTGATGCCCGTAGGGCGACTGGATTTTTCCACCGAAGGCCTGCTGCTGCTGACCAATGACGGCGAATTGAAGCGCGCGATGGAATTGCCCGCATCCGGCGTCCCGCGCACCTATCGCGCGCGCGCTTTCGGAGAGGTATCGCAGGCGCAGCTCGACGATCTGATGGAAGGCATCACGATCGACGGGGTGCGCTATGGCAGTATCGAGGCCGATCTCGAACGCGGCAGCGGGCGCAATCGCTGGATCGAGATGACGCTGACCGAAGGCAAGAACCGCGAGGTACGCCGCGTGCTCGAACATCTCGGCCTGAAGGTGAACCGCCTGCTGCGCACCGCCTACGGCCCCTTCGAACTCGCCGACCTGCCGCGCGGCCAGGCGGTGGAAATCCGCCAGTCGGATGTCGAACGCTTCCGCAAATCGCTGAAGCGGGGGCGCTGATGCGTATCGTCGCGGGGGAATGGCGCGGGCGGAAGTTGAGCGCGCCCAAGGGTGAGGCGACCAGGCCGACCGCCGATCGAACGCGCGAAACGCTGTTCAGCATGCTCGCCAGCCGGTTGGGATCGTTCGAGGATCTGGCGGTCGCGGATCTGTTCGCCGGATCGGGCGCGCTGGGCCTCGAAGCGCTGTCGCGCGGCGCGGGCCATTGCCTGTTCGTGGAGAATGACGGCGCAGCACTCGATACGATCCGCGCCAATATCGCGGCCCTGAAAGCGCGCGATCGGGCGACGGTGCAAGCGGGATCGGTGATGAGCCTCGGCCCGGCCAAGCAGCCGCACGATCTGATCCTGCTCGATCCACCCTATGGGACCGGAGCGGGCCAGGTGGCGCTCGACCGGATGATCAGGCTGGGCTGGATCGGCGAAGCGACTTGGATCGCGCTGGAAACGGCAAAGGACGAGGATGTCGCGGTCAAGCTGCTCGCCGTGGATGCCGAACGAAAGGTCGGCAAGGCGAAGCTCACTCTCCTGCGCCTCGCGTCCTAGATCGGAATTTCCCGCACGAAAAAGGGCGGAGCCGCCATGGCAGCTCCGCCCCCTTCCAAGCCCCGCGATCGCGCGATGCGCGGCTCGCGGGTGGCAGCTAGTTTATCGCGCGCCGCGATTGATGCAATTGTCCTGCTGCATCGGTTCGCAGATCGGAAGCTGTGCGGTCGGCGGCGGGGGGCCCTGATCGCCCGGCGTGGGCTGAACGCGGGCATTGCTGACGAAGCGGATGTTGCCCGTGGTGACGGTACGCGCACTCGCGGTGTTCGACATGTTCGCCGAACCGGTTGCCGACGCATTGTTCATGTTACCGGCCATCTGCGATGCGATGGCGGTCCAGGCCTGCGTGCGCTGGGCCGGAGTCATGCCGACGATGCGGACGCGCTGTTCGTTGTTGAGCATCCACCAACCCTGCTTCTGCTGGTCGGTGAGCGTCCAGTAATAGGTCTTCGCATTGGCGGGCCATGCGTCATAGGTCGCGCGGCGATCGGCGGGCCAGCCGTCATACATCGCCTTCTGGGCGGCGGTCATCTGCATGGATGCGGTCGCGGTGGTGTTGGCCGACTGCGCGGTGACAGGAGCGGCGGCGATGGCGAGGCCAAGAGCGGCGCCTGCGGCAAGAAGAGTCTTCATAAGTCGTATCCTTTCGTGGATCGTGTCTATGGCCCTCTTAACGGGCAAACCCCGCTGGAGGTTCCGACGCGTGCCCGACGCTGCGGCTCGGCTCGTCGCAGCGCTTGCACGGCGGCCCGCCGTTCCCTACTTGTTCGCCTGACCTCATGACCGATCTCACTGTCCCCACGTCTCGCGACGATCTGCCTGCCTATGCCCAGAGGCTGAATCCGCCCCAGCGCGAGGCGGTGACCACCACCGAAGGGCCGGTGCTGATGCTGGCGGGCGCAGGCACGGGCAAGACCGCGGCGCTGACCGCGCGGCTCGCGCATCTCATCGCCATGCGCCTCGCCTGGCCGAGCGAGATCCTTTGCGTCACCTTCACCAACAAGGCCGCGCGCGAAATGCGCGAACGGGTGGCGCGCCACATGGGCCAGGCGGTGGAAGGGATGCCCTGGCTCGGCACCTTCCATTCGATCGGCGCCAAGATGCTGCGCCGCCATGCCGAACTGGTCGGGCTGCAATCCAACTACACCATCATCGATACCGACGATCAGCTGCGCTTGCTGAAACAGCTGATCCGCGAAAACGATCTCGACGAGAAGCGCTGGCCCGCCCGCCAGCTCGCCGGTCTGCTCGACCGGTGGAAGAACCGCGGCCTCAATCCCGGCGATCTGGATGCGGTGGAGAACGAAAGCTACGCCAACGGGCTCGGCGAGCAATTCTATCGCCTGTATCAGGAGCGGCTGAAAAGCCTCAACGCCTGCGATTTCGGCGATCTGCTGCTGCACATGCTGAACATCTTCCGCCAGCATCGCGATGTGCTGGAACAGTATCAGCGGCGCTTCAAATATATCCTGGTGGACGAATATCAGGACACCAATCAGGTCCAGTATCTGTGGCTTCGCCTGCTGGCGCAGGAGCGCAAGAATATCTGCGTGGTGGGGGATGACGACCAGTCGATCTATTCCTGGCGCGGGGCGGAAGTCGCCAATATCCTCAAGTTCGAAAAGGATTTTCCCGGCGCCAAGGTCGTCAAGCTGGAGCAGAATTATCGCTCCACGCCCCAGATCCTCGCGACCGCGTCCGGCCTGATCGACGCCAACAGCCAGCGGCTCGGCAAAACGCTATGGACCGAGCTTCCGGCGGGCGACAAGGTGCGTGTAATCGGCGTGTGGGACGCGCCCGAAGAAGCGCGCCGGGTGGGCGAGGATATCGAGCGGCTGGAGCGCGAAGGCGCTCCGCTGGACGAGATCGCAATCCTGGTCCGCGCACAATACCAGACCCGCGAGTTCGAGGATCGCTTCATCCAGATCGGCCTCAATTACCGCATCGTGGGCGGTTTCCGTTTTTACGAACGCGCCGAGATCCGCGATGCGCTCGCCTATCTGCGCGTGATCGCCCAGCCTGCCGACGATCTCGCTTTCGAACGCATCTACAACCAACCCAAGCGCGGCCTCGGCGCCAAGACGCTGGAAGCGATGCGCCGCCATGCGCGCCGCACCGGCCTTCCGCTCGCCGCCGCCAGCCTCGACCTCGTCGACAGCGACGAACTGCCGGCCCGCGCGCGCAACATGCTGACTGGGTTGCTGAAGCAGTTCGTCCACTGGCGCGAAGCGGCGGAGCGGGAGACGCCCGCTAATCTCATGCGCCTCGTCCTGTCCGAAAGCGGCTATGACGACATGCTCGCCAAGGAACGCAGCGCCGAAAGCGCAGGGCGGGCGGAAAACCTTTCCGAGCTTGCCCGCGCAATGGAGGAATACGACACGCTCGGCGATTTTCTAGAGCATGTCGGCCTCGTCATGGACAATGACGCGCAAGGCGATGACGAGAAGGTCACCATCATGACCATGCATGCCGCCAAAGGGCTGGAGTTCAACAACGTCTTCCTGCCCGGCTGGGAAGAAGGCGTGTTTCCTTCGCAGCGCGCGCTCGACGAAGGCGGGCTCGCCTCGCTGGAGGAGGAACGCCGCCTCGCTTATGTCGCGATCACGCGGGCACGGCGCAAATGCACGATCCTGCACGCTGCCAATCGCCGTATCTTCGGCCAGTGGACCAGCTCCATCCCGAGCCGCTTCATCGAGGAATTGCCGGACGAACACATCGAGCAGGAAACCACGATGAGCGGCGGCGCATCCCTATGGCGCGCGAACTGGAGCGAGAGCGAGGATCCCTTCGCCCATGTTTCGCGCGACCGCCCCGACCGCAGCACCACGCGCGGCCCCGGCTGGCAGCGGGCGCTCGCCACCGGATACGAGACCAAGCAGGCGCGCATCGGCGAAAACAAGCGTTCCGCCGCAAGCTTCGCCGCCAAGGCCCGGACCGACGTCGCGATCGGTGCGCGCGTCTTCCACGAAAAATTCGGGTATGGCGAAGTCACCGATCAGGAAGGCAACAAGCTCGAAATCGCGTTCGAGAAAGCCGGGACCAAGCGCGTGATCGACAGTTTCGTCAAGCTGGCGGACTAGCCACCGTCTTTTGGCATCACCGCAACGCTCCCCCGAGGGAGCGAAGCGGTCACCCCAGAGCGGACACGTCGAGGAATGTCGGACGCGGTCCGTTCCACTCGCCTGCGGGCACGGTTTCGTCGCGCTGGTCGTCGCGGCGAGCGGCCTTGCGCTCTGGCTGCTCGTCGGAACCATCCCGCTCGATGCGAGACCGGTCACGGCGCGGCTTGTCCTTGGGCGACGCATCCTGCGCGCTGTCGTCGCGCTCTTCGCTCTTGCGGCGGCTCTTACGCGCGGGCTTTTCGTCGCGCGGCTCGTCGGTCTTTTCCGCCTTGTCCTGCGAAGAATCGCGCAGTTCGACGCGCACGTCCTCCTGCCCGAACACCTTGATCGGATTTCCGGTCAGCTTCTCGACATTGTCGATCGCCTCGGCATCTTCCGGAGTCACGAAAGTGAACGCGCGTCCCTTGGCGCCCGCGCGGCCGGTACGACCGATGCGGTGCACGTAATCGTCGGGATGCCAGGGCGTATCGTAATTGAAGACGTGGCTGACGCCCTTCACGTCGAGCCCGCGCGCGGCAACGTCGCTGGCGACGAGGATATTGACCTCGCCCTTCTTGAAACGATCCAGTTCCTGCAGGCGGCTGGACTGGTCCATGTCGCCATGGATTTCTCCGCTGCGGAAACCGTCGCGCTGCAGGCTCTTGTTCAGGTCGCGCACCGTCGTCTTGCGGTTGGCGAAGACGATCGCGGTTTCGACCAGATCGTGGGCGAGCAGCCAGCGCAGCGTATCGGCCTTGCCCCGCGCCTTGGTCATCACCTTGAAGGCGGTGATGTCCTTATTGGTGCTGGCCGCGCGGCTGACTTCGATCCGCTTGGGATCGGTGAGGAATTTCTTCGCCAGCTTCTGAATCGGCGGCGGCATGGTGGCGCTGAACAGCAGCGTCTGGCGCGCATCGGGAAGCTTGGAACAGATGAATTCGATGTCGGGAATGAACCCCATGTCGAGCATGCGGTCCGCTTCGTCGATCACGAGCAGTTCGCACCCGTTCAGCAGGATCTTGCCCCGCTCGAACAGGTCCATCAACCGGCCCGGCGTGGCGATCAGCACGTCGACGCCTTCGTTCAGCGCCTTGACCTGATCGCCCATCTGCACGCCGCCGATCAGCAGCGCGAGCTTCAGATCATGGTTCTTGCCGTATTTCTCGAAATTTTCAGCCACCTGGGCGGCCAGTTCGCGGGTCGGCGCCAGGATCAGGCTGCGCGGCATCAGCGCGCGGCGGCGTCCGGCGGCCATGATATCGATCATCGGAAGCACGAAACTGGCGGTCTTGCCGGTACCGGTCTGCGCGATGCCGATGATGTCCTTCATCATCAGGACCGGCGGGATCGCCTCGGCCTGGATCGCGGTCGGCTCGGTATAACCGGCGGCTTCGACCGCATCGAGGAGTTTTTCGGAAAGGCCGAGATCGGCAAAGGTCATGCAGGTCCGCTTCGGGTCAGGAGTGTGGAGTCCGGGGAAAGGGTCGAGAAACGAGGTGCGCGGGAAAGGTCCGCACGCGGCGCGGCCCTTGGCGCAAAATCGCCGTCAAGTCAAGAAATCGCAGCGGTTACTCGCCGCCGGAGACCGCCACCAGCTGCGACATATCGGACAGGGAACATTTCGCCCCCGTACGCGACAGCAGCCGATCGCGATCGACGCAGAGCCGCCCGTCCTCGTTGGGCTCGAAATAAAAGCCCGAATAATAGTCGCGCGCCGAACAGGACCGTTCGAGCTGCGCGCTGATCAGCCGCCGATCGCGCAGATAGAGCAGCAGACGATTTCCGGTGCTGGCCCTGACACCCGCGATGGCGGAAACGGGCAGGCAATCGTCCATCGGGCGCGTCACGAACCGAACCGGCGCGCGCGTCTGGGCAGCAGCGGGAGCGAAGCTCTGCGGGGGTACGGCGCGCGGCGAAATCCGCACGATCACCCGGCGTTCGATCCGCACCTGATTGGCAGTCTGTGGGCGGAAATCGGGCGCGAAGCGAACCCACCAGGGCGCAGCGCTCTGCGACATGTCGTTCCGGCGCCGCGCCGCCTCTTCCGTCAGGCGCGCAGGCGCATCTTGTTGCGTGTGGACCTGGCTGTTCACCACGACGCCATCGGCCACAGGCTTATCGACTGCGGAGGTCGCCAACAAAAGCAAAGGGGACAGGAAGATGGCTAGGCTGGCCATGGGCAGAAGCTGAAAGTCCCTCCAATCGCCGCGCGAGCGCGAATGTGCGCGGGCGGTCTCGTCGCAGGTCGCCCTGCCCCTGAATGCTTGAACGCGCGCTTAATTGCACCCCTGCGCCCCAACGCGGTGGCGCTGGAGCGAACAGGTGTGGCATATCGACCACCATGAATCACCCCGCCCACCCCACGTCCTCGTTCATCGATCAGGTCCGCACATTGCTCGGCCCGCGCGGTTTCACCGACGATCCCGAACTGGTCGAACCATGGCTGACCGACTGGCGCGGCCGCTTTACCGGCAAGACGCTCGGCCTCGCCTCGCCTGCCTCGACCGATGAGGTCGCCGCGCTCGTGAGGCTGTGTCACGAATACCACGTGCCGATCGTGCCCCAGGGCGGGAATAGCGGCATGTCGGGCGGTGCCACGCCCGATGACAGCGGCACGACCCTGCTCCTCAGCATGCGGCGAATGGACGCGATCCGCTCGCTCGACACCAAGGCGCGGGAGATCGTGTGCGATGCGGGCGTAGTGCTTCAGACCCTCCACGACGCCGTCGAGATGGAGCGCTTGCGCTTTCCGCTGACATTGGGCGGCAAGGGATCGGCTACCGTGGGCGGCCTCGTCTCGACCAATGCGGGCGGGACACAGGTGCTGCGCCACGGATCGATGCGCGCGCAAGTGCTGGGATTGGAGGCGGTCATGGCCGATGGCAGCGTGCTCGACACGCTCACACCGCTCAAGAAAGACAATCGCGGGTTCGACCTCAAACAGCTCCTGATCGGTTCGGAAGGGACGTTGGGAATCGTCACCGCCGCGACCCTGCGCCTGCTTCCCGAAATCGGGGGGCGGCGCGTGTTGTGGGCAGGGCTCGGCTCGATCCGGCAGGCGCGCGAGCTGCTGCTCCATTGCGAGGCCCATGCAGGCGATTTGCTGGAAGGTTTCGAGGTCGTTCCACGACATTCGCTTGCCGCCGTGCTCGATTACCTGCCCGATGCGCGCAGCCCCTTGCGCGGCGAACATGAATGGCACGCGCTGATCGAGCTTGTGGTGCAGGAGGGCGCGGACGACAGGCTCGATCTTGTGGCCCAGACTCTGCTCGAAAGCGCGCTGGAACAAGATCTGCTCCAAGATGCGACCATCGCTGCGAACGAGCATCAGGCCGAACAATTCTGGCTGCTGCGCGAATCGATCGCGCCCGCCGAACGCGCGATCGGCCCGGCGGCGCAGCACGACATTTCCGTGCCCGTGGCGCGCATGGCGGATTTCGTCACCGAGGCGGTGCCCGCGGTCGAAGCGCGTTTCCCCGATCACGACGCGATCGCTTTCGGACATCTCGGAGACGGCAACGTCCACTTCCACGTCCTCGCCCCGCGCGGCAGCGACCGGGCGGAATGGGAAGCCTCCCAGGCGAAGGAGGTCAGTTCCTTCGTCTACGACCTCGTCACGCGGTATGGCGGATCGATCAGCGCCGAACATGGGATCGGTCAGGTGAAGGTGGACGAATTGCAGCGGCTCGGCGATCCGGTGGCGCTGGCGACGATGCGTGCGGTCAAGCAGGCGCTCGATCCTCGCGGCATCCTCAATCCGGGCAAATTGCTCCCGCTTGCCTCCGCGCCGGACTCTCCGTAAAGCGCGCGCTTCACGCGTGCCGGGGGGCGGGTCCAACCGAACCAATGCGCGCAACGCTACATTCAGACCGATCCGGAGATCACCCATGGCCAGCGCGCCGCAGCCCACCCTGCCCCTGTTCTACAACGACCTGATGCCGCTCAACAGCCGCGATCACGGCAAGTTCCGCACCAAGCAGATCGACGATGCCGGGTTCCTGAAGAACCAGCACGCCGTGCCCCTGACGGTCGACGAATTCGTCCAGGCGCAGCGCAATTTCCCGATCGTGTTCAGTTCAGGCGACCAGCCGCTTCCGCTCTGCCTGATGGGCCTCAACGAAGGCGTGAACACCTATGTCGACGATCAGGGCAAGGTGAACGAGCCGGTCTACATCCCCGCCTATATCCGCCGCTATCCCTTCATGCTGGCCAAGCTGCGCCCCGATGCGGACGAGCTGTCGCTGTGCTTCGACCCGACCCAGGACAAGGTGATCGGCGAATTCGAGGAAGGCGAGCGCCTGTTCGACGACGAAGGCAAGGTTACCCAGGCGACCCAGCAGATCCTCGATTTCTGCGAGCAGTTCGAAGCCGCCGGCCAGCGCACCAAGGCGTTCATGGAAGAGCTGAAGAATGCCGACCTGCTGATGGACGGCGAAATGTCGATCTCGCGTCAGGAAGCGCCCGATACGCCCTACACCTATCGTGGCTTCCAGATGGTCAATCAGGAAAAGCTGCGTGAAATCGATGCCGAGACGGCAAAGAAATGGTCCGATAACGGCCTGATGATGCTGATCCACGCGCATATCTTCTCGCTCGACATGATGCGCGCGATCTTCTCGCGTCAGGTCGAGCAGGGCACCGCGCCGGACGCGTTCGCGGGCCAGCAGAGCGCCAACTGACAGGCGGGCCGCGCCCTTTCGAGAACTGCGATGACCTGCGATGAATAGTGGCGGGCATGCGCCCACCGCCGATCCGGGTCTTGAACGGGGCGCGTCCCCACCCATCTAGCGAGTACCGGAAGCCGCTTCCCTCATGGCGCTTCCGGCCGATGCGCGAAAGCGCATCTCCTCCCTGAACCTTGGCCACTCCGTGCTTCATGCACGGGGTGGTTTTTTGTTGGGGTGACGGCGCGCGAAACTCTTATTCCGCGGCGTGGCGGAACGTATCGCCCGAACTCGTATTCGCGACCTGCGCCGCCAGCGCGCGCACCATCTGGCCGAGCAGGCGCGCCACGCCCATGAAGCGTGGCCCGGCCTCTCGCATCTGCGCATCGAGATAGGTCGATCGGCAGATCTCGAGCTGCATCGCGTGAATTCCCCTGCGCGGCGCGCCATGCCGGTCGAGTACATAGCCGCCCGAATAGGGCCGATTATGCGCCACCCGCCGCTCCGCCGCGGAAAGGAACGTCAGCGCCGCCGCCGCCAGACCGTCGCCGCAGGACGATCCGAACCGGTCCCCGACAACGAATTCGGCCGCAGGCTCGCCCGGTCCGCCGGATTTGAGCGGCGGCATGGAATGCAGATCGATCAGCAGCACCGCGCCCCATTCGTCACGCACTCGTTCGAGAAGCAGGCCGAGTGCGGCGTGATAGGGTTTGTGGATCGAATCGATCCGCTCATCGAGCTCGGCGCGCTCCAGCCTGCCCTTCCAGATCTCGCCCATTCCGGGGAGGCGGCGCGGCACCAGCCCCAACCCGGTTCGGGCGCGGCGATTGACCGCGCCGGTCGGATGGTTGGGTACGGTCCGCCCCCGGATCATCGACCAGTCGATATCGTCGGGGGAGCGATTGAGATCGATCATGGCTCGTGGGGCATGCGCCATGATCAGCGGCGCGCCGGTCGCCTGCGCCACTTC
The DNA here is from genome assembly GCF_001635685.1 of Erythrobacter sp. HI0063. GTDB lineage: Bacteria > Pseudomonadota > Alphaproteobacteria > Sphingomonadales > Sphingomonadaceae > Qipengyuania. The sequence continues at coordinate 42,627 of NZ_LWFF01000274.1, forward strand.
CTGCGCCATGATGTCGATCAGCCGGTCTTCCAGCTTGAGCTTCGCGCGATCCGGCTCCCGCATGCTTTGCACGACCGTATCGGGGTAGCTGCGCCCTCCATGCGGCGCGCCTATGACTATGGGAACGGTCGCTGTTTCGCTGGCCATCAGGCCAAACGCCGCATCATCGCTGCCGGGTATCCGCCCACCGCTCTGCAAAGACGCGGCCGGACGCGGAAGGGATGTAATTGACATAGCCTACGGATTTGGGCCGTCAGCGCTCTCGTGTCAAAGCGTTCGCATCGCGGGCCCCGGATCGCCAGCGCCCCGGCGGACGAAATAAGCGACCAGCGACCCGCCGCGCGCGATCAACGGGCAAGATTTCTTAAGAGCTTGCTGGTATCACGCGCCCATGACCGAACCTCATCAGACCCGCATCCTTCTCGCGGAAGACGACGATGCCATGCGCACTTATCTGGAGCGTGCGCTGGAGAAAGCCGGCTACGCGGTCGATTCCGTCGATCGCGGCACGGCGGCCCTGCCTTTGCTCGAAACGAACCGCTACGACCTGCTCCTGTCGGACATCGTGATGCCCGAAATGGACGGAATCGAACTGGCGCAGCGCTGCAACGAGATCAGCGCCGATACGAAGGTGATGTTCATCACTGGCTTCGCCGCCGTCACCCTCAAGGCCAGCCGCGATCAGCCGCAGGCGCGCGTCCTGTCCAAGCCCTTCCACCTCAAGGATCTCGTCCTCGAAGTGGAGCGCGTTCTGGAAGACCGGATTTCCGCGTCGCTCTAGGTGATTGCGGGCAAGGCAAATTGTGTCTTGCATGGGGCCGGGCCGCTCGCTAGATGGCCCGCCTGCGCAGCCTTCAGGGCTGGCGCGTAAGCGATGGTGCGGGCGTATAGCTCAGTGGTAGAGCACTATGTTGACATCGTAGGGGTCCCAAGTTCAATCCTTGGTACGCCCACCATCGTATGATTTAGGCGCATGACGCAGGAGCCCGCCCTTTGGCGGGCTTTTTCGTATCCGCACGCAGCACCGGGATCGTCGGCCTTTTCGGCGAGTTGACCGGATATGACGAAACTCTGCCTTTTCGGAGCGACCGGCGGCGTCGGCTCGCTGGTCGTCGACCAAGCCCTTGCGCGCGGGATCGCAGTGCGCGGCGCCGAACGCGAATGGCCCGAAGATGCGAATAGCGACGAACGGCTGGAGCGCGTCACCGCCGATCTGCTCGAAGGCGATCTCGTATCGGTGATCCAAGGTTGCGATGCCGTGATTTCGACCGTGGGCCCGGGCCGCGACCTGTCGACGCTCGCCGATCCGCCACCGCTCTATTCGCGCGGCACACAGCGGATCGTCGAGGCCATGCGCGACACCGGCGTCAAACGCCTCATCGTTATAAGCGCGGCCTTTGCCGATCGGTCGGCGAGCGTTCCTGAATGGTTTCGCGCCGCCTCCCTGCCGCTCGCCAATCTGTTCGGGGACATGCGCAAGATGGAGCGCGTGCTGAGCGGTTCGATCGATATCGACTGGACGGCGGCCCGCCCCGGTTGGCTGCTCGACGAGCCGCTCAGCGGCGATTTCCACGTTGCGGAGAACGATCTTCCTTCCGACAGCCTGCGCACACGCCGCGCCGATCTGGCGCAATTCCTGATCGATTGCGCGATGGGTGATCACTGGATCCACAAGACCCCCTTCATCGCGCGCCCCGAAGCGGATTCGTTCGAGAGGCCCACCGCCCTCCTCGACGAATTCCTGCCGCACTAGCGGAGGTCGCTACGTCCGTGCGGCGCCCCGGTTGCGCGCTGGCGCGGCTCTGCTAAAGCCCGCGCAAACCTTTTTCCGACATTCAAGAGACAGGGCCATCATGCAGAAAATTCAGGTCAAGAACCCGGTCGTCGAACTCGACGGCGACGAAATGACGAAGATCATCTGGGAGTGGATTCGCGAGCGGCTGATCCTCCCCTATCTCGATATCGACCTGAAATATTACGACCTGTCGATCGAAAGCCGCGATGCGACCGACGATCAGATCACCGTCGACGCCGCCAATGCGATCAAGGAATACGGCGTCGGCGTGAAATGCGCGACGATCACGCCCGACGAAGCCCGCGTCGATGAATTCGACCTCAAGAAGATGTGGGTCAGCCCCAACGGCACCATCCGCAACATCCTCGGCGGCGTGGTCTTCCGCGAGCCGATCGTGATCGACAACGTGCCGCGCCTGGTTCCCGGCTGGACCGACCCCATCGTGGTCGGCCGCCACGCCTTCGGTGACCAGTACCGCGCCAAGGACACGCTGATCCCCGGCGCGGGCAAGCTGCGCCTCGTCTTCGAAGGCGAGGATGGCGAGAAAATCGATCTCGACGTGTTCGAATTCCAGCAGTCCGGCGTCGCCATGGCGATGTACAATCTCGACGAATCGATCCGCGATTTCGCGCGCGCCAGCTTCAATTACGGCCTCGATCGCGGATGGCCGGTGTATCTTTCGACCAAGAACACCATCCTCAAAAAGTACGATGGCCGCTTCAAGGACCTGTTCCAGGAAGTGTTCGACGCCGAATTTGCCGACAAGTTCAAGGCAGCGAACATCACTTACGAACACCGCCTGATCGACGACATGGTCGCCGCGGCGCTCAAGTGGAGCGGCAAGTTCGTCTGGGCCTGCAAGAACTATGACGGCGATGTGCAGTCGGACGTCGTGGCACAGGGCTTCGGCTCGCTCGGCCTGATGACCAGCGTGCTGCTCTCGCCCGACGGGAAGACCGTGGAAGCAGAAGCCGCCCACGGCACCGTCACCCGCCACTATCGCCAGCACCAGGAAGGCAAGGCGACTTCGACCAATCCGATCGCCAGCATCTTCGCCTGGACGCGCGGCCTGATCTATCGCGGCAAGTTCGACGATACGCCCGATGTGGTGAAGTTCGCCGAGACGCTGGAGCGGGTCTGCATCCAGACGGTCGAAAACGGCCAAATGACCAAGGATCTCGCCCTGCTGATCGGTCCGGGCCAGAGCTGGCTCACCACCGAGCAGTTCTTCGAAGCTATCGTCACCAATCTCGAAAAAGAGATGACGAAAGCGGCTTGATCCGACTGTCCCTCCATCAGGAGGGACCGACTTACGAGGCCGGGCGTCACAACGTCCGGCCTGACTAGACGGTGCGGAGCGGCGGGGGGCGCTCTGCCCATTCACTCTCCTGAACGGGCGAAGGCTCCATGGCGAACAAACCCACCGCGAAAACTCCCACCAAGCGCAAGGCTGCGAAAAAGGACGAGGAGCGCGTCGGCAAGGCCCGCCTCGTCGTGCGCCGGGCGATGATCAAGGATATCCGCGGGATCGCCGCGCTGATCCGCCGCGTCTACACCGAGCTTCCGCCCTACAAGCAGAGCGAAATCCGCGGCCAGATCAACAATTTCCAGGAAGGCTGCTTCGTCGCCCTGCTCGATGACGAAGTGGTGGGCTACTGCGCTTCGATGCAATTGCCCGAGCCGGTGGCCTTCGCGCCGCACGATTGGGACGAGATCACCGGCAACGGCTATGGCAGCCGCCACGATCCGACCGGGGACTGGCTCTACGGTTACGAGATGTGCGTCGATCCCAAGGTGCGCGGCGTGCGCATCGGGCGCCGCCTCTACGAAGAGCGCCGCTCTCTGGCGGAAGAAAAAGACCTGACCGGCATCGTCTTCGGGGGGCGGATGCCGGGTTACGACCGCGCGCGCCGCCGCAAAACCGACAAGGTGGAAAGCCCCGAGGATTACCTCGAACGTCTGGTCGCCGGAAAGCTGCACGATCCGGTCTTGCGCTTCCAGCTCGCCAACGGGTTCGAACCGCGCGAAGTGATGCGCAAATACCTGCCCGAGGACAAGGCCTCGCGCGGGAACGCAGTGATGATGGTGTGGCGCAATCCCTATGTGGAGCGCGACCAGCCGGTGAAGAAGCGCCTGCCGCGCGGCGTCGAAGCGGTGCGAGTGGCGACCTGCCAGTTGCAGGCGCGCGCCGTGGCCGACTACGACGAATTCCTGCGCGCCATCCAGTATTTCGTCGGCGTTGCTTCGGACTACGAATCGGACTTCATCGTCTTCCCGGAACTGTTCACGCTCCAGCTGTTGAGCTTCGAGCCGGAAGAACTCTCGCCCGTCGCAGCGATCGAGCGCCTGTCCGAATACACGCCCCGCATCCGCGCCGACCTGTCCGAAATGGCGATGCGCTACAACATCAACATCATCGGCGGATCGCACCCGACCCGGATGGACGATGGCGACATCCACAACGTCGCCTATGTCTGCCTGCGCGACGGATCGGTGCATGAACAGGAAAAGATCCACCCCACGCCCAACGAGCGCTATTGGTGGAACATTCGCGGCGGCGACACGATCGACGTGATCCAGACCGATTGCGGCCCGATCGGCGTGCAGATCTGCTATGACAGCGAATTTCCCGAACTGAGCCGCAAGCTGGCCGACGAAGGCGCGCGGATCATCTTCGTCCCCTTCTGCACCGACAGCCGCCAGGGCTATCTGCGCGTGCGTTATTGCGGGCAGGCGCGGGCGATCGAAAACCAGTGCTTCGTGGTCTTGTCCGGCAATGTCGGCAATCTGCCCAACGTCGCCAATATGGACATCCAGTACGCGCAGAGCTGCATCCTGACGCCCTGCGACTTCCCCTTCGCGCGCGACGGGATTGCGGCGGAAGCGAGCGAGAATGTCGAGACGCTGACCATCAGCGACATCAACCTCGCCGATCTCAGCTGGGCGCGCGCCGAAGGCACCGTACGCAATCTGGCGGATCGCCGATTCGATCTTTATCGGATCGAGTGGGACGAGGACGGCACGCATCCGGGCAAGACCCGCCCGCGCGCCGAACCGCTCGGGCCGCAGACCGTCGGCGGGGGCTGAACCTACCCGCCTCGCGCCCTTCCCGGGTCGCTCTGGAAAAATCTCGCAACCGCAGCACTGGCGCATTCGCGCCCTGCACTCTAGGATTGTCCCATGGCCGGCGAGATCGAAGCGACCCCGATGATATCCGACGCGCTGGTGATCCTCGGCGCGGCGGGGATCGTCATCCCGGTCTTTACCCGCTTCCGCATCACGCCCGTCATCGGTTTCATCCTGATCGGCATCGCGGTCGGCCCGTTCGGGCTGGGGCAGCTCGTGTACGAGCGACCGTGGCTCAGCCATATAACGATAACCGATCCCGAAGCGCTCGAACCTTTCGCGGAGTTCGGGATCATCTTGCTGCTGTTCACCATCGGGCTGGAACTCAGTTTCAAACGCCTGTGGCAGATGCGAAGACTGGTCTTCGGCCTTGGCGCGCTGGAACTGCTCGTCACCGGCGTGGTCCTCGCGATCTTCCTCGCCATGATCGGGCAATATTGGACCGGGGCGCTGGCGCTCGGCTTCGCGCTCGCCTTCTCCTCGACTGCGATCGTCCTGCCGATATCGGGCACGCATTCGCCCGTCGGACGCTCGGCGCTGTCGATGCTCCTGTTCGAGGATATCATGATCGTCCCGATCATCTTCATCCTCGGCGCCATGGCGCCCACCGCGCAGGCCGAAGGGTGGGAGGGATTGGTCGACACGCTGGTGATCGGCGGAGTGGTGATCGCGGTGCTGCTGATCGCAGGGCGGATCGCCCTGCCCCGCCTGTTCGCCCAGGCCGCGCGCACCAAGAGCCCGGAACTGTTCCTCGCCGCCAGCCTGCTCGTGGTGATCGGGGCCAGCCTTGCCACGGCGCTCGCGGGTCTTTCGCCCATCGTAGGCGCTCTGATTGCCGGCCTGCTGATCGCGGAAACCGAATATCACGGCGAGGTCGAATCGATCATCGAGCCGTTCAAGGGCCTCGCGCTGGGCATCTTCCTGATCACCGTGGGGATGAGCATCGATCTCGCCACGATCTGGGAAAATCTGGCCTCGATCGCCACAGCCGTGGTGGGCGTTCTGGTGTTCAAGGCGCTCGTCACCGGCATTCTCCTGCGCCTGATGGGGGCGCGCCGGTCCACCGCGGCGGAGACGGGTATCCTCATGGCGAGCCCTTCGGAAACCACCCTGATCGTTCTCGCTGCGGCCAGTTCCGCGCTGCTGATCCAGCCAGGCACGGCGCAATTCTGGCAGATCGTGACCGCGATCGGCCTGACGATCACGCCGGTGCTCGCTCTGGTAGGGCGCGCCATCGCCCGGCGGGTCGAACCCATGCCCGAATTGCCGCCCGAGGATGAAGGCGAGCCGCGCGTCATCATCATCGGCGCGGGCCGCGTGGGTCGCCTGATCGCGCGCATGCTCGAAACGCACGACAAGCCCTATGTCGCGATCGATTCGAACGCCGATCTGATCGCCAGCGCCAAGCGCCGCGGCTTCCGCGCGGCCTTCGGCGATGCCTCGCGCAGCGATGCGCTCGACAAATTGGGCATCGAAAGCGCGCTCGCCGTGGTCCTCACCATGGACGAGCCGGTGCTCGCCGCGCGGCTCGTATCGAAATTGCGCAAAGCCTATCCCCAATTGCTGATCGTCGCGCGCGCTCGCGATACCGGGCACGCAGCCGAACTCTATCGCTCGGGCGCCAGCCATGCCGTGCCCGAAACGCTCGAAAGCTCGCTACAATTGAGCGAGGCCGTCCTCGTCGATATCGGCGTGCCGATGGGTCCGGTGATCGCCTCCATCCACGAACAGCGCGACGAATACCGAGTGAAGATCGAGCAGGAAGGCGCGCTCAGCTATCGCCCCAAATTGCGCAGCAGCACGGCGAGCGACTGACGGGCAGGTGATGGGAGTGGCAGAGATGGGCCGCCCGATCGAGACCCGCGCAGATTGCGGGCGATGCGCGGCGCTGTGCTGCATCGCCTACCCTTCCGACGATATGCCCGGCTTTTCCGCACGTAAACAGGCTGGCGAACCCTGCCCGAAGCTGGCGGCGAACGGGCTCTGCACGATCTATGAAGACAGGGCGGAACAGGGTTTTGCAGGGTGCATCCGGTACGAATGTTTCGGCGCGGGCCAGTATGTCGTCGAGACGCTCTTTCAGGGACGCGACTGGCGCGACGATGCCGCTTTGCTGACGCCGATGGTTGAGACCTTCCTGGCGATGCGGCCGGTCAGCGATCTGCTGTTCCTCGCCCGCCGTGCACAGACGCTGGGCGCTGGCGAGCAGGCCGCTCCCGTCATCGCTTGCCTCGAAACCATGGCCGCCAAGCGCGAAAGTCTGGAGGAAGCCGACGGTCTGGCGGCCTGTGAACGCGAGCTGAGAGCCATCTACGCCGACCTGCGGCCAAGCTCCCATACCGATAATATATGAACGATCGACGCGCTCATGCATTGGAAGGGAAAGGAGAATTTCAGATGAGCAATCCCGATCCCACCAAGCCGACCCCGAATGACGAGAAGTTCAAGCCGCAGAATGTGCAGGACCCATTGAAGAGCAAGGCCAAGGTCGATCAGGGCCGCGGCCAGCCGGGCGATACCGGCGGCAACGACCTCGAACAGGGCAGCAGCGGCGTGACGAAGAAAACGCCCAACGCCTGATCCTATCTCGGAACACGCAAGTGAGAACCGCCCGTATCCAGACCGATACGGGCGGTTTTTCTATGCCGAGACCAAAGCGTCCCGCACTGCCTGGATGGCGGCATCGGCCTGCGAGCCGTCCGGCCCGCCGCCTTGCGCCATGTCGGGCCGCCCGCCGCCGCCCTTGCCGCCAAGCGCTTCGACACCCTTTCGCACCAGATCGACCGCGCTGAAACGATCGGTCATGTCGTCGGTCACGGCAACGGCGAAGGCCGCCTTGCCTTCGTTGACGGCGCACACCGCCGCCACACCCGATCCCATGCGGGTCTTCGCGTCGTCTAGCAGGGGCCGCAATTCCTTGGGGTCGAGCCCTTCGATAACCTGACCGGAAAAGGTCACGCCGCCGACATCCTCGTCCGCCGCCTGCGCCGGGCCGGACCCGCCGCCTCCACCCAGCGCAAGAGCGCGCTTGGCTTCGGCCAGTTCCTTTTCGAGGCGCTTGCGCTCATCGACCAGCGCCGCCACGCGCGCGGCGGCATCGTCGGGCGCGGTCTTGAGGGCGGAGGCGATCGCTTTCACCGCCTCGTCACGCGCCAGCAACCAGCGGCGTGCGGCATCGCCCGTCAGCGCTTCGATCCGGCGCACGCCGGAACTCACCGCGCTGTCCGACACGATGTGGAACAGGCCGATATCGCCCGTCGCCTCGACATGGGTGCCGCCGCACAATTCGACCGAGAAATTGCGGCTGCCATCGGGCTTGCGGCCCATCGAGAGCACGCGCACCTCGTCGCCATATTTCTCGCCGAACAGCGCGAGCGCGCCTGCCGCCACTGCATCGTCCGGCGTCATAAGCCGGGTCGAAACCTGCTCGTTGGCGCGGATTTCGGCATTCACTTCGGATTCGACTTCCGCAATCTCCTCTGCGCTCAGCGGCTTGGGATGCGAGAAATCGAAGCGGAAGCGATCGTCCGCGACCAGCGATCCTTTCTGCGTCACGTGTTCGCCCAGCGTGTTGCGGAGGGCCGCGTGGACGAGGTGCGTCGCGGAGTGGTTCGCGCGGATACGGTCGCGCCGTTCGGCATCGATAGCAAGATGGACCGCATCGCCCACCTTCACCTCGCCCTTCACCACCGCGCCGACATGGGCGTGCAGGCGGCCAAGCGGCTTGTTCGTCGTTTCGACGGCGAATTCGAGGCCCTCCGGGGTCCAGATGCGGCCCGCATCCCCGGTCTGCCCGCCGCTTTCGCCATAGAACGGCGTCTGGTTGGTCAGCACGATCACCTGATCGCCCGCGACTGCACGGCCGATTTCCGCGCCATCCTTCACGATCGCGACCACCTCCGCCTCGCCCGTCGTCGAGCTGTAGCCGGTAAATTCGGTCGAACCCTCGCGCTCGGCGATGTCGAACCACACCTCGTCGCTCGCCGCTTCGCCCGAACCCTTCCACGCGGCGCGCGCAGCGGCCTTCTGCTGCGCCATCGCGGCGTCGAAGCCTTCGCGATCGACACCGATGCCCCGGCTGCGCAACGCGTCTTCGGTGAGGTCGTAAGGAAACCCATAAGTGTCGTAGAGCTTGAACGCGGTTTCGCCGGGCAGCGTGCCCCCCTCGCCCAGATCTCCGGTCTCTTCGTCGAGCAGGCGCAATCCCTTGTCGAGCGTGCGGCGGAACTGCGTTTCCTCGCGCTCGAGAACTTCCTGGATCAGCGCCTGTCCGCGCACGAGTTCGGGATAGGCCGCACCCATCTCGCTCACCAGTTCGGGCACGAGGCGGTGCATCAGCGGCTTGTCCGCGCCGAGCAGATGCGCGTGCCGCATCGCGCGGCGCATGATCCGGCGCAGGACGTATCCGCGCCCTTCGTTCGACGGCAGCACGCCATCGGCCAGCAGGAAGCTGGTGGAGCGCAGATGGTCCGCGATGACGCGATGGCTGGCCGTCCGCTCGCCTTCGGCCTTCACGCCCGTCAGCCCCTCGCTCGCCGCGATCAGGGCCTTGAACGTGTCGGTATCGTAATTGTCGTGGACGCCTTGCATAACCGCCGCGACGCGTTCGATCCCCATGCCGGTGTCGATGCTGGGCTTGGGCAGATCGCCGACGATCTCGTCCGCTTCCTGCGTGAACTGCATGAAGACGAGGTTCCAGATCTCGACGAAGCGATCGCCGTCTTCCTCCGGCGATCCGGGAGGGCCGCCCCAGATGTGATCGCCGTGATCGTAGAAGATCTCCGAACACGGTCCGCACGGCCCGTCGGACCCCATGGCCCAAAAATTGTCCTTGGTCGGGATGCGAATGATCTTCTCATCCGCGAAGCCGGTGAGCTTCTTCCACAGGTCGAACGCTTCGTCGTCCGTGTGATAGACGGTGACCAGCAGGCGCTCTGGATCGAGACCCCATTCCTTCGTCAGCAGCGTCCAGGCGTGATGGATCGCCTGTTCCTTGAAATAGTCGCCGAAGCTGAAATTGCCCAGCATCTCGAAGAAGGTGTGATGCCGGGCGGTGTAGCCGACATTGTCGAGATCGTTGTGCTTGCCGCCGGCGCGCACGCATTTCTGCGCGCTTGTCGCGCGCGGCGCGGGCGGGCTTTCGAGGCCGGTGAACGAATTCTTGAACGGCACCATCCCCGCGTTGACGAACATCAAGGTGGGATCGCTGAAGGGGACGAGCGGCGCGGAGGCGACTTCCTTGTGCCCCTGACCGGCGAAATAATCGAGGAAGGAGCGGCGGATGTCGTTGGTCGAAGTCATGCCCGGCAGTTAGGCAATCGGACGGCTAGCGACAAGCCGGGAATGGCATGCGCCGAACGGAGTTCGTCATCCCGCGTGGGCGGTGACGATCCAGGCCGCTGCGGGAAGCGCGATCCTGTCCTGCTCGCGATGATCCGCGAGCATGGCGCGCAGGTTCGCGATTGCCCGTTCGCGTGTCGCCCCTTCAAGCGCGGCGATGGCGCTGGCGGCCGAGCCTATCCGCAGGAAATAGGCCACCGCCTCTTCGAGGGCGTCCTCGCCTTCGCCTGCAATCATGGCGTAATCGAGAGGTTCGAAGGCGATGTCTTTCCACCCGGCATCGCGGAGGATCACGCTCACCCGATCTTCGTTGCCGAAGGCGAACGGTCCGGGCGCATGCGGATCGGGCGTGGTAGGTGGCTCCGGCAGAATGCCTTGCAACAATTCAGCCCAGCCATTCGCGTTTCGTTCGCGGAAGCAGGAGAAGCGGAGCAGGGCGTTTGTGGAAGCTAGTAAGCGAAGATGCGCAAAAGCGGCGACTGGATGATCGAAGAACATGACCCCGTGGCGCGAGATCAGGAGATCTGGCGCGATTGCCGCCTTGTCGAGATGCCAGGTGGCAGCATCGGCATGATGAAAGGCGACATTCGGTAATTCCGCAGCGCGTTCTCGGGCGATGGCGAGAAGATCGGACGAGATATCGAGTCCGGTGATTGCAGCATTGGGATTGCGGGTCGCGAGAGCGATCGAAATCTCGCCTGCACCGCAGCCGATATCGAGCGCATGCGAGAAGCTGCTTAGAGCGGTGGGATCAAGCAGGCGATCGGTCAGCTCGCCGAAGCTGCGATCGGTGCGCTGCCATTCTTTGGCCCACACGCCGCCGACGCGGCCAGTCCACTCACCAGCGCCGGTCATGGCCTCACCATACGAAATAGGGGCCGCCGCGTTCGCGGGCACGCTGCCAGGCCGGGCGGGCGTGAACTGCTTCGACGAAGCGCGCGAGTTTCGGTGCGCGGTCGGAGTAGCCTTGCATCACGGCGATTTCGGCCGGGAAGCTCATCATCACGTCGGCCGCAGACCAATCCTCGCCGACGAAATGGAGATCGTCGGAAATCCGGCTTTCCGCATAGTCGATATGCGCCACGAGCTGCTCTTCGATGCGAGGCATCAGCGGCGCTGCGGCCTCACCGAGGCGCCCGGCATAGATCTTGAGCATGACGGGAACGAAGAAGCTGCTTTCGCCGAACTGCATCCATTCGAGATGATCGATATGCGCGTCGCTGGTGGGATCGGGAAGCCAGCTCTCCCCGCCGTGGCGTTCGCAAAGATACTGAATGATCGCCCCGCTCTCCGCGACGCTGCGTCCCGCATCCTCGATCAGGGGCGATTTGCCGAGCGGATGCGCCTGCTTCAATTCGGGCGGCGCGAGATTGGTGGTGGCATCGCGCTGGTAGGATACGATCTCGTATTCAGCACCGAGTTCTTCCAGCAGCCAGAGAATGCGTTGCGAACGGCTGTTATTGAGATGGTGGACGGTGATGGTCATGCGCGCGCTCCCGAAAGCTGGTTCGCGTGTCATGTAGTCGAGAGAAAGCGGGATGGCCAATGGGCTTGGGCAAGCCGGATACGCGAGAGACGAAGCCCGCGGCCTGAAACGCGAAAAGCCGGCGCTGCGAGGGACTTTTTGGACAGCCCTCGCCAGCACCGGCTTTCCGCGTATTCGGATGCCTTTTTCGGGACTCGGCCTGTAGGTAGGAAGGCCGCGGCACCCGCTTGAGAAGATGGGTCTTAGTCCTCCGCGTCAGGACCGGTCATCATCTCCTCGGCGACTTCGTCGGTTTTGCCGCGAATGGCGGCTTCCAACCGGTCGCAAACGTCGGAATGCTCTTTAAGATAGGTCTTCGCGTTTTCACGGCCCTGGCCGATGCGGATGCTGTCATAGCTGAACCAGGAGCCCGACTTTTCGACGATGCCCGCCTTGACGCCGAGATCGAGGATCTCGCCGATCTTGGAGATGCCTTCGCCATACATGATGTCGAATTCGACCTGCTTGAACGGCGGGGCGACCTTGTTCTTGACCACTTTCACGCGAGTCGAATTGCCGATGATGTCGTCCCGATCCTTGATCTGGCCAGTACGGCGGATGTCGAGGCGGACCGAGGCGTAGAACTTCAGCGCGTTGCCGCCCGTCGTCGTCTCCGGATTGCCGTACATGACGCCGATCTTCATGCGCAGCTGGTTGATGAAGATCACCATGCATTTGGAGCGGTTGATGGAGCCGGTGAGCTTGCGCAGCGATTGCGACATCAGGCGCGCTTGAAGGCCGACATGGCTGTCCCCCATCTCGCCTTCGATTTCCGCGCGCGGAACCAGCGCGGCGACCGAATCGACCACCAGCACGTCGATCGCGTTGGAGCGCACCAGCGTGTCCACAATCTCCAGCGCCTGTTCGCCGGTATCGGGCTGCGACACGATAAGCTCGTCGATGTCGACGCCCAGCTTGCGGGCATAGACCGGGTCGAGCGCGTGTTCCGCATCGACGAAGGCGACGGTGCCGCCCTGCTTCTGCGCTTCAGCCAGAACATGGAGTGCCAGCGTGGTCTTGCCCGAGCTTTCCGGCCCGTACACTTCGATCACGCGGCCCTTAGGCAGGCCGCCCACGCCCAATGCGATGTCGAGACCGAGCGATCCGGTGGAGATCGACTCCACATTCATCGCTTCCTTCTGACCCAGCTTCATCGCCGAGCCTTTGCCGAACGCGCGATCGATCTGCGCGAGCGCGGCGTCGAGTGCCTTTTGACGGTCCACGGATTTTTCCTTGCTGTCCACGAGCTTCAGACTGGCCGCCATGACATGTCCCTTCCTATCTGCCTAGAGCCGCGATCGACTCTTCAACCGAAGCGGTATGTACCACTTCTGTTCCAGAGAACAAGAGGGGAACGAAAAGAATCTTTGTGCAGCGCCCTTCGCGGCGTTCGCAAACGCCGACCCGTCAGGCCTTTTCGCGCTTGCGCTTCTGCAGGCTCAGCACGTCGGCCACCTTGGCGTTGATCTGCTGGACGCTGAACGGTTTGGGGATGAAGTGCATGTTTTCGATATCGATTTCGTTGCGCAGATGCTCTTCGGCGTATCCCGACATGAAGAGGATCGGGATGTCCGGCTGTACGCGGCGGATCGCCCGCGCCATGGCGGGGCCGTCCATCACCGGCATGACCACGTCGGAAACGACGAGATCGAATTGTTCGCCAGAATTGGCGACGATGCCCAGCCCGATCTCGCCGTCGCTGGCCGTCGTGACGGCATAGCCTGCGCGCGTGAGCGCCCGTTCCGCCACGGCGCGGACCGTATCCTCGTCCTCCACCAGAAGCAGTTTGCCGCCTGCCGACCATTCGCTGGCCTTTTCGCTTTCGTCGCGGCGCGGCTTGGCTGCGCGCGGCATCTCGCCGCGATGGACGGGCAGATACATGGTGAAGCGCGCGCCTACCGGATTGCCGCCCGGCCCCTGAACATTGTCCGCGAAGATGAAGCCGTTCGACTGCTTCACGATCCCGTAGACCGTCGACAGGCCCAACCCGGTGCCCTTGCCCTGTTCCTTGGTGGTGAAGAACGGTTCGAAGATCTTGTTGATCACGTCACGCGGGATGCCGCCACCCGTGTCCTGTACGATCAGGACGGTGTAATCGTCGGCGGGCATGATATCGATGCCCATTTTCCGCACGTCGCGCGCCGAAACCCGCCTTGTTGCCAGCGTCAAGCGGCCCTTCCAGTCGTTGGGCGCATTCTGACCGTAGGAATGCATCGCGTCGCGCGCATTCACGGCCAAATTGATGATGACCTGTTCCAATTGCTGCGGATCGGCGCGCACCGGGCCCAGCTCGCGATCGTGACGGATCGAATATTCGATCTTGTCGCCCATCAGCCGTTTCAGGAGCTGACTGACCTCACTCACCACATCCGGCAATTGCAACACGACCGGCCGCAAGGTCTGCTGGCGGCTGAAGGCGAGCAATTGCCGCGTGAGGCTGGCGGCGCGGTTGGAATTGGCCTTGATCTGCTGGATGTCGTCGTAATCGCTGTCGCCGGGCGTATGGCGCAGCAGCATGAGGTCGCAATAGCCGATGATCGCGGTCAGCACGTTGTTGAAATCGTGCGCCACGCCGCCCGCCAGCTGGCCGACCGCCTGCATCTTGGTGGCCTGCGCGACCTGACGGCGCAGGCGCTTCTCCTCGGTCGAATCGCTCAAGGATAACAGCACCGCCGCATCGCCCAGCCCGCGGACTCCCGCAAGGCCCAGCGAGATCGGCTCCTCCTTGTCGCCCGCCAGCCTTACGGCCATGTCCCCGCTTGCCGCAGAACCGCGCGCGAAACGGCGCACTGTGTCCGACAGCACGCCCTTGTCTTCGCGCACGACGAGATCGGACGGGTATTGCGGCAATCCCTGCTGTTCGCGCTCCACCGCGCGCAGGAATGCCTTGTTGGCGAACAGGAAACGCCCGTCGCGATCGGTCAGCGCGAGGCCGAGCGGCAGGGCCGACAGCAGCGCTTCCAACTGGGGGATCGCGGCCGACTGGGCGCCATCGGGCCGGTTGCCGATACCGACCTGCCCGTCGATCAGAACCATGGTGGACGGCGCAGGCGGCTGCCCCTGCTGGCGTGATTTGCGATCCGGCTCCAATGAAACCTGGACGAGCGTCTGCGGAGTGCCCTGCTGGCCTTCGCGGGCGAAGAAGATTCGGTCGCGATCGTCGGTACGCAGCAACTGGACGAACTCGCTGCCCCTCAGATCCGCATCGGGCGTACCCATCGCCCGGGTCGCCATGCCCGGCGTATGGGCCATCACCACGCCATCGCTCGCCACCAGGGCGACTTCGATGCCGGCACGCGACATCATATAGCCGAACGGTCCCGAAATCCGCTCCGCCACACCGTCATAGCTGTTGGCGACCACCATTTCGGTAAACCGCCAGACGAGATAGTCCTCACCCCGGCCGCTGCGTTCGACTTCCAGTTTATAATTCTTGGCGGAAGCGGCGAAGGTCAGATCTTCCGCGGTCCCGACACCGTCCCGCCACGCGACCCGGGCGGCGCCGGTCAGCCTGTCGCGATCGGATGCCTCGAAACCCAACTCCGGAGGCGCAGCCTCGCCTCCGAACCACTGGTCGTAACAGGTATTGGAACAGACGACGCGATTGGCCCGATCGGTAATCGCGATGGCGCGCCGGCGATTCTCTATCGCGGCATGCGTGACCGACCAGTCCGGCTGGCCGTGGCCGTCTTGCTCTGCCGCGCCTCGCAAACCGTTCGTCAGAAGCAGCGCCAGGATCAACACGAGAAGGCCACCGGCATAGGTCGCGGCAACCAGCATCGAGCCTCCGACCAGCCAGATCAGAATGGCGGACAGCAGCGCCGCGCCCAGCAATCCCGCCATCAACGGCAAGGGAGGCAAGCGGTCGGACCCATCGGCGAAGCGTGTGATCATGCCTCGCCCTGTGTCGGTTCGCTGCCCACCGCTTCGCCCTTCAGCGGATCGCCGCGCTGAGCCATGTCGCGAAGGCGTTTTGTGCGCTTGCGCGCCACCATCAGGCGCCAGATCAGGCTGGCCATCAGATACCCGATCGCAGCGCTAACGATCGCCAGCACCACGAAGCCGAAAGCGGTCACGCCGGCCAGTTCGAACCAGCCCGCCAGCGCGCCGCCATCATGCGCGATCTCGCGCGCCGCATCCCCGCCGACGGCATTGTCGAGATTGAGAACGAAGGCCCCGGTGCGGTTCGCCATCACTGCCCAGAAAGGGAAGGTGAAGGGATTGGTCACGAAGGTCACCAGCGCGGCGAGCGGCACGTTGGCGCGCGAGGGCAGCGCCAGAAAGGCGGCAAGAAAGATCTGCCCCAGCGGCACGATGAAGGCCGCGAACAGGCCCAGAGCCACGCCGCGCGGGACCGAGCGACGCGTGAAGCGCCATAATTCCGGGCTGAGGAAACGATGCGCGATCGGCGACAGCCAGCGATTTTCGGCCATCTCCTCGCGCGAGGGCATGTATTTGCGGATCAGGTCCGCCATGAAAGTCTTGGAGCGTCGGTCGCTCAACCCCGTTCTCGCATCAGGCGAGCCTTGTCGCGCTTCCAGTCGCGATCCTTGACCGCCTCGCGCTTGTCGTGCGCCTGCTTGCCCTTAGCCAGCGCCAGTTCCACCTTCGCGCGCCCGGTCGAATTGAAATAGACCGAGAGCGGCACCAGCGTCATCCCCTTGCGCTCGACCGCGCCGAACATGCGCTCGATCTCGCGCGAATGGAGCAGCAGTTTGCGCGGGCGGCGCGGTTCGTGGTTGAGGCGGTTGCCGTGCGAATATTCGGGGATGTTGGCATTGATCAGCCACACCTGCCCGTCGCGCACCTCGGCATAGCTTTCCTTGATGCTCGCCTCGCCGGCGCGCAGGGCTTTCACCTCGGTCCCCTGCAAAGCGAGGCCGGCTTCGTAGGTGTCCTCGATATGATAATCGAACTTCGCGCGCCGATTGTCGGCGGCGACGCGTTGCTTGTCGAAGGTGGTCGGTTTGGGGCGGGCCATATGGGGGCCGCAGATAGGCTTTCGAAGGGCTTACGCCAAGGGGGCCTTACGCGTTTCCGACGACGAAACAGGCTGCTGCGACCAGCGCGCCTGCCCAGCGGTTGGAACGGAAGCGAGCCAGCGGGTTGTCGGGATCGCTCTCGTCCAGCGTCGCGATCTGCCACGCCAGATGCCCCGCCGCCGGAATCAGCGCCAGCAGCGCAATCCAGTCCGCGCGGTAGAGCCAGAAGGCAAGCGCCCAGAGCGCCACCGCGCCGCCATAGCACAGCGCCACGCCGCCCTTCACGAACCCACCCATCCTCAGCGCGCTCGACCTGATGCCGACCAGCGCATCGTCCTCGCGGTCCTGCAGCGCATAGATCGTGTCGTATCCGATCACCCAAAGCGCCGCCCCGATATACATGGCGGCGAGCGCGTCCCAATTATCGGCCCGCAACTGGGTCCAGCCGACGAGCAGCCCCCAGGTGAAGACCAGCCCGAGCCAAGCCTGCGGCCACCAGGTAATGCGTTTCATGAAAGGATAGGCGGCGACCAGCGCAAGGCTCGCCAGGGCGACGATCTGCGCGAGGGCACGCAATTGCAGCAACACGGCCAGGCCGACAAGGCAGAGCGCCAGCAGCCAGGCCCACGCCCGCTTTTTCGATACTCTGCCGCTCGCCACCGGACGGCTGGCCGTGCGCGCCACCTTCCGGTCCAGATCGGCGTCGACGATGTCGTTATAGACGCAGCCTGCCCCACGCATCGCGATCGCGCCGAGCAGCAGCCAGCCGAGCAGCGCGACCTGCCAGCCCGCTCCCGCCAGCCAGACGCCCCAGACACACGGCCAGAACAGGAGCCACCAGCCGATCGGCCGATCGAAACGCGCCAGCATCGCGAGGTCGCGCAAATTCTGCGGCAGGCGCGCGACAAGACCGCGATGCTCGCTATCGGGAACGATGTCGGAATTGCTGGCTGGCATGGCTTGCCTCCTACTGTCCGCATCGCCAACAGGAAAGCCATGCCCGCCACGCACGATCCGAAAACCCCCGCCTGGCCGCCGCGCAGCGCGCCGCGCCTTTTCGTGACCGAGGAACTGGCGGCTGGCTCCATAATCGCGATCGAGGGCAATCAGGCGCATTACCTCTCGCGCGTCATGCGCGTGGGCGAAGGCGATATCGTGATCCTATGCGACGACGTCACCGGGGAATGGGCTGCGCGCATTTCCTCGGTCGGAAAACGGCGGATCGAAGCAGAGGCGGTGGAGCGGCTGCGCGCGCGCGAGGCGGTGCCCGATTTCTGGCTCTGCCCGGCGCTGGTCAAGAAAGATCGTTTCGATCTGATCCTCGAAAAGGCGACCGAACTCGGCGTGGCGCGAATCCGTCCGGTGATGACTCGCCGCGCCGTGGTGGACAAGCTCAACGCAGAGCGGGCGCGAACCGTCACGGTCGAGGCTGCCGAGCAATGCGCGCGCACTGCTCTGCCCGTGGTGGACGCGCCCGAAAAACTCGACGCCTTGCTGCGCGACTGGCCGCAGGACCGCACCCTTTATTTTGCGGACGAGACGGGCGGCGAACCCGCCTCCGCCGCTTTCGCGCGGTACAAGGCGCCTGCCGCCCTGCTTATCGGACCGGAGGGCGGCTTCGACGATGCGGAGCGCGCGGCCATCCGCGCTCTGCCGCAGGCGGTACCGATCGGATTGGGGCCGCGTATCCTGCGCGCGGAAACGGCAGCGATCGCGGCAACCGCGCTGTGGATGGCGGTGGCAGGCGACTGGGCCGCGTAAACGGACGGGGAAAACCCGGCGGAGCGCCCCTCTTGCTCCGGACACTCCACTTCCCCCCTTCCCTCGCTCCGATAGGTTGCGTAACGCCACCCGCCATGAGCACGCGCGACACTTCCGAGCGGGACGATCCCATTATCGAAACCCGCGACCAATTGGTCGCGCCGATGCAGGTCGGCGAGAAACCCAAGGCGGATTGGCGCATCGGGACCGAGCATGAAAAGCTGGTCTATATGCGCGGCGATCACCACGCCCCCTCTTACGAGGAGAAGGGCGGCATTCGCGACATCCTGATGGCGCTGACCGAATTCGGGTGGGAGCCGGTCGAAGAAGGCGGCAAGGTCATCGCCATGCGGGGCAGCGACGGCACGGTCAGCCTGGAACCTGCGGGCCAGCTCGAACTGTCGGGCGCGCCGCTCGAAAACCTGCACGAAACCTGTGCGGAAACCGGGCGGCATCTGGCGCAGGTCAAGGCAGTCGGCGAACAGCTCGGCGTCGGCTTCCTCGGCTTAGGGATGTGGCCGGACAAGGCGCGATCCGATCTGCCGATGATGCCCAAGGGCCGTTACGAGATCATGAAGAACCACATGCCGCGCGTCGGCGATCTGGGGCTCGACATGATGCTGCGCACCTGCACAATCCAGGTCAATCTCGACTATTCGAGCGAGGCGGACATGGCGCAGAAATTCCGCACCGGCCTCGCGCTGCAACCGCTGGCGACAGCATTGTTCGCCAATTCGCCCTTCACCGAAGGGCAACCGAACGGTTACCTCTCCTTCCGCAGCCATATCTGGTCGGACACCGATCCGCACCGCACCGGCATGCTGCCCTTCGTGTTCGAGGACGGCTTCGGATACGAACGCTGGGTCGATTACATGCTCGACGTGCCGATGTATTTCGTCTTCCGCGATGGCCGATATATCGACGCGGCGGGCCTCAGCTTCCGCGATTTCTTCGACGGAAATCTGTCGGTGCTTCCGGGCGAAAAACCGACGCAGAGCGATTGGTGGGATCACCTCTCCACCGCCTTTCCCGAAGTGCGCCTCAAAAGCTTCCTCGAAATGCGCGGCGCCGATGGCGGGCCGTGGAGCCGGATCTGCGCTCTGCCCGCTTTCTGGGTCGGCCTGCTCTACGATCAGACCGCGCTCGATGCGGCATGGGACCTCGTCAAGGACTGGACGATGGAAGAGCGCGAGGATCTGCGCAACGCGGTGCCGAAATTGGCGCTCGACGCGCCGATTCCCGGCGGCGGCAAGCTGCTCGATCTGGCGCGCGAAGTGATGAAGATCGCCCGCGCGGGCCTGTCGGCGCGCGCGCGCCTCAATTCGAGCGGGGACAACGAGACGGGCTTCCTCGAAACGCTCGATGAGATCGTGACAACCGGGAAGGTGCCCGCGCAAGTCCTGCTCGACCGCTATCATGGCGAATGGGGCGGCGATATCGACCGGGTCTACAAATACAGCTTCTAGAGCCGGAGATCAGGCGGGTACGGTCACCGGCCTCAACCCCTTGACCCAGGCGAACAATCGCGTCAGCGGCGCGGTAATCAGCCCGTTTTCGGCCATGTAGTCGTAATATTCGCGGTATTTCGCGTCTTCGCGCAGCAGATGCGCCTCCTCGGTCCGCGCGCGCCAGTAATAGATACCGTTAACGACCAGCAGGAAGAACGAGTTGCGGATCATTTCTACCGGGCTGCCGGTGGTGACGAGGAACGGCAGGGTTGCGAACCACCAGAACAGGTTCTTCGACACGTAAGCCGGGTGGCGCGTCCAGCGATAGGGGCCGTTGGTGATGACGCCGCGATAGGTGAGGTTGGAAAAGCGCAGGCCGAACACGAAGGTCGCCCAGGCATAGAAGAACGTCAGTATGACGAGCCACGTCCCCCAGCACGCGACCAGAAGATCGTTCCCCTGCATCCAGTACAGCCATTCCGGCGTGTTCTGCTGGTAATTCACGAACTGGGCGTTGCCCATGATCCCCCACACCATCGGGGGATAGCAGATCAGCGCCGCGATCCAGCCGCCGAGGAACGGATTGCCGCTGCGGATATGCGCGTCGAGCGGGCGCACGGTCATGATGTAGCCCACCGTGCCGATGATCACGTCCATCATGAACATGACTTCGATCAGGAACAGCGCCGCGCTGGCCGGTTGCGAAAAGGTCTGCGGCAGGTCCGCCGTCACCACGGTAGCAAAGGCGAATGGGACGATCGAGATCATGAAGGCGGTGTAGAACCCCTTGATGATCCAGGCGCGCCAGTGCTTCTTGATCTGCTCCGGTTCCCAGCCCGGCCTGCCGAGGATCAGCGCGCCGAAATGCCAGGCATGATCGCGCGGGTTCAGCATCACCCGGTCGAGCCACAGCACATAGGGCACCGACAGCACGACCAGCGGGAGCGCCGCCCAGGTCAGCACCTTGATCGCGAAGACGTAATTCCCGTCCCAATACCAGCGGCACAGGCAATAGAGCGCGGCGATCACCGCCCAGGTCGTCCACAGGCCGAGCAGCTTGACCATGCTGGTCCCGCGATCGGGCGCGCGGGTCTTTCGCAGGGACCAGTCGATCCCGGTCGAGGGGCGCAGATGCACCTTGTCGACGAAGACCGACCACAGCGCCATCGGCACCGCCGCCGCGACCAGTGCGGCCAGTGCGGAATGCGGCCCGCTCATCGGCTGGCGCGGCAAAGGAAGATCGAAATAGTCGGCAATCGCGGGGAAATTGCGCGACACCGCCACCCACGCGAACAATCCCGCCAGCCCCACCAGGCCGACAAAGGAGGAAACGTCGCTCTGCGGTCTGGCGGCGCGTGGCGGCGCCTGTGCGGTGTTCATGCGCGAAACTCCTACGCCGCAAGGGTTAACATGCGGGTAAGGCCGTGTCTCGCGCGGGGTTTAGCGAAAGGCGTGGATGCGCCCGCTATCGTCAAGGATGTAGAGCGTTTCGTTGGCCACCACCGGAGGCAGGCTGACCGGCTCGCCGAGCTCCTGATAGAGCTGCGCCGAGCCTTCGCCGGTGCTCACGCGCCACAATTCGCCGCGCGAATTGACCAGCCACAGCGAATTGCCCGCCAGCACCGGCCCGGTCCAGAAGATGGGATCCTTCTTCTTCTCGACATTGCGATACTCGGCCAGCTGGGTCAGCCAGCGCACCTTGCCCGTCGAGCGCGCGATGGCGAGCAGGCGGGCATCGTCGGTCAGCGTGAAGATCCACTCGCCCGCAATTGCAGGCGTGGAAATGCCCGCGAGGTTCAGCTCCCAGATCCGCTGGCCGGTGACGAGCTCGTAAGCCGCCATGCGCCCACCCTGGCCGAGCGCGTAGACGCGGCCATTGTCGATGATGGGATCGGCATCGATATCGGTCAGCGTGCCGACCTGGGTCGAGATGCTGGTGCGCGCCAGAGCGTCCGCCCACAGGCTGCGCCCGTTCTCGTAGCGATAGGCCACCAGCTCGCCCGAGCTGTAGCCTGCAATGACCGTGCCCTGCCCCACGGCAGGCGCGGCCACGCCGAACACGCCGGCCTGCGTCGAAGAGGCCGATTCCTGCCACTGGAGCGAGCCGTCATTGGCATCGAGCGCGAAGATCTGGTTGTCCTGCGTCATCACATAGACCGACCCGAACGCGACGGTGGGTGAACCGCGCAGCGGGCCGGATGGGGTGACCTTCCACAATTCGTTGCCGGTCGCCGCGTCCATGGCGATGACCTCGCCCGCGCCATTGGTGCCATAAAGCTTGCCACTGTCGAAGCTCACGCCGCCGCCGAAGGCGCTGTTGCGCAGATTGTTTTCGAGCGCGGCGTTGCGGGTCCATATCCTGGCACCGGTCTGCGCGTCGAAGGCGTAAACCGTGCCGTCCACGTCGACGGCGTAGAGCCGTCCACCGCCGACCACGGGCGCAGCGCCGAGGCGCGCGCGATTGCTCGATCCGGCGATCTGCGCGGTCCAGGCCTTGGTCGGCTGCTGACCCAAAGCGAGATGGCCGTAGGACTTGCTGGCCGTGCCGCCGGCTTGCGCGAAGCTGGCATTGGTCTGCGCGGGCGGCAGCACCACCTGGACGCTGGCCAGCGCGGGATCGACCTGTGCGCCGGTTTCGATGCGCGACAGGATCGGAATACGCTCGCCCACGGTGGGCGTGGTGTTGTCGTCGTCCCCGCCGCCGAACAGTCCGCCTGCGCAGGCCGACAGGCCAAGCGTCAACGCGCCGAAAAGGCCGGTCCGGGCCAGGATCTTCGTCTTGGAAATGCTCGTCATAGCGTTGTGCCTGTGATTGCGCGTCATTCGGCCGCCGGTGCGCCTGGCGCGTCCGGCTCCGCTTCGCGGTCGATACCCTGTTGTTCGAGAAGCGCGTCGACATCCGCAATGGCGTCGACGCCCAGAATGCCCGCCATCTGGCGCGAGCGCGAGCGCAGGCTTTCCGGCGCGGTCTCGCTCTGCGCGATCTGCGAGAACAGTTTGCCCGCCTCAGCCCGGTTGCCCCGTTCGAGCTGCGCCATGGCGACCAGTTCCGCCGCGCTGCCGAAGAAGGGATGATCGGGCTGGGCCAGCGCATTCAGTTCGCTGACCACGGCGCCCTTGTCCATCGTATCGAACCCGGCCGAAACCTTGCGGATCAACGCCAGATCGCGCAGCGGCTGCGGCGCGCTTGCATCCTTGGCGAGCGCATCGAACGCGGCCACCGCCTGTTCAGTATCGCCACGGCGGGCCAGAATCGCGCCGCGCATCATCTTGGCATTCGCGCTCGCCGCACCGCGATCGGCGGCGGCAAGGCCTTCGAGATTGTCGTAGGCCGTCTGAAGATTGCCCGCCTCCAGATTGTCGAGCGCGGCAATCAGCACCTCGCCATCGGCCTCACGCGCAGCCTCCTGCTGGTTCTGCCAGAAGAGATAGCCCGCAAAGGCGACGAGCAGCAGGACGATCGCGCCCGCGATCGGCACGCCGTATTTCTTGCCGAAGCTTTGCAGATCGCCCTGGCGGACGGCATCGTCCACTTCGCGGATCAGCGCGTCGTCTTCGGCGGCCTTGCGGCGTGCCAGTTCTTCTTCGCGGGTAAGGGCGGGTTTTTTCGGTGTGAGAGCCACGAGCGGCTGGTTTCCCGTTCAGATAAGCGTTGCGTTCGGCATCACGGCGACAATCTCGCCCACCGGTTCAGCGGCGTTCATTAGGCGGCGCACCGCGTAAGGGCAATGGGCTGGGGAAACTGCGTGGGCATGACCCGCCGCCTGCGCCCGCATGCGTGAATGGCGGCTGAAACCTTCGCTCAGAGATCGAAGCCGTGCATCGCGCTCGAATAGAGGCGGCGATAGGTAGCGATCATCTTGTCCGCATCGAATTGCGCGCGGGCCTTTGCGCGGTTCGCCTTGCCCACCGTGTCGCGCAGTTTCGCATCGTCCGACAGAGCGACGAGCTCGCTTGCGATCGCTTCCTCGCTCGGCGTGTCGGCGAGATAGGCTCGGTTTTCTTCGGCGACGATGTCCGCGATATCGCCCACTTCGGGCGCCACCACCGCACGCCCCGCCGCCATCGCCTCGACAACGGAGAGCGGGAATTGCTCGCTGTCGCTCGACAGGGCGAAGATGTCGAACAGGCCGACCACTTTGGCAGGATCGTCCACCGCTCCGGGCAGATGGACGCGATCGTTCAGTTCCAGCCGGTCGATCTCCGCCTCGATCCGCGCGCGATCCGGCCCCTCCCCGCATACGATCAGATGCCAGTCATCGGGCATGGCGGCAAAGGCGCGCACCAGACGCGGGAGATTCTTGACCGGGCGCAGACCCGCCATTGTGCCCACCCATTTTTCGCCCGGCCTTTTCAAAAGGCGTGGAATCGCATCGGTCTTGGGCTTGGCGGCAAAGGCACCGGTGTCGATACCGTTGGGAATGCGCTTCACCCGCCCGAGCGGCTGCTGCCATTCGACAAGCGCGATCTCTTCCAGCACGCTCGACGGGACGACCAGGCCAGAGGATTTGCCCAGAGCGATCCGGCGAAACCAGGTCCGCCGCTGCTTGCGTTTGACCAGCTCGCTTTCGTCGAAGCCATCCTCGTGATGGATCAGCTTGGGCAGGTCGAACGCCTCGGAAAACAGCGTGTGCGCCATCACCGCGTCCATCGCGCCCCAATTATAGGTCAGCACGAGATCGTAGCCGCGCATCGCCTTGGCGAGTTTTTGCAAGCGTCCGGGCGTCGGCAATCCCTTGAGCGCGGGAAAATCCGGCTGCAGCGTGACCGCGATCCCCGGTCGGATGCGCTTCGCCGCGCCCAGCTGGTCGGGTTCGGCGGAAACGATCGTATGCCGCGCCTTGGCCCCGAAAGCATTGATCAGCTGGACGCAGCGCAGCTCCTTGCCCCCCGGCGAGAACGTGGAGTGGATGTGCAGGATATGCGGCACGCGCGATGCCTGCCGAACGTCTTGCTTGCCCGCGCGGCGGGGCGGACCCTTGGACTTACTCATGCGAATTCGGACAGGAAAGCGTCGATCGCGGCGCGCGCCTCGGGCTCGTCGAGCGTGGGGGCATGGCCGGTTTCGGGGATCGTCACTGCCTTTGCTTGCGGATGGCGGCGCTGCATTTCCGACAGCGTTTCTGCCGCGAACAGCGTGGATATCTCGCCCCGCACCACCAGTACCGGCTTGCCCTTCAGCGCTTCGAAGGCCGGCCACATATCGGGTGGCACCGCGCCTTCGTCGGCAGCCATGATCGGCTCGGCGATCTTCATGTCGTAATCGTAGGAAATGCGGCCATTGTTGCACAGCACCAGCGTGCGCTTGGCCATCCTGATCCAGTCCTCGGTATCGAAGCGCGGGAAGGCGGCGCCATGCGTTTCCTCCAGCGCGCGCGCGGCATGCATCCAGGTGGGAAAGCTGCGCCCCTGCCCGACATAGGACTTGATCGCGTCCAGCCCCTCGGTCCGCAATTCGGGGCCGATATCGTTCAGCACCGCACCCGCAATCGTCTGGTGGCGAGTGGCGGCCAGAATCATCGTGATGATCCCGCCCATCGACGTTCCGATCGAAACGAACCGCTCGATCCCCTGATCTTCCAGCAGCGCGACGACATCGCCGACATAGGTGGGGACGGCATAGCTCGCCGGGTCGGGCGCATAATCGCTATCGCCCCGCCCGCGCATTTCGGGCACCAGCACGCGCCATCCGCTCGCCAGATGCTCCGCCAGATCGGCGAAATCGCGCGCATTGCGGGTGAGGCCGTGGAGGCAGATTATCGGCGGGCGCGCGGGATCGGCGCCTTCGCTGGCCGGATAGTCACGGTAATGCAGGGTGAGGCCGTCGGCGCTTTGCCAGGTCCGGTCGGTATAGGGCTTGTCCATTATCGGCGCGCTGTCGCTCTTCACTGGCTGTGTCGGTCATACGGAACGGTCGGACCCGCGGTTTCGGCGGGCGGCCTTGTGCCGTATCGGTCTCACCCCCACTATCGCTGGATGAACGACCCTGCGCAAGCCGCCTCCTATCGTCCCGACAACCCCATCGCCGCGCTGGCCGACTGGATCGGCGATCCGGTGGAGGCCGCAGACTTCCCCGAAACCGTACTGCGCTGGCGCAACGATCGCGCGGCGCAAACCGTCGGGCTGGCGGATTTGAGCGATACCGACTGGGTGCGCCATTTCGGGCGGTTCGATCCCTTGCCCGGCAATCTCCCCCACCCGCTCGCGCTGCGCTATCACGGGCATCAATTCCGGGTCTACAATCCCGAGATCGGCGATGGGCGCGGTTTTCTCTTCGCCCAGATGCGGGACGACTCCGGTCGCCTGATGGATCTCGGCACCAAGGGATCGGGCACCACGCCGTGGAGCCGACGGGGCGATGGGCGGCTGACACTGAAAGGTGCGGTGCGCGAGATGCTGGCGACCGAAATGATCGAAGCACTCGGCGTGAATACGTCGAAGACCTTTTCGGTGATCGAAACCGGCGAGCAGCTCGAACGCGGCGACGAGCCCTCGCCCACCCGCTCCGCCGTGCTGACGCGGCTCAGCCACGGACATATCCGCATCGGCACCTTCCAGCGCCTGCTGGCCTTGGAGGAACGCGATCATATGGTTGAGCTGATCGACTATTGCCTGGCGCAATTCCCCGGCCCTCCGCCCCCCGATGACGCCCCCGACCGCGACCAGCCTGCCGCGCGTTTGATGCACCTGGTGGTCGAACGCATGGCCGATCTGGCGGCGAGTTACATGGTGGCGGGCTTCGTCCACGGCGTCCTCAACACCGACAACATGAACATTTCGGGCGAGAGTTTCGATTACGGCCCGTGGCGGTTTCTGCCCCGCTGGGATTCCGGCTTCACCGCGGCGTATTTCGACCATGCGGGGCTTTACGCCTTCGGTCGCCAGCCCGAAGCGTTGCACTGGAATTGCGGACAGCTTGCAGTGGCGTTGCGCCTCGTTTGCGATGCTCCGCCCCTGATCGCCGCGCTGGAGCGGTTCGGTTCGCTCTATATGGAAGCGGTCGGGCGGCGCTGGTGCTGGCGGCTCGGTGTCGCGAGCCGTGGGCCGGAGGCGGATGCGGCGCTTGTGGGCGCATGCGAGCGGGCGACGCGGGACAGCGGCGAAAGCCCTGACGCTTTCTTCCACCGGCACCGGGGCGGGCGGAACGCGGAGGCAAGCCTAGCCGAGGCATTTTCGGGCCATTCGCCTACGGACAGCGCACATCCGTATTGGAACGAAGAACCCGAAACGATGGTAATCGAGGAGGTCGAGCGTATCTGGGCCGCCATCGACGAGACGGACGATTGGCAGCCTCTGGCCGAAAAAATCGCCGCCATCCGCCGCGTGGGCGCCGCGCACGGCGACGCTCCGCAGCCTGCCGGCCAGTAGCAATCACGATTTAGCGCGAAGGCGCCTGGCTCGTCATCTGAAGCGGCTGGAGGTCGATGCCGACCAGTTTCCAGCGGCCCTGTTCCCACTGATAATACAGGTCGAACCCGATCGAGATCGGGCGCATCTGGAACACGCCCTGCACGCGGAAGACGTCTTCCTGGACCAATTGCGGCGCCACCGTATAGGTCGGCGGGACCAGCAACGCGTTGGAAAGATCGATCTGAAGCTCGCGCAGGCCCGCGAAGATCTGGCCCAATTGCGCAGGCGTGTTGTTGATCTGGAACCCTTGCGCCGAGATATCCCGCAGCACCGAGTAATTGCCCGACCTGTTGGCATGATCGACCGCCGCGACGGTGGACCAAATCAGCTTGGACAGTTCGAGTTGCCCCGGGGTCGGCCGAACCGATGGCGGCGGCTGAACGCTGGACTGGGGCGCGGCCTGCTGTGCGGAAGCGGGCACGGAAGAGGCAAGCGCCGCTGCCAGTGCGACGAAAAATGCCGGGGCAGGACGCCCCGGCATTTTCCTGATGTTTGCGATCCTGAACATGGACCGGGTGTAGCCGCTTACCAGGCGATCTGGAAGCCGCCGCGTGCACCGACTTCGCCGCTGTCGAAGCCGACGCCGAGGCCTGCACCCACCGACATGTTGGTCCCGACGCGAGCCGAAACCGCCAGCGTACCGGCAGCCTGATCGTCATAATAACCGACGCCGCCCGACAGGCCGAAATTGGTCCCAGCCGGAAGCATCGGCGATTCCATCGCCAGCGCCATCGCGACACCTTCGTTCGCCCGATCGACCGCGTCGCGCAGCTCGGCAGTCTGGCCGAACAGCGTATTGATCTGCGCAGTCTGGTTGGAGGTCAGCGTCTGCAGCGAAGCGATGTTGGCGTTCGCCGTCGTGATCGCCGCCGAATTTGCACCGATCGACGCAGTATTCGCTGCGATCGACGCATTCGCGGCTGCCACCGAAGCCGTCGTGGCGAGAGCCGAACGGCCCAGCGTCCCGTTGCTGTCCGTCGTCACCGCAAAGACCGTTCCCGTCTGGCTCGCCGTGCTGGTGTCCAGTCCGGCGATGACCACCTGACCGTCATTCACAGCGCGCGCGCCATTGCCGATCGCGACCGAGTTCGCTCCCGAAGCGACCGACTGGTTGCCCATGGCAATCGCACCGCTGCCGGTCGCCGTTGCCGCTTCACCGACCGAGACAGAGCGCACGCCGCTCGCCACGGCAAGATGGCCAAGAGCGGTGGCCCGCTCGGCGGTCGCTTCCGAACGCCAGCCATAGGCGGTTGCGCCCGCCCCATTGGCAAGCGCCTGACCGCCGACCACCGTCGTCGACGGGCCAGTGGCGACAGTTGCACGGCCGTTAGCGCCATCGCGATTGCCGCCGATCGCGATCGAATCGCCGCCGGTTGCCTGCGCAGTGTTACCGATCGCAACCGCGTTGGAACCCGACGCGACGGCATCTTCCGCCCCGGCAAAGCTCTGTGCGCCCGATGCGGTAGTCTGATGGCCGACGGCAGTGGCCATCGCGCCGGTGGCACGGGCCTGCCAGCCCAGGGCGGTCGAGCCGGGCGTGGTCGCAACCGACTCGCCGCCGACCGCCGTCGTCGAATTGCCCTGCGCCAACGCGGTATCGCCAAGCGCCAGCGCGTCGATACCGTTGGCGATCGCCTCGTTACCGATCGCAGTGGAATTGTCGGTCTGCGCGTCTGCATTCTCACCCACGGCTAGCGAACGCACGCCCTGCGCGGTCGCCAGATGACCGAAAGCCTGCGCACGCTCGGCAGTCGCCATAGCCTGCCAGCCGAATGCCGAGGCGCCAGCCTGGTTGGCGACCGCTTGTCCACCTACTGCCGAAGTGCTTTGTGCGGTAGCGCGTGAAAAGGCACCGACCGCCAGTGCGTCAACTCCGGAAGCTTGCGAGGCATAACCCAAGGCGTGCGCGTTTTCCGCAAGCGCTGCAGACGCATTACCCAAAGCGACCGAGCCGAGGCCGGTGGCCTGAGAGCTTACCCCGGCCGAAAACGAACTTACCCCAGTCGCCCGGGAAAATGCACCGACGGCGGTAGAATTGCGTTCCGACGCCTGCGCCGCATAACCCAAAGCGTGCGCATTTTCCGCAAGCGCTGCTGATGCATTACCCAGTGCGACCGAGCCGAGGCCGGTGGCCTGAGAGCTTACGCCAGCCGAAAACGAACTTACCCCAGTCGCCCGGGAAAATGCACCGACGGCGGTAGAATTGCGTTCCGACGCCTGCGCCGCATAACCCAAAGCGTGCGCATTTTCCGCAAGCGCTGCAGACGCGTTACCCAAAGCGACCGAGCCGAGGCCGGCGGCCTGAGAGCTTACCCCGGCCGAAAACGAACTTACCCCAGTCGCGCTGGAAAATGCACCGACAGCAGTCGCATTGCGTTGCGTAGCTTGGGACGAATACCCAATAGCATGTGCGTTCTCACCGACCGCATTGGACGAAGCACCATAAGCAGTCGCCCCTAAGCCTGTAGCATTGGCCTGGTTTCCGAAAGCGCTGGTATCGGTATCGATCGCCACAGCACCCGACCCCACAGCAGTTGCTCCGTCACCTCTTGCAGTCGCATCGCCGCCGCAGGCCAGCGCATCGTCACCGGTCGCGTTCGCGCCGGCCAAGGTCGGGTTGGCCTGATCCTCCGTCAGCACGCATTCCGCATCGGGATTGCTTTGGGCAGAGGCGGTTGAAGGCATGATCCCCACGGCGGCAATCGCCATGAGCGATGCGCCGAATGAAAGGCCGGTCGTCTTGCTGAATTGGAAACGCATGAGTTTTCCCCTTGGTTACCTCGAAACCGGTAACGAAATTGCGCGAGCCGCGATCTCGAACCAATTCGATGGAAATGATCTGGAAAGTGCTGAAAATGGATAGGCGTCGAAACGATCGGTACGCTCTCGTACCGTCGCACGAAGTATTGTCGCTGCGCTCTCCTCCTCCCCGCCGTTCGAACCGATTTGACGTCGCGAGCGATACGGACCACATGCTTGCGCGGCGCGCAGCCGCCTGATCTGCAACGCCAGCAAAATTTCCGCAATCGGACACGATTGCACCTAACCGACGTTGCAACCGAGCAACCGACCCCGATCCATGAGGTTCCCTGAGACCGTGAGCAGCTCCGAACTAGTTTCCTTCGAACCCGCGACCGGACGGGAATTGTGGCGCGGCGGAATCGGCGATCCGGATGCCGCGATCGAACGAGCGCGGGCCGCCCTTGCCGAATGGTCGCGCCTTCCCGTTGCTAACCGGATGGAGCTGATGCGCCGCTTCGCCAACGAAGTCCGCCGTCAGGCCGAACCTTTCGCCGAAGTGATCGCGCGCGAAACCGGCAAGCCGATGTGGGAAGCGCGCACCGAAGTCGAAGCGGTCATCGGCAAAGTGGAGATCTCTATTTCCGCCTATGCCGAACGCACCGGGCAGAAGAAGCTCAACAGCGCGCTGTCCGGTACGGCGGCGGTGCGGCACAAGCCGCATGGCGTAATGGCCGTGTTGGGGCCGTATAATTTCCCCGCCCATCTGCCCAATGGCCATATCGTTCCGGCGCTGATCGCCGGGAACACGGTGATCTTCAAACCCAGCGAGAAAACGCCTGCGACGGCGGAATTCCTGGTAAAATGCTTCCACGCCGCGAAGGTACCCGAAGGAGTGGTGCAGCTTCTGGTCGGCGGGCCGGACGAAGGCAAGGCGCTGGTGGGGCACTGGCTTGTCGATGGAGTGCTGTTCACCGGATCGGCGCGCGCAGGCATCGCGATCAATCGCAAGCTCGCCACCGAACCGAACAAGATCGTGGCGCTCGAAATGGGCGGCAACAACCCCATCGTCATGCTCGACACGCCAAAGATCGACGATGCGGCGGCGCTCATCATCCAGTCCGCCTTCACCACGGCGGGCCAGCGATGCACGGCGGCGCGGCGCTTGATCGTCCTCGATTCCGTTTACGACCGCATCCTGCCCAAGCTCAAGGAACTGACCGAGCGGCTGATCGTGGACGAGCCCTTCGCCGATCCCCAGCCTTTCATGGGATGCGTGATCGACAATCAGACAGCCGATCTGCTGCATGAAAGCTTTCTGGCTCTCATGAGCCGGGGCGGACAGCCGATCCTGCATATGAAGCGCCCGCAGGAAGACCGGCCCTTCCTCACGCCCGCCATTATCGACACGACCGAGATGCACGAGCGCCCCGATATCGAGCTGTTCGGCCCGCTGCTGCAGGTGATCCGGGTGCCCGATTTCGACGCCGCGATCGCGGAAGCGAACAACACCCGTTACGGCCTGTCCGCCTCGCTTCTGGGTGGCGGACCGGAGGATTTCGAGCGGTTCTGGGACAATGCGCGCGCGGGGATCCTCAATTGGAACCGCCCCACCAACGGCGCATCCTCCGCCGCGCCCTTCGGCGGCGTGGGCCTGTCCGGCAATCACCGCCCGGCCGCCTATTATGCCGCGGATTACTGCGCCTATCCGGTCTGCAGCACCGAAATGGAGCAGCCGCGCGCGAGCATCGGAGTGGGTCTCAGCGACGCGTGATCAGGGATTGCTGGTGACGAGGTCGATTTCGGTCACGCCCGAAGGCAGGCGCCGACCGTAGACGACATAAGCCGCTTCGCCCTTGGTGCCGCTCAGGATATTGTCACCGGCCGCCTTCACATGCTCCGCCGAATAGCCGTTGGCGAGCGCGCGGGTGTTATAGAACGCCAGCACCTCGTCGAGCGGGACGGGCGAGCGGAAGCTGACGACGCGCAGCGCACATGCGCCTTCGTCCGTTCCTGCCGCTTCCTTGGTGTTGCCGCGTGGATAGACCGGGAAGGTGCCGGGAAGCTTGGCGGCCCAGGCAGTCGAATATTCGACCTGTTCGGCGCAATTCCCGCCGCCCGGGCTGACTGCTGCCTGCGCAGCCTTCTGCATCGCCTTGGTGACGGTGGCCTGGGTGCCGAGATCGCGCGGGGCCGGAGCCGGGCGCAGCGCGTTCGTGCCGCCGACCAGTTCGGCTGCGCGGCTGCGGGCCGCCGCGATCGCCTCGGGTGAGGTGTTGATCGTCGGCACCGAACCGTCGCCCGAACCCGAGAGCGCCGCATCGCCCTCATTATTGGCGGCCATATCCGGATCGGTCATCAGATCGCCATTGAGCGCCTGCTCGCTCGCCGGATCGCTCGCGCCATCCGCAGTTTGCGCGTCGGGTTCGTTGCTGCAAGCCGACAGAAGCACGAACGGCAGAGCGATGGTAAGAGCGACAGGGGTGAAGCGCATGGGACAATCTCCGACAGGATTTTCCGGAGCCGTAAGCACGCAAGCGTTAAGATCAAGAGCAGCGGCCGGCGCATGCGCCATCGCGGGACAGCCGATCGCCTGAATCTTACGGCACGGAATCGAAGACGCCGCCCACCCCGATCATGGGACGAGCGACGCCTTCCACGGTCCCCTAGGGTCCGCGCTACGACCGTGGGTGGGCACGGTCGAAGTTCGTTTCTACTTTAGCGGCACTTGGTGCTCGATCGGTCGATCGCGCGGCCCAGCAGGGCCCCGCCCGCTGCGCCGAGAATCGCGCCAAGCGTCCGATCGCCATTGCGTCCGGCGACTTCGTGTCCGATCAGTCCGCCGACGCCTGCGCCGATCAGCAGCCCGGTCGTGCCATTTTCTTTCTTGCAGTAATAACGGCCGTCATTCCCGCGCCAGACCTGCGTGTCGCGATAGACCGGCTCTGCGTAATTGCGGTCGTAACGCTGCCCGTAATTGCGATAATCACGGCGATCGCGATATTTGTCGCGCCCGTGATTGAACGCGGTTTCGCCGAATACCGAAGTCTGCGCCGAAGGGGTGGCCGTGTGGTAGGCCGGAGCGGCAGAAGCCGGGCCGGACAGAGCGAGGCCCGTGGCGGCAAGAGCGAGACCGGCGGTCTTGAGCGATAGGGTCATGTCGGTATTCCTTCCTCATTTCGCGAGAGCGGCGCGGGGCTCGTCCGCCTCTGATGTTCAGCTATAAGCGTTCGAAACTGAACGGATCGCAACCGAGACGACAGATTCCGGATTTGCGGCGAAACGACTTTCATCCGGCGACGAAATGAGCGCTTGCCGCCGTCATACCCCGGCCCTAGCGCGCCGAAATGGCCGATCCCGATCCCGATCCCGAACAGACCGACGCGAAATCGGGCCTGCCATCGGCACTCGGCGCCTATACGATATGGGGTTTCTTTCCGCTCTATCTGATCCTCGTCAGCGCGGTTCCGCCTTTCGAATTCGTGGCCTGGCGGATCATTTGGACGGTACCGATCTGCGCAGTGATCGTGCTGGTGCGCCGCCAATGGCCGCAGGTGCGGGCCGCGCTTTCCGACTGGAAAGTCCTGCGCTGGCTGCTGCTGAGCTCGGTTCTGATCGCGATAAACTGGGGCGTCTATGTCTGGGCGATTCAGCGCGGCAATGTCTATGCGGCCAGCCTTGGCTATTACATCAATCCGCTCTTCAATGTCCTGCTCGGCACGCTCGTTCTGGGCGAGCGGCTGACCCGCTTGCAGTGGAGCGCGGTCGGACTGGCGACAGTGGGCGTGTCGCTGCTTGCCGCCGGCGCGCTAACCACGCTGTGGATCAGCCTGACGCTGGCCTGCTCATTCGGAACCTACGGGCTGGTCAGAAAGCGTGTTCCGGTGGGGGCCCTGCCCGGGCTGACCATCGAATCGGCGCTGCTCATGCTGCCCTCCGCTGCGGTTACCTGGTGGTATGCCGCCAGGTACGGATCGTCCTTCGCCATCGATCCGGGCCTCAGCTTCGCAATCGCGCTCGGCGGGCTGGTGACCGCTGTACCGTTGCTGATGTTCGCCGTGGCGGCCCGGCGAATGCCCTATTCGACACTGGGTTTCATCCAGTTCCTGGCCCCCAGCATCGTCTTCGTGCTCGGCCTGACCGTCTTCGAAGAGCCGCTGAAGCCCGTCCAGATCGCATGCTTCGGCTTTATCTGGGCGGCGGTGATCATCTTCGCCTGGGATCTCGTCGCCAAGGCCCGCGCGGCGCGCGTCGTCGCTCCTGCCGGCTGACGATCAGGCTCGCAGCCGCCAGCCGAGCCTTTCCCCGGCATGGAACGGGACCACGCGCGCATCGCCGCCATCGACTTCATCGGGCACGGGAATGTCCGCGCGCTCCAGCGTCACTTCGTCTTCGTTTACGGGCAGGCGATAAAAGCGCGGGCCGTTCAGCGAGGCGAAGGCTTCGAAGCGGTCGATCGCGCCCTCCTCCTCGAACACCGTGAGATAGCTTTCGAGCGCAAAGGGCGCGTTGAAGATGCCCGCACAACCGCAATCGCTTTCCTTCGCATGGCGATGGTGCGGTGCGCTGTCGGTACCGAGAAAGTATTTGGCGGAGCCCGATGTCGCGGCCTTGCGCAGGCCCAGCCGGTGCTCCTCGCGCTTGGCGACGGGGAGGCAGTACATGTGCGGCCTGATGCCTCCCACCAGAATGGCGTTGCGATTGATGTGGAGATGCTGCGGCGTAATCGTGGCGGCGACGTTCTCACCGGCCGAATCCACGAAATCGACCGCCTGGCGCGTCGTGATGTGTTCGAAGATCACGCGCAGTTCGGGCAGGCGCTCGATCAGCGGCGCCAGCACGCGTTCGATAAAAACGGCCTCGCGGTCGAAAATGTCGATATCCGCGCTCGTCACCTCGCCATGGACGCAGAGCGGCATGCCGATTTCGGCCATGCGTTCGAGCACGCGGTCGATCTTGCGAATGTCGGTCACGCCGCTCGCCGAATTGGTGGTGGCGCCCGCCGGATAGAGCTTCGCCGCCGTCAGCACGCCCGATTCGAAACCCTGGGCCAGATCGTCGGGATCGGTATCGTCGGTGAGATAGGCGGTCATCAAAGGCGTGAACGCAACACCTGCGGGCACGGCGGCCACGATCCGGTCGCGATAGGCCGCAGCCATGGAAGTGGTCGTCACCGGGGGCGACAGATTGGGCATCACGATCGCGCGGGCAAACTGGCGGGCCGTGTGCGGCACCACTGCGCGCATGGTCTCTCCGTCGCGGAAATGGAGGTGCCAGTCGTCGGGGCGGCGGATCGTGATCGTGTCTGGGGAAGCCATGGGTTTTCCTATGGCGCGGTGCATCCTATCTGTCACCCATGCCGCATGCCCCAGCCCCGACCCGCCTGTTCGACCGCGCAATCGTGCGCCTGACGCCCGAAAGCGAAGAGGAAGATGTCAAAGGCTTTCTCCAGGGCCTCGTCACCAACGATCTTAACCAGCCGCTTCCGATCTATGCAGGGCTCTTGAGCGCGCAGGGCAAGGCGCTGTTCGATTTTCTCGTTTGGCCTTCGGGCGACAGGGAATTGCTGATCGAGTGCGAAGCGGATCTGGCGGAGGAATTGGTCAAGCGCCTCTCGCTCTACCGCCTGCGTCGTAAGATAGCGATCGCGGTTGATCCGACGGTGGCCGTCCATTGGCACGCTCATCAAGGCGATGGAGGAGTGGCCGATCCGCGGCTGGGCGAGCTGGGCCAGCGCTGGCTCGCGCCTGCCGAAGAAGAGCAGACTTCCGACGAGCGGGAAGGCGCCGATGCCGCCTGGCGCGCGCATCGCCTGCATCTGGGCGTGCCCGAGGGGCGGGCCGAATTGGGCGACATATTGTGGCTCGAAACCAATGCGGTCGATCTCAACGGCGTCAGCTTTTCCAAGGGCTGCTATATCGGGCAGGAAAATACCGCGCGGATGAATTGGCGCCAAAAGGTCAATCGTCGCCTGGTCGTCGTTCAGCTCGACCGATCGGAAGAAAAGCGCCGCAAGGCTGCGTATCCCGAACTGGGCCTCGCAGTCGATCATCTGCGCGTGGCGGATATCGATCCCGCGTTCGCGCCGCCCTGGATGAGCCTGGAACCGGCGAACTAGCCCGGCGGGAGATCGACGCCGATCGTGGCGATCGAATTGACCAGCATCCGCTCCGCCCGGTCGCGCGCGGCAGTGTCTGGCAGGCCAAGCGACCGCGTCAGCGCGCTACCGATCAGCGCATCGCCCATAGCCATCAGCACCAGTGCCAGCGTCGCTTCGTGCAGGCGCGACAGCCCTTCTGGACCGGTGCATTCGCCGGGCGCGATCTCGTCGATCAATTCGTGGATCGTCTCCACGATCGGTGCCAGCGCATCCTCGTTCCCGGTCAGGATCATCCAGCTGGCGAGTTGCCCCGCCCCTTCCTTGTCGAAGGCATCGAATGCCAGATCGACAACTTCGCGCGGGGTGCCGAGGCCGGCACGCGTGGCGCGCACCGCATCGGCGATGGCATCGCACACGGTCGCAGCCAGATGACCGGCCAATGCCTTCTGAAGGCCCGCCGCCGACCCGAAATGGTGCAGCAGATTGGCATGCGTGCGGTCGATACGCCCCGCCACGGCCTTCAGCGTGACCGATTGCGGCCCGGTCTCGATCAGCAGTCCCCGCGCCGCTTCGAGAGCGGCGAGGCGCGATTCTTCGGGGCTGAGACGCTTACGGGTGGCCATTGCGACGGAAGGGAAACCTGTTCGGCTGAGAAACTTTATGGGGAAACTTTATGGTGCGGAAAAACCTAGATCGCCCAGACCCGCGCGGCAAGCCGCATCGGAAAAATACGCGGTTCAGCCTCTCGCTCTAAATTCTTGCGAGAAGCATTGGACCTTATTGACACTCTTGTCAGTAAGCCTTACTTACATCTCTGTCAGTAACGTATACCGGACCTTTATCCATGAACGCACAGACTGGTTTCGAGACCGCCAAGCCGATCGGCGCGCCGACGCCCGCCGATCTGACCATCACCGTGCGCGACGAGCGCTTCAATCGCGACGCCACGCCCAAGCGCT
The DNA here is from genome assembly GCF_001635685.1 of Erythrobacter sp. HI0063. Lineage (GTDB taxonomy): Bacteria > Pseudomonadota > Alphaproteobacteria > Sphingomonadales > Sphingomonadaceae > Qipengyuania. The sequence goes on from NZ_LWFF01000274.1 coordinate 79,812, forward strand.
GGTGGGCGGGCGAACCGTTCGGCACTGCCTGGCACAACGGGCTGTCCGCCACCTTTCCGCGCGGCGAGGCCTTTTTCATCGAAGCGGTGAAGGCGCACCGCCCCCAGGGTGGCGACGGCGCCGACCCCAAGCTAACGGCTGAAATCCGCGCTTTCGTAAGGCAGGAAATCAATCACACGCGCGAACACATTGCCTTCAATCGCCTCGCCGAAGACCATGGCTACGACATCAAGGCGATCGACAAGCGCGTCGAGGAATTGCTCGCCCTCACCAAGGGCCGTCCGGCGATCGCCAATCTGGCCGTCACCATGGCGCTCGAACATTTCACCGCCATGATCGCGGCGGAATTTCTCCAGAACCCAAAGCATTTCGAGATCTCCGATCCGGAAGTCGCCGCCATGTGGCGCTGGCATGCGGTCGAGGAGATCGAGCACAAGGGCGTCGCCTACGACACCTGGAACCACGCGACTCGCGATTGGAGCGCCTGGCGCCGCTGGCGGGTCCGCAACCTCGTCATGCTGATCGTCACCGGACGCTTCCTCAAGAATCGCTGGATCGACACGCTGATGCTGCTCGAACAGGACGGTATCACTGGCTGGAAGGCGCGGTGGGGCCTGTTCAAGTACCTTGCGGTCACGCCCGGCGTCATCCGCCGCTTGGCCCTTCCCTGGCTGTCCTATTTCAAGCCTGGCTTCCACCCGTGGGATCATGACGATCGCGCGCTCATCGGAAAATACGACGGCGAATTTTCCGACGCGCTGATGCCCGCCGAATAGGCGCTCCGCTCGAAAACGAAAAAAGGCCCCGCGAGACATCGCGGGGCCTTTTTTGTCGCATTATGGCACCGAGCTCAGGCGGCGACCGGCAATTGCGGTGCATCCTGAAGATCTAGCGCAAACATCACACAATCGGCTGCACCGCCTCTGCCGCAGCTATGGCGCTTTGCGATCTGGCCGGTCGGCTTGAACCCGGCCTTTCGCAGCACGCGCCCCGATGCCGGATTGTCCGCGAAATGGCCTGCGGACAGGCGGGCGTGCCCCAACAGCCGGGCAATTTCGATCACAGCGCGCGTCGCCTCGGTCGCGAAACCGCGCCCCCAATACGGGCGGGCTATCCAGTAACCGAGTTCGGCAGCGCCTGGCCCCGAGTCGCCATTCTGATCGATGCCGATGCACCCGACGAGCCGGGACTGCGAGGTGATGAGGAAACGGGGATACGAATCGCGCTGAGCGCGCAGGACGAAGGTCTGCGCATCTTCGCGGCTGTAGGGCCACGGCGCACTCGCCAGATTACGGACCACACCTTCGTCCGCGATACCGCCGAAAATCGCTTCGGCATCTTCCGGCCAGGCAGGCCGCAACAGCAGCCTTTCGGTCACATGGAACATCGTCTGTCTCCCCTTCGAACCACGTGCAGGTCTCCTAGGCCGGCCGCGTGACGATTGCGTGATGACGAAACAAAGTTTCGCCGTGTCGGTTGCAGAGGGAGAAACGATAAAAGGGAGCGGAACCTCCCCGACAAATCGGGCTGGTCCCATCTCCCTCTACGAATGCCGGTGGTAAACCCGGCTGGGACCGTCCCGATGGACGATCCCCTTATCGAACCGTCCGGTTATTCCGCGGCTTGCGCCTGCATGTCGACCGATACGTATTTGCGGCCGAGCTTGCCCGCGTGGAATCGCACGATTCCATCGGTAAGCGCGAACAGCGTGTGGTCCTTGCCCATGCCGACATTGCTGCCCGGGTAGAACTTGGTGCCGCGCTGGCGCACGATAATGTTACCGGCGACCACGTCCTGGCTGCCGAACTTCTTCACGCCGAGACGACGGCCGGCCGAATCGCGACCGTTGCGGGACGAACCACCTGCTTTTTTATGTGCCATGGTTAGCGATCCTTACTTCTTGTCTTCGGACTTGGCGGCGGCCTTCTTGGGCGCTGCCTTCTTGGCGGGAGCCTTCGCGCCCGTCTCGGTTTCGTGCGTGCCGGACTTGGCGGGCGCCGCATCCTTCTTCGGAGCGGCCTTCTTCGCCTTCGGCGCTGCCGTATCGTCAGCCTTGGGAGCAGCTTCCTTCTTCGACGCGGCCTTCTTTTCGGCCTTCGAATCGCCAACCGCAGTGATGCGCAGCAGCGTCATCTGCTGGCGATGACCGGCCTTGCGGCGGTAATTGTGGCGGCGGCGCTTCTTGAAGACGGTGACCTTCTCGCTCTTCGCCTGAGCGATGATCTCGGCCGACACGGTAACCTTGCCCGCATCTTCCATCTTTTCGCCTTCACCGGCGAGCAGAACGTCGCCCAGCGTGATCGTGTCGCCGGCATCGCCCGCCAGCTTCTCGACCGCGATCTTGTCTCCGGCGGCAACCCGGTACTGCTTGCCGCCCGTACGCACGACTGCGAACATGGTGCTTATCTCTCAATCAGTTTGTTTTGCCGCGTTCCCCCTCGACGAATTCGAGTAAAAGCGCGGCGCGCCCGTCAGGCCGCCGAAAGCAGCCCCGGAAAGAACGGTGCCGTTAAGGTAACCCGCTCGCGAAGTCAACGCCGGAATCTTCCGAACCGCTTGCTCGATAGCTCCGCGCTGGCGTCGGGCCGCCGCCGTGCTATCAGGACAGCACCATGCGTCCAGCCCTTATCGCCGCGATCGTCCTCCTCCCCGCCCTCGCCGCGTGCCAGACCGCGCCCGATGGCGCATATCCCTCGCTGGCCATCCGCGATGTCGAGCGGGTGGAGGGGCGGTACGAGCCGATTCCGGGCGATCCCATCGACGTGCCGCCGGTCGAAGTGCCTCTCGACGGCCCGCTCGATCAACGCCTCGCCGCTTTGCTGGAACAGGGCCGCAGCGCCCATGCGCGTTTCACGCAAGCAGCCCCGCGCGCATCGCGCCTCGCTTCGGCGGCCAATGGCGCGAGCGTCGGCAGCGATGCCTGGGCCTCCGCGCAAGTCGCGCTAGCCGATCTCGATTCGATCCGCAGCGTAACCGCAATCGCTCTCGCGGATGTCGACCTGCTCTACATCGCGGCGAGCGTCGAAGGGACGACCACGCCCGCTCTTACGGACGCACGCCAGTCCCTGCTGGCGCTGGTGCAGGAGGAAGACCGGACACTCGCCGATCTACGAGCGCGGGTGCGCTGAACGCATGAGCCTCGCCTGCGCCTCGTGTCCGGTGCGCGACCGCGCCGCATGCGCCGTACTCGCCCCCGAAGAGCGGGCGGCGCTGGCCGAGGCCGGGCATACCCGCACCCTCGCACGCGGCCAGACGCTGTTCGCGGCGGGCGATCCAGTAACCAGCTGCGCCACGCTGGTTTCGGGCGCGCTCAAGATCGCGAGCCTCGATGCCGATGGAAGCGAACATATCCTGGCCCTCGTCCATCCTTCCGGATTTGTCGGCGAGTTCTTCCAGCCTTTCGCCGCCTATGACGTGATCGCTCTCGCCGATAGCCGGTTGTGCGTGTTCGCCGGGCCGGACATGGACTCGGCGATCGCGCGCTATCCGGCGCTGTCGCGTGCGCTGCTCCGCCGCGCGCAGGAAGACCTCCATGCCAGCCGGGCTCTACTGGCGATCGGAAGCAAGACCTCGGCCCGGGCGCGGGTTGCCGCGATCCTCATCGAATTCGCCCGCGCCGCCAGCGATTCGCCGTGCCACCCGGCGCGGACATTCGACCTGCCTTTGTCGCGCGGCGACCTGGCCAGTTTCCTCGGTCTCACCATCGAGACCGTCAGTCGACAGATCACCGCTCTCGAACGCGAGGGAGCGATTGCACGCACCGGAAAGCGCGGGATCGAACTGATCGACCCCGCGCTCCTCTCCGCTGCGGCGCAATGACGATCACACGAAGGCGCGGATCGTCACTACCGCCATCCCCCAACCCAGGATCAGCACCGGCAGGATCAGCATCTGGATCGCCGCGTCGCCCCCTTCGAGCCGGCCCGTATAGGTCGCGATTCCCCGGCGCATCAGTTGCTGCAGTTTCAGGGGACGCTTGCCATGGTCCGGAGCGATCCCTGTCCACAGCGCCGGAACGCCGAAACCTGCCACGATGAACAGCGCGAAGATCACCATCGGAATGGCAAGGCCGGGGCTGGCGAAACCGACGGCCATGACCGCCACGAAACCCAGATAGAGGGCCACCGTCGCAGCATAGAGCGCGACCGGCATTTCGAAGCTGCGGTCGACGACGACCGGCTGCACCGGATCGGCGTGCAAGGCGGGGAGGATATCGGGAAGGACATCCGGCGCGGACTTGCGCTGGGTTGCGATCGGCTCTGCATGGATCCGGGCCCGCTGCGCCATCCGGTCTCGTGCGATGTGCTTGGACATTGTCTGTACTCCCGTTGCTGTGGGAGCAGGAATGCGCCGATCGCGGCGCGCGCACCTTGATCTCGATCAAACGGGAGAAATTTATTGCCAGCGGGCCAGCGCCGCATGGTCGTCGCCACGCGGTTCGATCCAGTGCCAGGCGCCGTTCGCACCGTCTCCGCGCCGTTCGCGCTTCCAGAACCATGCGGCGGATTTGAGGTGGTCCATCAGATAATCGACCGCATCGAACGCGGCGCGGCGATGGCGCGCGGCGGCGGCCACCAGCACGATCCCCTCGCCCGGCTGCATCGTGCCGACCCGGTGCCAGACGAGCACCCCGTCGAGCGCGAATCGATCCAGCGCCTGCCCGGCGAGCTTTTCCATGCCCGGCAAAGTCAGCGGTTCGTAATGCGTAAGTTCGAGCGCCTTTACGTCCTCACCCGGCCGCACCTTGCCGAGAAAGCTGGCGATCCCGCCCGCCTGATCGTGCATTGCATTGAACGCGGCCAGCGCCTCGCCCGCCGACAGCCCCTTGTCGAGCAGGCGGACATCCGCCGGGCTTTCGAGGGTCAGCCTAGCCACCGCTGACCGGTGGGAGCAGCGCCACTTCGTCGCCATCCTCGGCTCGCAGCGCGGTCTTGTCGGCCAGAACTTCTCCCGCGCAAGCGACATGGACGCGGGCGCTCCGCAATTGCTCGGCCACGACGGAGCCGGCCACCGCCAGCAATCCGTCCCAATCGAGCGGTGCGGACACTTCGAGCGAGTCGGTGCCCGCCGCCTCGCGCAGCGGGCCGAGAAAGACGATCCGGACCGCCATCAGCCGCCCGTCACCGACATATGGCGCGGTTGCGAGGGCGCTTCGCCCGGCCCGTCGATCGCAAAGGAATGGCGCAGGGGCTTGATCGCCATCGCGCGCTGCATCGCGGCCTGCAACGCGCCGTCTCCGTCACCCTCGCGCAAGGCGGCGCGCAGATCGACGCGCTCTCCGCCGCCGAGGCAGGGATAGAGTTGGCCGGTGGTGGTCACTCGCACCCGGTTGCAGCCTTCGCAGAAATTCTGAGTCAGCGGCGTTATCAGGCCGAGCCTGCCGCCTGTTTCAGCAACGTCAAAATAACGCGCCGGGCCGCCGGTCCGGTGATCGGACGAGGTCAGCGTCCAGCGTTCTTCCAGCCGGGCGCGAACGGTTTCGAGCGAAAGGAAATGATCGAACCGATCCTCGTCCACCTCGCCCAGAGGCATCGCTTCAATCAGAGTGACCGAATGGCCTTCGGAATGCGCCCAGGCGATCAGGTCGGGCAACTCGTCCTCGTTCCGGCCCTTCAGCGCCACCGTGTTGAGCTTGACCTCCAGCCCCGCAGCCTTGGCCGCAGCGATCCCTTCCATCACCTTGTCCAGCGCATCGCGCCGGGTCAGTTCGGCAAACAGCGCCCGGTCGCGCGTGTCGAGCGAGACGTTGACGCGCATGACGCCTGCCGCCGCCAGAGCGTCGGCATGCTGCGCCAATTGCGTGCCGTTGGTGGTAAGCGTGACTTCGTCGAGACCGGTTCCAATCTGCCGCCCCAGTGCGCGGACCAGATCCATCATGTCGCGCCGGACCAGCGGTTCGCCGCCGGTCAGGCGGATACGCCGGACGCCGTGGGCGATGAACGCCGTGGCCAGCCGATGCAGCTCTTCCAGCGTGAGCACTTCCGCCTTGGGGAGGAAGCGCATCTTTTCCGGCATGCAATAGGTGCATCGCAGATCGCACCGATCGGTGACCGACAGGCGCAGATAGGTGATGCGGCGTTGGAATGTGTCGACGAGCATGAACGCCCTATTGTGCCGGATCGCCCGCGCCCTGGCCATCCCCTTCGAGATATTGGCCGGTTATTCCGGGCGCTTCGGCGAGATAGGCTTCGAAAGCGTCCAGCACGTCGCCTTCTCCAGCGACCACATTGGCGCGGGCTGGCGCGTGGGCGCGCGCAAGACCCGTGGCGAGCGCCAGCCGCCATTCGCGGTGCGTATGATCGGCCGGCGGCAGGGCGATCATCACATCCTCACCGCTCGTCATGATCGCTTCGACCGACGCGAGATGATCGCGATGGAACGCGCCCGACGCGGCGAGCGGTGCCGCGGGCAGGTCGACCACGGTCACTCGCCGCATCAGCGCCGCTCACGGTGGAGCGTGATGCCGATCTTCTCGCCCGCTTCGGCAATGGCGAGTTTCACGATCTTCACCGTCACCGCCTCGATCCGCTTATCCTGCAGGAACAGGGTCTCGCAGATGTGGTCCGCCACGGCTTCGATCAGCTTGAAATGCACGCCTTCCGGCAGTGCCCCGGACGCGGCGAACTTCAGATCCATGTAATTCTTGGAATGTTCGAGCGAGGTGTCGGGATCGTACTGGTCCAGCGGCTTCATCCGCGCCTGGATCGTGAAGCGCAGCGGTTGAGGCTTGCCGGTCTCCTCGGAATAGATTCCGGTGAGCACGTCGTGTTCGAAATCGGCGATTTCGAGGATGAGCGAATCGGTCATGCGTCCGCCCTAGCCCGGATTGGACCAGCGCGCGAAGATCGCGGTGGGAAGCAGGCGCGGATCGTCGCCCTGTTCCGCAACCGCCAGATCGCCGTGCTCGATCGTGCCGGGCAGGTCGGCGAACACCTCTGCCAGCAACCCGCCGAGCGCGAGGCTGCTCATGCGGACGGCATAGACGGTCAGGAAGAGGAAGCGGCTGTCCGCATCGAGCAGCTGGCGGCAATCCGAGACCAGCGGCGCCAGCCCCTCCTCGATCCGCCAGGTCTCGTTCTTCGGCCCGCGCCCGAATTTCGGCGGGTCGAGGATAATGCCGTCATAGCGATTTTCGCGCCGCACTTCGCGGCTGGCGAACTTCATCGCATCGTCCACCAGCCAGCGGATCGGCCGGTCCTCGAGTCCCGAAAGAGCCGCGTTCTCGCGCGCCTGAGCGACCGATTTCTTGCTCGCATCGACATGGGTGACGGGGCCGTGCCCGCTCAGCGCGAGCGATCCCACCCCGGTATAGCCGAACAGGTTGAGCGTGGGGCGCGGTTCGCCCGCGCGCCCTTTGAGTCGCTCGCCCATCCAGTCCCACACCGGGGCCATGTCTGGGAAGAAGCCGAGATGGCGGAACGGCGTACACTGGGCGGTGAAGCGCACAGTGTCGCCCCAGCCCAGTTCCCAGCCATCTTCGGGAACGTCCGGCGATAGCTGCCACCGCCCGCCTCCATCCTCGTCGCTGCCCGGCACGAATTCGCCATGCGCGTCCCATTCGGCAAGGCGCGGCGCCCACAGGGCCTGCGGTTCGGGCCGGATGAAGCGAAAGGGGCCGTAGGCCTCGAACTTGCGGCCATGCCCACTGTCGAGCAGGCGATAGGCATCCCACCCTTCGCCCACCATCAGAACCGGATTGCGGACCAGCTCCGCCATCAGCGCGCCTTGGCGAGGATATGCGCCTTCACCGCCTCGTAATCGCCCGGCAATTCGTCGAAGCGCTCCTCGCGCGCGAACAGGTCGCCGACGCGGGTGGGCAGTGGGGGGCGCGTGCCCGTGGCCCGCTCCACCGCATCGCGGAACTTGGCCGGGTGTGCGGTGGCGAGCGTGACCGTGGGCACAGTGGCGGGCAGATCCTGAAGCCGCGCCGCATGCAGGCCGATCGCGGTGTGGGGATCGATGATCTCGCCCGCTTCCTCATAAGCCCAGCGCATCGCCGCCGCCATATCGTGCGCATCGGCGCGCGCGCTGGCGAACAGGGCAGCGCCGCCGCGCTGCGCGTCCGTCAACCGCATGGCCCGCGCGCCTTCGAAGCCGCGCATCTGGTCCGCCATTGCCACGCCGTCACGCCCGCCGACATCGAACAGCAGCCGTTCGAAATTGGAACTGACCTGGATGTCCATGCTGGGCGAGGCCGTAGGCGTGACGTCTCCGGCGGAGTAATCCCCATCGGACAGCGCGCGGTGGAGAATGTCGTTCACATTGGTGGCTACCACCAGCCGTTCGATCGGAAGGCCCATGCGCGCGGCGACATGGCCTGCGAACACATCGCCGAAATTGCCCGTCGGCACGCTGAAGGCGATGCGGCGCTCGGGCCCGCCGAGCTGAAGCGCGGAAGTGAAATAATAGACCACCTGCGCCATCAGCCGCGCCCAATTGATCGAATTGACCGCCCCGATCCGGTGTTTCGCGGTTACGTCCTCGTCGGCGAAGATCCGCTTCACCATCGCCTGCGCATCGTCGAAACTGCCGTCGATAGCGATGTTGTAGACGTTGGGCGCCAGCACCGTCGTCATCTGGCGGCGCTGAACATCGCTCACCCGGCCTGCGGGGTGCAGCATGAAGATCTCGACATTCTCGCGCCCCGCAACCGCATCTATCGCGGCGCTGCCGGTATCCCCGCTGGTCGCGCCCACGATGGTAAGGCGGCTGTCGTCGCGCGCGAGAAACTCCTCGAACAGCAGGCCGAGCAATTGCAGGGCCACATCCTTGAAGGCAAGCGTCGGCCCGTGGAACAGTTCGAGCAGCCACTGACGGTCGTCGAGCTGGACCAGAGGTGTCACCGCAGCATGCGCGAACCGGCCATAGGCCTGCTCGCACAATTCGCGCAGACGCTCTGAAGAAAGGCTGTCCCCGACGAAGGGCTGCATCACGCGCGCCGCCAGCTCCGCGTAGGGCAGGCCGCGCATCGCCGCGATCTCGGCGGAGGAAAACTCCGGCCAGCGTTCGGGCAGGTACAGCCCGCCATCGCTGGCAAGACCTGTCAGCGTGACCTCGGCGAAATCGAGCGTGGGCGCCGCGCCGCGAGTGGAGATATATCGCATGGGTCCGCCGGTTAGCTCCGCCGGGCCAAGCGAGCAAGCGAGGCCCGCTTTACGCCCGTGAAGATCGGCTCACGCCGATGGGCGACGCCGCCTCAGCGCAAGCCAGTAGATCACCAGCGCAGTGAGCGCGAAGAAGAACCACTGGCCCGCATAGGCCAGATGATTGTTCGGAATCCCCGAAGGATCGGGGCGGGCAAGCGGTTCGAGCCCCGCGACCGGCGGTTCGCTGGCGACGAGCCGCGGCCCGGGCGCGATCACCCCCGTAACCTCGCCTCCGCTCCATTCAGCCGCGGCCGGTTCGCGCGTCCAGCCGAGATCGATGGCCACAGGCGCGCTCGCCCCCTTCACCTCGCACGAGGCGCGCTGCGCCCAGCCGCTCTGCCCGCTTGCACTGCGTCCGGCAGTGGGCTGGACGCCGAGCACGCGCAGGCAGTCGAGCGAACTGCGGCGGAACCAGTCCTGCTCCCCGTCCCCTCGAATCGGGAAGGCGACCGGGGCGGCGATGCCTTCGGCGGCGGCGTAGCGCGCGAGCAGCGCCTCCTTCTGTTCCAACCGCTGCAATTGCCACACGCCGAGTGCGACCATGACCGCAGCGGCGGCGAGGACGACTATCGTGGCGAATATGGGCACGCGTCTCACTCGTCGCGCCCCGCTTCACCGGCCTTGTTGCGGTATTCCGCGATCAGGAGCAGCGCCTTGGACACGCGAAGCCCTGCCAGCACCGCCGCCACTGTGACCGGAACCCAGATCACGATATGCACCCAGAACGGCGGGCGCACCGACAGGTCGAGCCAGATCGCAAGCCCGGTAATGAGCGCGCCGATGATCAGCGTCAGAAAGCCTGCCGGACCGTCGCCCACATTGAAGCGCGTGAAATCGAGCCCGCAGGCGCGGCACCGCTCCGCGAATTTCACCGGACCGTCGAACAGCGTTCGCGCGTCGCAGCGCGGGCAGCAACCGAAAAGGGCGGCCTCTGCGAGAGAGGGCCGCCCTTTCGTGTTTTCCGGCGTATCGTCCGGAGAACCGGGCTGCTCCGTCAATGGATTTCCGCGCCCCAGCCGCCCCAGACATAGACGACCACGAAGAGGAACAGCCACACCACGTCGACGAAGTGCCAGTACCACGCCGCCGCTTCGAAGCCGAAATGCTGGCGCGGGGTGAAGTGGCCGAGATAGGTGCGGCGCAGGCAGACGATCAGGAAGATCGTGCCGATCAGAACGTGGAAACCGTGGAAGCCGGTCGCCATGTAGAAGGCGCTCGAATAGGTGTTGCCGCCGAATGCGAACGGGGCGTGCATGTATTCGTAAGCCTGGATGAAGCTGAACACCACGCCGAGAAGGATCGTGGCCCACAGGCCCTTTTTGAGGCCTTCGCGATCGCCATGGATCAGCGAATGGTGCGCCCAGGTCACCGTGGTGCCAGAACACAGCAGGATCAGCGTGTTGAGCAGCGGCAGGCTGAATGGATCGATCACCGCCTCGATCGCTTCGGGCGGCCAGACCCCGCCGACCACTTCGGACAGAACGCTGGGGAACAGCGAGAAGTCGAACCAGCTCCAGAACCAGCCGACGAAGAACATGACTTCGGAAGCGATGAACAGGATCATCCCGTAGCGCATGTGCAGCTGGACCACCGGCGTGTGGTCGCCGCGCTCGGCTTCCTTCACGATGTTGGAGAACCAGGTGAAGAAGGTGGCGATAAGACCGGCGATGCCGAGACCCAGGATCAGGTATCCACCCGCCATGTCGTGCATGAAGAATACCATGCCGGTGGTGAACACCAGCGCCGACAGCGAGCCGACGAACGGCCAGATATCGGGTTCGAGAATGTGGTAGTCGTGATTTACGGTGCCGGCCATGGTCTCGTATCGTCCTGTTGGTCTGTCGCCTTCGCCCTTATCGCGCGCGTGGCCGATGGTCTAGGGGCTAGTGTCCGGTTTCCCTATCGCAGGCGTCCCGCTCACCCTTCGGGCGAATCCTTCGCCTTGTGGAAGGTGTAGCTCAGCGTGATCTGTTCGACGTCCTTGGCGTTCTCGTCTTCGAGGATCGCGGGGTCGATGTAATACAGCACCGGCATGCGGACTTCCTGGCCCGGCATAAGGGTCTGTTCGGTGAAGCAGAAACACTGGATCTTGTTGAAATAGCGCCCGGTCTGTTCCGGTTCGACATTGAAGGTGGCCGTGCCGGTGATGGGCACGTCGCTATTGTTGCGCGCGGTGTAGAAAGCCATGTCGCGCTGGCCGATCTGGACGGTATCGGTCGATTGGACCGGCTGGAACGTCCACGGCACATCACGCGCGGTGCTGGCATCGAAGCGCACCGAAATCGCCTTCGCCCCGGCGCTCAGCGCGGCCTGCGCGGCGATATTGGCATCGCTTTCGCTGGCGCGCTGCGTCGTCCCGCCGAAGCCGGTGACGCGGCAGAAAAGATCGTAAAGCGGCACTGCGGCATAGCCCATGCCCAGCATGAACAGCGCGCCCAGCAAGGCATAGAGGGCAGTGCGGGAATTGCGGTTTTCGAGAGGCGCAGTCGCCACGGTCAGTCTCCCATGCGAACGATGGTGATGGCGTAGAACAGCACGACCAGGAACAGCAGCACCCCGGCCAGCACCAGATTGCGCGTCTTCTGGCGGCGCTTCAGTTCGGTCTCTTCCTCGGGCGTCATGCGATTACTCCGGCATCGATCAGCAGGCGGTCGGCGACCAGCGCGGCGAACAGGGCGAACAGGTAGAACACGCTGAAGGCGAACAGTCGCTTTTCAGGCCGCATTCCATCGCCCGGTACCGCTTGCCGCATTCCGACCGGCAGCGAAAGCGCAAGGAAGGCAAACGTCAGTGCGAGCGCCGCAATCCCGTAGACCGGGCCCGTACCGCCGATCGCCCACGGGGCAACCGCGACGGGCACCAGCGCCACGCAATAGGCGACGATCTGGCGGCGGGTGGATTTCTCGCCCCGCACCACCGGCATCATCGGAATCCCGACCTTGGCGTAATCCGACTGGACGAACAGGGCGAGTGCCCAGAAATGCGGCGGGGTCCATACGAAGATGATCGCGAAGAGGAGGATCGGCATCGCCGTGATCTCTCCCGTCACCGCGATCCACCCGATCAGCGGAGGGAAGGCGCCCGCCCCTCCTCCGATCACGATATTCTGCGGCGTGCGCGGTTTCAGCCAGATCGTGTAGACGACCGCGTAATAGACGATCGAGACAGCCAGGATCGCGGCGGCGAGCCAACCGATCGCCAGCCCCATCACCATCACCGATCCGGCGGACAGCATGATGCCGAAATCGCGCGCATCCTCGCGCCGCATCCGCCCGGTAGGGAGCGGGCGGTTGGACGTGCGCTTCATCCCCGCATCGATATCGGCTTCCCACCACTGGTTGAGCGTGGCCGCCCCGCCCGCGCCCAGTGCGATGCACAGGATCGCGGTGAAGCCGAGCACCGGATTGATCGATCCCGGCGCGGCAAGCAGGCCGCACAGGCCCGTAAACACGACCAGTGTCATCACCCGCGGCTTGGTCAGCGCGAAGAAGTCCCGCCAGTCGGCAGGCATGGCAAGGGGAGCGGTGGATTGAGTCATCGAATATAGGCCATCGGGGATTTGCCCCGCCTATACAGAGGCGCGATCGAAAGGGAAAGCGGGCTCGGGCAAAGCGGGCGGTGTCAGCCGCGGCTGGCCCGCGTTTGCGACCGCATCAATGCACCTTCCACTTGAAGCGCCGCTCCTTTCCCGATCGACGCTCCAGCGAAGCCATCTTCGCGGCGGCGGCCTTGCGCTTTTTGCGCTCCAGAAGCGCCAAAACCTCCGCTTCTGGCAAAGGCTGTCCGAGGAAATAGCCCTGACCGAAATTGGCCCCCAAATGGAGAGCGGTATCGCGGTCCTCCTCGGTCGCGATAAATTCGGCGACGCTTTCAAGCTTCATCGCCGACAGCATCTTGATGACGCCGTTCAGCATATCCCGACCGGCACTGTTGCGAGCTTCCTGAATCAGCGATCCGTCGATCTTCACCTTGTCGAACCGGATTTCGCGCAGATAGACCAGCGAGGCGAAGCCTGCGCCGAAATCGTCCAGCACGATGCGGCACCCCGCCTGGCGCAACTCCTCGATATTGCGCCGGGCGGCGTCGAAATTGATCATCATCGCCGTTTCGGTAATTTCCAACTGCAGGCGATGGAGGGGAAAGCCGCTCTGCTCGACCAGCGAGACGATCTCGCCTGCGGCATCCTCTGCGCAGATATGGGCAGCGCTCAGATTGAACGAGAGGCGGCAGTCTGAATCCCAGCGGCTTGCAAATTGCAACGCCTTACACAGCAGCGCGGTCGTTATGTCGCGGATTGTCCCGGTGCGCTCTGCGATGGGTATGAATTGGGACGGTGAGATTTCGCCGAGCGTCGGATGGTACCAGCGCGCAAGGGCCTCAAACGAGGATAGTTTGCCGTTCCTCAAATTGACGATCGGCTGATAGGCGAGCGAGAACTGTTCTAGTGCGCCGCGTTTCGACATCGCCGCCTCGATCGCGTTCAGGCGTGTGGCATCGATCCTGATGGCATCGTCGAAGACCCGGATCGTATCCAATCCTTCGCGCTTGGCTACGTAGAGGGCGGAATCGGCGTCCTGCAATGCCTGCGCAACGCCGATCTCAGGGCAATAGAGAATTCTGCCGCCCGCGCTGCTTCCGATCGTCACCAGCGAACCGGACATGCGCATGGGGCGGCGCAGGCGCATCAACGCACGATCGCAATGGGACGCAAGCTCGCCCAATTCCTGTGTGTTCGATGTGCCGCCGACGAACACTCCAAACTCGTCCCCACCAAGCCTGCCAACGATAGCCGAGCCGGGAAGCGCCCTTTGGAGACGTCGCGCGACGAACCGCAGGACGAGATCGCCGGCAAAATGCCCATACAGATCGTTGATCGGCTTGAAGCGATCGAGATCGATCACCGCCAGCATCCCGCCTTGCCCGTTCAGAAGAGCGGCTTCGACGTCGCGAATGAAGGCGTAGCGATTGCGGACCCCGGTCAAGCCATCGAACTCCGCGCGATATTGTGCGCTGCGCCGTGCCTCCATCAGGTCGAAATTGGTTTTCTCCGCCTCCAACAAAGCTTCGTCGGCATCGACCTGCGCGCCGAAGAGCTTCAGGCGCGTCTTGTGGCTCAGCTCCGCAAGATAGAAGGAGATGGCAGTCAGCACCGCTCCCGCGATGGGAACGGCGAGGAGTCCGTTTGGAAATCGAAAGGCGGCGAGCAGAACCAGGGGAAAAGCGAAGCACGCAAAGGCGACGCGCGAGGCATAGATGATGCCACTCAGCGCGGCCCCTTGCGTCAGGGCCGCAAGCAGGCCGACGCCCAAAACCTTCAGCCACAAGAAAGCGTCCGGACCGGCTGCGTCAATCTCGAAAACCAGATCGATGTAGAAATACGCCTGAACGCACGACAACATGACGACCATGACGCCCGTAAAGCGGGCGGTGGCCGCATTGGTGTCCTCGCTCTGGCCCTCGACTGGAGGCGACACCCAGTGACGAAAGCGCAGCAATACTGCCAACAGAAGAAATCCTCCGACAATTTGTGTCGGAAGTCGATCAGGAAAACTCGCTGCAATGCTGGCGAAAGGCACCAGGATCGCAAGATAATAGACGAAAATGATGTCGCGTACGGAGCGGATGCGCTCTCTGCCGAACTCGACCAAGTTCGCGTCTTCACCGGAGAATCCGATCATCCGGTCGAAACGCTCGACGATTTTCACGCAGTTTCCTCCATGGAAGCGCAAAAATACACCAAGGCGTCCTAATTCGCGCTGAATGGCGCTTCGGTAAATTTACGGGGGTGCTACTGCCGTCCTTTCAGCGCGCAGTTCCGACCGGTGATGCCGGAAAGCGACTCGGTGTGGATCAACCGTTCTTCTGGCGGGGCCGATGCTTCCTATACGATCGGTATCGCGGCGCAGCCTGGTCAGGCCTCCAGCCCCTCCAGCCAGTCGATAAGGATGCGCGTGACCGCTTCCGGCTTTTCCTGCTGCGTCCAATGACCCACACCTGACAGGATATGCCCCTCCACCTTGGGCGCGAACATCCGCATCATGGCGACAGGATCGCTCACCGCCCCGAACAGGAAGGTCGCCGGATCGCTTGTCCCGCCGATGAAGAGGCTGGGCTGCTCGATTTTACGGTCCTTATATCCCTGCAGCCACGCGAAATCGCGCTCGTGATTGCGATAGCGATTGAGCGGTCCGCGAAAACCGGACTGGCGGAATTCGGCCTCGTAGAAATCGAGATCGTCCTCGGTCAGCCAGGCGACCGGCGCGGGATCGGGCAGGCCCTCCAGAAAGGTCGCCCCGTAGGGTTTGTCGAAATGATTGCCGGGGGGCGCATCGCCGCTGATCGCGTACATCATCCGCTGGACGAAATCGCGCGGATCCTTTTCCGCCTCGGCTTCGGCAACGCCGGGCTCCTGAAAATATTCCTGGTAGAAGAATTTGCCCTTGTCGGTGAAATGCTGGCGGAAAACTTCGGTAAAGGGGCGCTGCGGTACACCGGCAAACGGTACCGACAGGCCCGCGACGGCGCGGAAATGATCCGGGTTCGTCAGAGCTGTGTTCCACACGATCGGCGCACCCCAGTCGTGGCCGACCAGGATCGCCTTCCGCTCGGGTGAGAGCGCCGTTTTCAGCCCGACAAGGTCGCCGACGATCTTTTCGAGCGCATATTCCTCGATGGCCTGCGGCTTGTCCGATCCGCCGTAGCCGCGCACGTCGATTGCACAGGCGGTGTAACCGGCTTGCGCCACCGGTCCGAGCTGATGGCGCCAGCTATACCAGCTTTCGGGGAAGCCGTGGACGAAGATGACGAGCGGCGCGTCGGACGAGGGATCGCCCTCGATCGCGCATCGCAGGCTGATGTCACCGACATCGACAGTTCGCATTTGGGGCATTGAGCGTCCTCTCACCAGATCGGACGGCACTCTAACCCTTCGCTGCGGGCGAAGTCGAGCGTGCGATGCGCTGTCTGATTTTGATCTCGCATTCGATGCGCACAGCAAAACGGCCGGTCCACTGGGACCGGCCGTCGATTGTTTCCGATTGTCGCGAGGCGTGACCGGATCAGGCGGGCTCGCGCTGATCGGCCGGGCGGTGATCGTGATAGTCGTGATGCTCTTCGATCACAGGCAAGGTTTCGAACTGGTGGAACGGCGGCGGACTGGACAGCGTCCATTCCAGCGTCGTTGCACCCGGACCCCACGGATTGTTGCCCACCTTCTTGCCCGCCACGAAGGCGTAGACGAGATTGGCGAAGAACAGCAGCATGCTGGCAGCCATGATGACATAGCCCCACGAGCTGATCGCGTTCCAGTATTCATAAGCCGGGGTGTAGTCAGGATAGCGGCGCGGCATGCCCTGGAGGCCCAGGAAGTGCTGCGGGAAAAAGATCACGTTCACGCCGATGAAGAAGCCCCAGAAATGCGCGTGAGCGAGAAATTCGCTGTGCATCCGGCCGCTCATCTTCGGGAACCAGTAGTAGAACGCCGCGAACAGCGAGAACACCGCACCCATGGAAAGCACGTAGTGGAAGTGCGCGACTACGAAATAGGTATCGTGGACCACATCGTCGATACCGCCATTGGCGAGATAGACGCCGGTCACGCCGCCCACGGTGAACAGGAAGATGAAGCCCATCGCCCACACCATAGGGGATTTGAACTCGATCGATCCGCCCCACATCGTGGCGATCCAGCTGAAGATCTTCACGCCGGTCGGCACCGCGATCACCATGGTCGCCGCCGTGAAATACATCTTGGTGTTCACGTCGAGGCCGACTGTATACATGTGGTGCGCCCACACGATGAAGCCGACCACGCCGATCGCAACCATGGCGTACGCCATGCCGAGATAGCCGAACACCGGCTTGCGGCTGAAGGTCGCCACGATCTGGCTGACCATGCCGAAGCCCGGCAGGATCATGATGTAGACTTCGGGGTGGCCGAAGAACCAGAACAGGTGCTGGTAGAGCACCGGATCGCCGCCGCCCGCCGGATCGAAGAAGGTCGTTCCGAAGTTACGGTCGGTCAGCAGCATGGTGATGGCGGCCGCAAGCACCGGCAGTGCAAGCAGCAGCAGGAAGGCGGTGACCAGCACCGACCACACGAACAGCGGCATCTTGTGCAGGGTCATGCCCGGCGCGCGCATGTTGAAGATGGTGGTGATGAAATTGGTCGCGCCAAGGATCGAGCCCGCGCCGGCAAGGTGCAGCGCGAAGATCGCGAAATCGACGGCCGGGCCCTGGCTACCCGTAGTGGATAGTGGCGCGTAGACGGTCCAGCCGGTGCCCGCACCGGGGCCGGTGCCGCCGGGAACGAACATCGAGAAGATGAGGCTGAAGAAGCCCGCAACGGTCAGCCAGAACGACACGTTGTTCATACGCGGGAACGCCATGTCCGGCGCGCCGATCATCAGCGGAACGAACCAGTTGCCGAAACCGCCGATCATGGCGGGCATGACCATGAAGAACACCATGATCAGGCCGTGTGCGGTGATGAACACGTTCCACATGTGGAGCGAGGTGTCGAAATCGGACGTGCCGCCCATCAGCTGGGCCCAATAGGTCAGGTACTGAATACCGGGCTCGTGCAGCTCGGCACGCATGATGCCTGAGATCGCGCCGCCGACGATACCCGCGACGATCGCGAAGATCAGGTAGAGCGTGCCGATGTCCTTGTGGTTCGTGGACATGAACCAGCGCGCGAAGAAACCGGGCGTGTGATGCGCGTCATGATCGTGCGCATGATCCTCGGTATGGGCCTGGAAATGGTCGGCGGTGGTAGCCATGGTCTGCTGTTCCTAGCGCTCGGTAAGTCGTCTGTTTCGTTCGATCGGTATCGGGCGGTCTATATCAGGTCGTCGGCGACGTGTCTTCAGTCGGCGGGGCACCTGCGCCCGGCGCGCCGGGCTCGGCGCTTTCGGGACCCTGGATCGGCGCCAGCTCGGGTGCGGCATCCTCGGCATCGCCGAAGGTACCACCCTGGGCGAGCACCCAGGCGCGCCACTGGTCGACCGGAAGAGCTTCGATCGCGATCGGCATATAGGCATGGCGCGCTCCGCAAAGCTCGGAACACTGGCCATAATACACGCCCGGCTCGTCGATCGTCAGCAGGCGCTCGTTCAGACGGCCCGGGATCGCGTCGATCTTGAACCACAGGCTCGGAATGGCGAAGCTGTGGATCACGTCCGCGCCGGTGGTCTGCAAGCGGATCGGCACGCCGACCGGAAGTACGAGACGATTGTCGACCGCCAGCTGCGGCGGCTCGCCCTCGGCGACGGCCTGCGCTTCGTCCTTCATGTTCGAAATGATCTCGAACCCGCCATTGTCGGGATAGGTGTAGCCCCAATACCACTGATACCCGGTCGCCTTGACGGTGACGGCATCTTCCGGCGGCGTTTCGTACTGACGCGCCAGCAGCGAGATGGAGGGAATCGCAATACCGACCAGGATCAGGACCGGAACCAGCGTCCAGGCCACTTCGAGCGCGGTGTTGTGAGTCGTCTTCGACGGGGTCGGATTGGCGCGGCGGTTGTACTTCACAACCACCCAGATGAGCAGAGCGAGCACGAACACGCTGATGACCACCATCACCCAGAACAGGCCGAAGTGAAGGCCGCGCGCGAATTTGCCGATTTCGGAATGCTGGTCCTGCACGTCGATACCGGCATAGACCGGCATGCCCTTACCTTCGGTCGGAGCCATCGGCGTGTAGCTGCTGCTCGGATCCACGACCGCATCGGGATCGGCGACTCCGGCCGCCTGATCGTCGGGCACCTGTTCGAGCGCGGCGGGCGGCGTGATCGCCGGAGCCGGAGCGACCAGATCGCCGGACTGCAGGGTCGTTTCCGATTGCGCCTGCGCCGGGTTCGCCGCGACGAAGGCGGCCGCGAAGGCGAGCGCCAACAGGACGACGAGGCCCGCAAGAATGCGGGAGAGGCCGGGGCGGGATGCGGTAGGATTAAGGATCGACATGCTGTTCCGCTTCGCTAGGCGGGTGCCCCTTCACGCGACAGGAGGGCTCCCCGTGATCGAAAAACGTCCTGGGCAGCGCATAAGCGCCCTATGCCCACGGGCCGGTTCGGAACGGCCTATAAGCGCGGTTTGCCCCGGCCTCAAGCGCGCGGGGAAAAAAATACGTTTTGCCTGGGAACCCAACCCGGTTCGCGCCCGGTGCTCGAAGAGCGGCAGTCTGCCCCAGGCGCTTATGGGGCTTGCAGAACGCACCACAACAGGCTTTGAACCCGCGCCATGAACGACCCCATGACAGACGAAACCATCCTCGCCGAATTTCGCGCCAGCGAAGCCCTGCTCGAAGGGCATTTCCTGCTCTCCTCCGGCCGCCATTCCGCGCATTACCTCCAATGCGCGCGCGTGCTCATGGATGCCGAGCGCGCAGGAAGGCTGGCCCGCGCGCTGGTCCAGCGCCTTCCGCGAGAGCTGCGCAACCGGATCGACATGGTGGTAAGCCCGGCCATGGGCGGGCTTATCATCGGGCACGAAATCGGCCGCGCGCTGGAAAAAGACGCGATCTTTCTGGAGCGCCCCGACGGCGTTTTTCATCTGCGGCGCGGCTTCCGGCTGGAAGCGGGACAGAAGGTGCTGATGGTGGAAGATGTCGTGACCACGGGGCTATCCAGCCGCGAGGCGATCGCAGCGGTGGCGCGCGAAGGCGGCGAGGTGATCGCCGAAGCGGCGCTGGTCGACCGCAGCAATGGGTCGGTCGATCTGGGCGTGCCTTTCTATCCCCTGCTCGACATCAACTTCCCGACCTATGCAGAGGACGATGTGCCGCCGGAACTCGCCGCCATTCCCGTGACCAAGCCCGGCAGCCGCGCCTGAGATGACGCGCGGCTCTCCCCTGCGCCTGGGCGTAAATATCGATCACGTCGCCACGATCCGCAATGCGCGCGGCGGCGATCATCCCGATCCGGTGCGCGCTGCTGAGATCGTGGCCAGCGTGGGCGGAGACGGGATCACCGCCCATCTGCGCGAGGATCGCAGGCATATCCGCGATGCCGATCTCAAACGCATTCAGGAAGCGACCGACCTTCCCCTGAATCTCGAAATGGCGGCGACCGAGGAAATGCTGGCCATCGCGCTGGCCCATGCGCCGTATGCAGCCTGCATCGTCCCCGAAAAACGCGAGGAACGCACCACCGAAGGCGGTCTGGATGCAGCGGGCCTGCATAACACTCTTGCCCCCATCGTCGATCGCCTGCGCGAGGCCGATATCCGCGTCTCGTTGTTCATCGAGGCGCAGGAGCGGCAATTGGACGCGGCCCTGCGGCTGGGCGCGCCGGTGGTCGAATTTCACACCGGGGAATACGCCCACGCCTTCGAATCCGGCGACAGCGAGCGGACCGCCCGCGAGCTGAAGCGCATTGCTGATATGGCCGCTCTTGCTGCCAAGAACGGGATCGAGCCGCATGCGGGCCACGGGCTGACGTACGAGAACGTCCAGCCGATCGCCGCCATTCCCCAGCTCGCGGAACTGAATATCGGACATTACCTGGTGGGCGAGGCGGTTTTCGTCGGCCTGGAACAGGCAGTGCGGCACATGCGCGAATTGATGGACGACGCGCGCTGATGGCGAAAGCCTCGTCATCGCGGGACGGTGTGCTGGCGCTCGCCGCAGCGATTCCGTTTCTCTTGAGCCTCGCCCTGCTCGGCTTCGCGCTGAGTCGGCAGACCCTGCTCGCCTTCGCGATCGGCTGGCCGCTGGTCCAGGTGTTCGGTTACGGCGGTTCCCTGAAGCTCGCGAAGGGCACAATCGACCATCCGCTCGTCAAGACGCAGATCGTCCTGCACTGGATGATGCTGGCCCTTTTCATCGCTATTCTGGTGCGCGCGACATGATTATCGGCCTCGGCTCGGACCTCTGCAATATCGAGCGAATCCAGTCCTCTCTCGACCGCTTCGGAGAACGCTTCGAAAATCGTGTCTTCACCGAGACGGAACGCGCCAAGGCGCGCAAGCGCCCTTTCACCATCGCCGGAACCTACGCCAAGCGGTTCGCCGCCAAGGAAGCGTTCTCGAAAGCGGTCGGCACCGGCTTCAGGCGCGGCGTGTTCATGAAGGATATCGGCGTCGTCAACGCTCCCTCGGGCGCACCCACGCTCGCGCTGACCGGAGGGGCTGCAAAGCGCCTTGCGGAAATGGTGCCGCCCGGCCATGAGGCGCATGTTCATCTCACCCTCACCGACGATCACCCATGGGCGCAGGCCTTCGTGATCATCGAGGCCTTCCCCGCATGAGTAGCTCCCCCGCCGTGACCAAACGCGCTTCCGATACAACGCAAGATGGCGAGGAAAACGTCAACTGGCTGGCCGAACTGCGCGGGCTTCTGGTGATGCTGTTGGCGGTGTTCGCCTTCCACAGTCTGGTGGCGAAGCCGTTCTACATCCCGTCCGAATCGATGATGCCGAACCTGCTGGTCGGCGATCGCCTGATCGTGAGCAAATATCCCTATGGCTGGAACTGGTCCTCGATCAGCTTCCACCTCGCCCCGCGTGGGGACTGGCGGATCATGGGATCGACGCCCGAATATGGCGACATCGTGATCCCCGTCCATCCGGAGCGGGACGAGGATTACATCAAGCGCGTGGTCGGCCGTCCGGGCGACCGGTTCGAGGTCAGGAACGGCCAGATCATCCTGAACGGTGTGCCCGTGCCCCAGAAGGTCGAGCCGCCGGTCGATATTCCGGTCGATCTCAATTCGACCTGCAACGACTATCCGGAAATGAAGACCACCCTGCCATCGGGCGAACGGGTGTGCGAAATGCCGATCCTGCGCGAAACGCTGCCCAATGGGGCGACTTATCGCATCATCGACCATCTCGATCAGGGGCTCGACAATTATCCCGAGATCGTGATCCCCGAAGGCCATGTCTTCGTGATGGGCGACAATCGCGACCATTCGGCAGACAGCCGCGCCAGCCTCGACGCGCTGGGCCTTGGCGGGCCCATCCCGCTGGAAAATATCGGCGGGCGTGCGGAATTCATCACCTTCTCGCTCGACGGGACGACGAACTGGAACCCGATCAGCTGGTTCACCTCACTACGGGAAGGCCGCGCCTTTACCACTCTGCGCCCACCCATCGTCGAGTCCGCCGCGCGCGCTTCGAAGGACTGATATATGGCAGACGGCGATTCTTCCGCTGACGGCAGCGCAGACGCCAAGGGCGAAGACAGAATCGGAACCAGTCCCTCCCGCCTGACCGATCCGGTAATGCGCGAAGAGATGCGGCGGGCCCTCGTCTGGGCAGGGGTGATCGGCCTGATCGCGCTTACGGTCTATATCTCGCGGTCGCTCCTGGTGGTGTTCGGCGCGCTGGTCTTTGCCGCCATGATCGATGGCGGCGCGCGCCTGCTCGGACGTATTCTGCCAATCGCACGCGCCTGGCGCGTGGCGCTCGTGCTGATCCTCTCCGTGCTCTTCTTCGTCTGGCTCGGCTATTTCGCGGGCTCGACGATTTCGAACGAAGCTGCGCAGTTCCCGGAGCTGGTCCAAGGACAGATTTCAGACCTGTTGGCTTGGGCGCAAGGCAAGGGCCTCCAGATCGATCAAAGCCAATTACAGAACTACGCGGGCAGCATCACCAGCGGCATCGGCACCCTGACCAGCGCGCTGGGCGGTATTCTGGGCGGCCTGACCACCATTGTCCTGATTTTGATCATCGGCATCTACGTCGCAGTGGAGCCCAGGCTTTACGAACGCGGCGTCGCCTGGATGATGCCGCGCGAGCGGCGCGATTCCTTCCACGTCACCGTCGCACGCATGGCGCATACGCTGCGCCGTCTCATGGCCGGGCGGCTGCTCGGCATGTTCGTCGAAGGCGTGTTCACGTACATCATGCTCGCCTGGGTGGCTCCACTGGTCGGGATCGGCGCAGTGCCGATGGCCTCGCTTCTGGCAATCCTGACCGGCCTTCTCGCCTTCGTGCCCAATCTGGGCGCGCTGGTGTCGGGCGTACTGATGGCGCTGGTCGGATTTTCGGGCGGGATGGATATGGGGATCTACACCATCGCAGTGTATTTCTTCGTCCAGAATTTCGATGGCTATGTCGTGATCCCGATGATCGCGAAAAAGACGGTCGACCTCGCGCCAGCGCTAGTCCTTGCCGCGCAATTGGTGATGGGGGTGCTGTTCGGCATCATCGGCATCTTCCTTGCAGATCCGCTGCTTGCGATGCTCAAGGTCGCGCTGGAACGCCGCGCGGAAGAGAACGAGGCCAAGGGCGAGCGGGTCGCGAGCCTTGCGGAAGGGTCCAAGAGTGGCGCGTAAGTTCCTGTATGTCATTGCTGTCCTGATCGTCCTCGTGATCCTGGGCGCGATCGCGCTGTCGATCTGGTCGCGGCAGGCGACCGAAATCGCCTTCGTTCCGCGCGGGGACTTCGTGGAGCAGGAACCGCTCGCCGAAAACGCCTATCAGGATCCGGCCATGTGGTATTCGCGCCCGGGCCTCGGCACCGACGATCCGGCGCGCTATCAGCCCGCCCTCGCCCCGGTTCCGGAAGACTCGGCGACCGAAACGCCTTCCCCGCAAGCGCCCGCCGCAGAACGTGGCCTCGGCACATCCGCGCCGGTGCTGGAGCCCGAGAGCAGCCGCCGAGCCGACCCGGTCGAGGCGGAGGAAATCCCCGATTTCGCGGTCTTCTTCGTGCCCCCAACAAGCTACATCCAGGCGGGAGGGGACTGGAACGCCTCGCTCGAAGACGGGCTGACCGACGATCGCGCGCGCCTGTTCCTGCGCGGCATGGCCAGCGCCTTCAATCGTGCCGACGAAATCTGGGCTCCGCGCTATCGCCAGGCGGCGGTCGGCGCCTTTCTGACCGACAGGCCCGAAGCGGTGATGGCGATCGACGCCGCCTATGCCGACGTGCGCGATTCCTTCCGCTATTTCCTCGACAGCGTCGATCCCGACAAGCCCATCGTGCTTGCGGGCCACAGTCAGGGCTCGCTCCATGTCCTGCGCCTGTTGATGGACGAGGTTCGCGGCACGCCCGTCAGCGACCGGATCGCAGCCGTCTACGCGCCCGGCTGGCCGATCTCGGTCGATCACGACCTGCCCGAACTGCCCTTCCCCGCCTGTGCTGCCGCCGGGCAGACCCAGTGTGTGCTATCGTGGTCGAGCTTTGCCGACGGGGGCGATCCCGATTTCATCATGCGCCGCTATTCCAGCACGCCCGGCTTCGATGGCGAGCCGCGCGGCGAAGGCCCGATCTTGTGCGTCAATCCGCTGACCGGCGGCACCGGCGGTTCGGCACCGGCGTCGCGCAATCTGGGTACGCTGGTGCCCGACGAGACGATGACGCGGGCCGATCTCGTGCCCGAAGCCGTCCCGGCACGCTGCGACGAGCGCGGCCTCCTCCTGATCGGCGATCCCCCGCGCATGGGCGAAGGCGTGCTGCCGGGCGACAATTACCACGTCTACGACATCCCCCTGTTCTGGGCGAATGTGCAGGCCGACGTAGTCGAGCGGGTGCGGGCATGGATCGACCAGCGCTCGTAACCGATTTCGCGCGGGATTTCGGCGATGCGCTGCCCGATGGCGGCGCGCTGCTGGGGCTCGATCTCGGCACCAAGACCGTCGGGATCGCGACCTGCGATGCCGGATGGCGCTATGCGAGCCCGGGCAAGACGCTGCCGCGCGGAAAATTCACCAAGGATTGCGGCAAATTGCGCGAAATCGTGAACGAACGGTCGATCGCGGGCATCGTCATCGGCCTGCCCCGCAACATGGATGGCAGCGAAGGCCCCCGCGCGCAGGCGAGCCGCGCCTATGCCAAGAACCTCGCCGCAGCGCTGGAGCTGCCGGTGCTCCTGTGGGACGAGCGCTGGTCGACCGCCAGCGCCGAAGCCGCGCTGATCGGCCAAGATATGAGCCGGGCCAAGCGCGCGACCCGGATCGACAGCCACGCTGCGGCAGTGATCCTCCAGGGCGCGATCGACAGCCTCGCGGGCAGCGCGTTCTAACCGCCCGGCCGTTTTCCCGGCTTGTCATTCCCCGATCCGGCGGGCAGACGCCCGCCCATGTCCGACACGCAAACCGCCTTCGATCTTGCCGCCGCCGCGCCCTTTTTGGCATCGCGCGCCCATAATGGCTGGCTTGGCCTGCGCTTTTCCGATCACGGAGAGGATTGGGTGGAGATGGAACTGCCCTGGCGCGATGATCTGCTGGGCGAGGAAGGCCGCGACGTGCTCGCCTCCGGGCCGATCGTCAGCCTGCTCGACATGGCCGGTGGACTGTCGATTTGGGCACGGATGGGCAAATTCCGCGCCATCGCCACGCTCGATCTGCGGGTCGATTACACCCGCCCCGCGCGCGAGCGAGCCTCGGTCTTCGGGCGCGTCCAGTGCTATCGTACAACGCGCTCCGCAGCTTTCGTGCGCGGCATCGCGCATGACGGCGATCCGGACGATCCGGTCGCGCATATGCAGGCGGTCTTCATGACGGTCGACAAGCGCACCGTCGATCTGCCGAGGGAAACGAGCGGGGAGACGGCCCGTGGCTGACACACCCGATATCGCCCTGCTGACGCCCTATGCCCGCTCGCTCGGCATTTCGCTCGACCGGTGGGACGGGGAAGCGCCCGTGCTGCGGGTGGACTTTTCCGAAGCGGTGCTGGGACGCCCCGGCGCGCTGCATGGCGGCGCGATCAGCGGCCTGCTGGAAACGGCGGGATATGGCGTGCTGCGCGCGGCATTGGCCCGCAGCGGGCGCGAGGCCGGTTTCGTGCCGATCAACATCACGGTCCAGTTCATGCGCGCCGGCAATGAAAAGCGCAGTTTCGCCCGCGCGCGCATCGTCAAGCTGGGACGGCGCACGGCCAATCTGTCGGTCGAAGCGTGGCAGGACGATCCGCTTAAGCCGATCGCCAGCGCGGTGATGAACGTGATGATCCGCGACGCGGATTAGAAGTTTTCGACGTCCGCCGCGCGCTCCTCGGCTTCGCGGCGTATCTCCTCGGCGCGGCGGCGTGCTTCTTCGATCCGTTCCGAATCGACGCGTACGCCCCCTTCGTTGAGGCGAATGTCGAACGGTTCGCCATTGAGATCGGTCGAATAGATCAGTTCGCCTTCGCGGATCTGCAGGCGCGAGCCGTCTTCCATCGGGATATCCGCACCGTCCGGCACATCGAGCGGTTCGACCGGCCCGCCCGGATCGGCCTGTTCGGTCGGGTTGCTGCGCGGTGCGGGGGCAGCGCCGATCGCCTGGCGCATGAAATCCCTCCAGATGCGCGCAGGCACCGTGCCGCCGCTGACCTTGCCGAGCGGGGAATTGTCGTCGTTTCCAACCCAGACGCCAACGACCAGCCGGTCCTCGCCCTCGCCCGCATAGCCCACGAACAGCGCATCGCGATTGTCCTGCGTGGTGCCGGTCTTGCCGTAATTGGGGACCGACAGCATGGCGGCACGGCCCGTGCCCGAATTGACCGCCTGGCGCAGCATGGCCTCCATCGCCTCGTGCTGGCGGCCGGACAGGCTGTCCGGCCCGTCCATCAATTTCTGCCACCAGCTTCGCTCGGGCCGGACGAAAGCGTGCGGCTCCACAGGGAAGGCATTGCCCGCAATCCCGGCATAGGCGGCGGTCAGCTCCAGAAGGCTCATCGTATTGGTGCCCAGCGCTAGGCTGGGATCGCCTTCGGCCAGCGCGGACGACACGCCGAGATCGCGTGCCGCCTGGATCACCGCCTCGCTCCCCACCTCGCCATACAGGCGCACGGCAGCGACATTGCTGGATTGGGCGAAGGCTTCGCGCAGCAGCAGGCTTTCGGAATAGCGGCCCAGCGCATTCTTGGGGCGATAGCTGCCTTGCACGATCTCGGTGTTGTCGATCCGGTCGTCGGGATCCCAGCCGTTCTGAAGCGCGGCGAGATAGACGAACAGCTTGAAGGTCGATCCCGGTTGGCGCTTCGCCTGCGTGGCCCGGTTGAACGGCGATTTGGCGTAATCGGTGCCCCCGATCATCGCCACCACCTCGCCATTCGGCCGCATCGCCACCAGCGCCACCTGTGCGCCGCCCAGAGAAGCCCGGCTCGTCACCTGCCGGGCGAAATTCTGCAACCGGCTGTCGAGCGTGGTGGTCAGGGTCTGCCGTTCGTAACCGCTTTCCGCCAGCTCGCGCGCCTGCGGCAGGGCCCAATCGGCGAAATAAGTGCCGGTCGGCAGGTCGCTCTTGGTCCTGACGTCGAGCGCGGGCGGACGAATGCGCGCCGCCTCGGCCTCGGTCAGATAGCCCGCCGCCACCATCGCGCCGACCACCGTCTGCATCCGCCGTTCGGCCCGCTCGTAATGCTTGACCGGATTGTAGCGCGAGGGCGCCTGCACCAGCCCCGCCAGCATCGCCGCCTGACTGTCGGTCAGGTTTTCGGGCTTGCGATAGAAGAAATGGAGGCTCGCTGCGCGCAGGCCGTAAACGTTGTCGCCGAAATAGGCGTTCGACAGATAGCGTTCGAGAATTTCGTCCTTGGTCAGCCAGCTTTCCAGCCAGAAGGCGATCAGCATCTCGCGCGCCTTGCGGGTCAGCGTCTGTTCGGACGTCAGGAAAGTGAATTTCGCGAGCTGCTGGGTGATGGTCGATCCGCCGCCATATCCGGTCCAGGCGGCACGCGCGATGCCGCGCGGATCGATCCCCCAATGCGAATAGAAGCGCCGATCCTCCACCGCCAGAAACGCCTCGACCACATGCGGCGGCAGCGTCGCGATCTTTACCGGCTCGTCCACGATTGCGCCATTGCGCGCGATCGGCGTTCCGTCGGCAGCCAGAAGCGTGATCTGCGGCGGCGCAATCGGCTCGAGCGATTTGTTGAGCGGCGCGGTGATCGCCAGCCAGGCGACCAGCAGAATGAATACGCCGATCGCGGCCGCGACAATACGAACCGCCCACCAGCGCTTGCGCCGGTCGCGCCAGTAAGCGGGCCGCCACCACGGAAGCCGTCGCCGCTCCTCGCTCTCGATCGCCTGGTCGACATGGCCGAGCCGGGCATCCCAGTCGTCATAGGCTGGCGTGCGGGGATCGGGACGGAAGCCCGTGAACCGCTCGTCGTCATCGTCGTCGGGATCGGGATCGGGGCCCAGCCCGTCATGCAGCGCGAAATATCCGCGATGCGGAGCAGGCTCCGCATCGTCGTTACGCTGGCGCCGGAAGGAATCGAACAGGCCCATCGCCTACTGTGCTAGTCTAACAACACAGTCATTTCTAGTGGGACGAAGCTTAACCCTTGCCGACCACGCTTTCGGGCAGGTCCTCGCCGAACACGCGCTGGTAGTATTCGGCCACCAGCATCCGCTCTTCCTCGTCGCATTTGTTGAGGAAGCTGAGGCGGAAGGCGAAGCCGACATCCTTGAAGATCGCATAGTTCTGCGCCCAGGTGATGACCGTGCGCGGGCTCATCACGGTCGAGATATCGCCATTGATGAAGCCCTGGCGCGACAGGTCGGCGACCTTGATCATGTCGGCCAGCATCTTCGGGTCGAGATCGGGGTTCTTCGCCGCGACGATGGCCTGCTCGGTCTCGGCGGGCAGATAGTTGAGGCCGACCACGATATTCCAGCGGTCCATCTGCCCCTGATTGATGGCCTGCGTGCCGTGATAAAGGCCGCTCGTATCGCCGAGGCCGACCGTGTTGGAGGTCGCGAACAGGCGGAAGTTCGGATCGGGCCGGATCACGCGGTTCTGATCGAGCAGCGTCAGCTTGCCCTGCTGTTCCAGCACGCGCTGGATCACGAACATGACGTCCGGGCGGCCCGCATCGTATTCGTCGAACACGAGCGCCACGGGGTGCTGCAAGGCCCAAGGCAGCAGGCCTTCGCGGAACTCGGTCACCTGCAATCCGTCGCGCAGCACGATCGCATCGCGCCCGATCAGGTCGATACGGCTGATATGCGCGTCCAGATTGATGCGGATGCACGGCCAGTTGAGGCGCGCGGCGACCTGTTCGATATGAGTCGACTTGCCCGTGCCGTGATAGCCTTGCACCATCACCCGGCGATCATGCGCGAACCCGGCGAGGATCGCCATGGTCGTATCGGGTTCGAACACGTAGCTGTCGTCCCGATCGGGCGTGCGCTCGTCCGGCTTGGAGAAGGCCGGGACCTGCCAGTCGATATCGATCCCGAACGTCTCGCGCACGTCCACCGTGGTGTCGGGCGCCGTCAGCACGGTTTTGGCGGAAGGTTCGAAGCTTTTGTCGGTCGTGTCGCTCATCGCAGGCGGACCTAGGCATTTATCCTGCGAGCGCCAACCCTATATTGGATAGCGATGCCGACAGATCCCCTTTCCGAACGCCTGCGCCTCGCCCTTGTCGGCAGGGTGCGCGCGGTGTTCAACGATGCGCAAAGCGGGGAACAGCCGGTGCCGCCATCGGGGGAGGCCATGTTCGAGAAGGACAGCCCGATCCGCATGGTCCATGCCGATGTCGTCGGCATGATGGTGGGCGGGATACGCGGGCTGCTGTTGCAGATGCTGCATCCCCACGCGCTGCAAGGCGTGCTCGACCATTCCAATTTCCGCGCCGACATGCACGGGCGGCTGCGCCGCACCGCGCGCTTCATCGCGACGACGACCTTCGGCCATCGGGACGAGGCGATGCAGGCGATCGAGCGAGTCAATCGTATCCACGCGAAAGTGGGCGGAACGCTACCCGACGGAACACCCTATTCCGCCACCGATCCCCGCACGCTCGCCTGGGTGCATGTGGCGGAGGCGACCAGTTTCCTCGCCGCTTATCTGCGCCACGTCCGTCCGGGCATGCCGGGGCACGAACAGGACGAATATTATCGCCAGTTCGCCGTGATCGCCCGCGCTCTTGGTGCCGATCCGGTCCCGCTGGACCGCAACGAGGCCGAAACGATCTTCCGCGACCTGCGAAGCGATCTGACGACGAGCCCCGAAGCGCGAGAGATCGCCGATCTGGTGCTCAACCAGCGGCCGGAAGGTGCGCCACCGGCAGTGCAGGCCATGCTCGGCGGCGAAGCAGTGGCGTTGCTACCGCCTTTCGCGCGATCCATGCTGGGGCTGGAGCGACCCGGCCTGTCCGCCCTGCCCGCCCGCGCCGCGACCTGGGGCATGGGCAAGACGCTGCGCTGGGCCTTCCGGCAAAGCTGACGGCGCGCTCAGGCGAAGGCCGAACTCTTGCGGAGCACCTGATAGGCCTCGACCACGCGGACCAGCCTATCTTCGAACTTGCGATCGCCGCCATTGCGATCTGGGTGATACCGGCGCACGAGCTCCGAATAACGGCGGCGCAGGCGCTGGCGATCCGTATCGAGCCCCAGCCCCATCGTATCGAGGGCCTTGGCCTCTTCCTTCGAAAACCGCCCATCCATGGCGAGATCGGCCTGGCGCTTCGCCCGGCTCTTGATCCCCGATGCGCGCGCCGCGATCGCGTCGAGCGGATCGTCGTAATCGGTCCAGCGCGGCATCCCGTCGACGCCCGCATTGGCGCGAAAGGTCGGGCTCTCGGTCCGCCACCCGCTCGACGGGGCCTGCGCATGCAGGATTTCTTCCGCGCTCATCCCTTCGAACCAGTCATAGCCCGCGTTGAATTCGCGCACGTGATCGAGGCACATCCAGCGCCAGCCACCCGGCCCGTCGAAGCCGTGGCCGTGGCCGGGCGCGCGGAATTCCCCCGGTTCGTTGCAGGCCGGATGCTCGCACACCCGCCCGTCCGCCTCGTATCGTCCATGAAACTTTGTCTGCCGCATTCGGTTGAGAATGGGGATTGGGCACGCATATGCAAAGCCCGGATACAGGAGATCGAACGCATGGCCGAAACCGTCCAGCAGGAAATGGAGCGCTTGCTCACCGAAGCTTTCAGTCCGACCCGGCTCGAAGTGATCAACGACAGCGCCAAGCATAGCGGCCACATGGGCGACGACGGGAGCGGGGAATCGCATTTCACCGTCGCGATCGAAGCGCCGGCCTTCGCCGACAAAAGCCGCGTGGAGCGCCAGCGCATGGTCAACAAGGCACTGGGCGACATTCCGGGCGAGCGCGTCCACGCGCTCGCCATTCAGGCTTCGGCCCCAACCCCATGAGCAGCGCTACCTTGAGCGACGAGACCAAGCCGCCGTACGATCTGTGGTATTGGCCCGGCATTCAGGGGCGCGGCGAATTCGTCCGCCTGTTCCTCGCCGCTATGGACCTTCGCTGGCGCGACCGTGCGCGCGATGCCGATGCGCAGGCGCTGGTCGAGGATATGGAAGCGCGCGCCGAAAACGGCTTCGCCCCTTATGCCCCCCCCCCTATCTCGTCGAGCGGGAGAGCGATTTCGCCATCGCGCAGGTCGCCCATATCGTAACCTGGTTGAACGAGAAGCATGGCCGCAGCACCGGCGATGCGGCGACCGACCTGCACCTCGTCCAGCTGCAGCTGACCATCACCGACATCGTCGCCGAAGTGCATGACGTTCACCATCCGATTGCGGGCAGCCTCTACTACGACGACCAGAAGGACGCGGCCAAAATCGCAGCGGAGAAATTCCGCGCGGAACGCATTCCCAAATATTTCGACCATTTCGAACAGGCCTTGGGCGTGATGGACGGCCCCTTCATGGCGGGCGAGAGCTGGAGCCATGTCGATACCTCGCTGTTCCAGCTGATCGAGGGACTGCGCTACGCTTTTCCTCAGCGGATGAAGGCGATCGAGGCCGATTATCCACGCCTTGTCGCCTGCCGCGACGCAGTCGCCAAGATCGAAGGCGTCGCCCGCTATCTGGACAGCGAGCGCCGGATCGCCTTCAACGAAGACGGTATCTTCCGTCACTATCCGGAGCTCGACGCCTCATGAGCAATATCGTCCAGACCCTCACACCGACCACTCACGATCTGGGCCAGTTTCAGGTGCGCCGCGTGCTTCCGTCGCGGGCGCGGAGCATGGTGGGGCCGTTCATCTTCGTCGACCAGTTCGGCCCCGCACAGCTCGACCTGGGATCGGGAATGGACGTGCGCCCGCACCCGCATATCGACCTCGCCACAGTGACCTGGCTGTTCGAAGGAGCGATCGACCATCGCGACAGTCTGGGCAGTTTTTCCACCATCCGGCCCGGCCAGGTCAATCTGATGACCGCCGGGCGCGGGATCGTGCATTCGGAACGCTCCCCTCAGGAAGAGCGCGATGCCGGGCCGAAGCTTTACGGCATGCAGACCTGGCTGGCCCTGCCCGATGGCCGCGAAGAAATCGACCCCGCGTTCGAAGCGATCAGCGACCTGCCCGTGATCGAAGACGGGCGCAGCAAGGCGATCGTGATCATGGGTGAATTATGGGGCGAACGGGCTGCAACCACCACTCACGCGGCCACGATCTACGCCAAAATCCTGCTGCAACCGGGCGGGGCGATCCCGATCGAAGACGAAGCGGACGAGCGTGCCGTAATGCTGGTCGGCGGCGAGGCGCGGATCGACGGTATCGCGCTGAAACTCTATGAATTGTCCGTGCTGAAGCCGGGCCGCGAGATGACGCTGGAAAGCGCTGGCGGAGCGCGGGTCATGCTGCTCGGCGGAGAGGCTTTCGCCACACGTCGTCATGCCTGGTGGAATTTCGTCAGTTCCAGCCGGGAGCGGATCGAACAGGCGAAGCAGGACTGGCGCGAAGGCCGCTTTCCGGCGGTTCCGGGCGATGCCGAGGAATTCATTCCGTTGCCCGAGGGCGCCCCCAAGACCGTGACCTATCCCTGAGGACGAATTTATGAGTTTCGACGACAAGACCGTGTGGATCACCGGCGCGAGCAGCGGCATCGGCGCGGCGCTGGCGCGCGACTGGGCCGGACGCGGGGCGCGGCTGATCCTGTCGGGGCGCGACGAGGCGCGGCTTGGCGAGGTCGCCCAATCGCTGGACACGGAAACACTCGTGCTTCCCTTCGACGTACGCGACGAGGCCGCGATGCAGCGGGCGAGCGAAGAAGCGGTGGCATGGCACGGCGTCGATATCTTCGTCGCCAATGCGGGGATTTCCCAGCGCAGCCCTGCCGTCGATACGGACTTCAAGGTCTATCGCGACATCGTCGAAATCGACCTCCTCGCTCAGATCGCCGCGACCCAGGCCTTGCTGCCCCATCTGGTCGAGCGCGGATCGGGAAAGCTGGTCTTCATTTCCAGCATCGCAGGCAAGGTCGGCGTGCCGTTGCGAACCGCCTATTGCGCCGCGAAGTTCGGCCTGATCGGCTATGCTGACGCGCTGCGGGCCGAATTGTCGCAGAGCGGTGTGGACGTCCATGTCGTGTGCCCCGGATCGGTCGCCACCGATGTCAGCCGCAATGCGCTGACGGGCCAGGGGGAACGGCGCGGCAAAAGCGACAAGGCGATCGACGACGGCATTCCGCCCAAGGAAGCAGCGAAGCGGATCGTCGATGCGATCGCATTGAACCAACGCGAGATCATCGTCGCCGAGGGAATGGAAGAAGCGATGGGCGAGTTACGCCGCACGCCGGACCAATTGCTCGATCAGGTCGCCGCGATGGTGGCGAAGGGATACATGGAGAAGATGCAGGGCGAGTGATTGCGCTCTAGGCGACCCACTCCACCCATTCCCCGTGCGGATGGGCGGTGGCAAGCTTCACCCAGGCATCGCCACCCGGCCAATACCGCACCCACAATTCGTGGCGGTGCGTGTCGCGATTGGCCTCGAGCGAAATCCATGCCAGCGGAGCCTCTGCGGTCGCCGAGGCGCCAGCCTCCACAATCGTCGCTTCGATCCGCTCGCGCTCTTCCTGCGGCACGTATTGCCATACCACCGAGTGCACCAGCGCGCGCGTGACACCGGGCTGCGTTTCGCCCGAGAGCATGTCCGCGACGAAGTCGCGGCCGCGCTGCCTTGCGATCTCGGGCGGGAAGCGGTTGGCCGCCTCGATCGCAGCGTCCATCCGCATGAACCGCGTGGTGAATTCGGGCCAGATATAGGCCTTGAGACGCAGGGCCTGGTCCGGGTCGGTCAAATCGACCGGCGCCAAGTCGCACCCCTTGGAACCGACGATGTCGAAATGCGCGTCGGGAGGGGGCGCGCCGCGCCATTCGGGCTTCAACTGCATGCCGGAGGTCGCCGGTCCCACGGTCACTCCGCCAAGGTCGAAACGATAGCGGCGCATCATCAGATTGATTCCCGCGCTGGAGCCGATCTCGAACAGGGAGAAATCTGCCGGCAATCCCTTGTCGGCGAGCCACAGCATCGCCGCAGCGTAGCCCCAACTGCGGCCCGCTTCGTTCGTCTGCGGCGGCCCGTCCAGCCATGGCAGCAGGAAGGCCTCGTTCCGCTCGATCGCATCGGCAACCAATGCGGTCGCATCGTTGGGGCCGAGCCCGTCGTAAATCGGGGCGAGCGCGGGTTCCTCCCCCGTAAGGTGCAAGGCGTGAAGCCCGCCAGCCAGCCGCAGCGGCAGCGCATCGGCAAGCGGCGGCCCGGCCCATTTACGCACGCGCAGCATCACCGTGCCGCCGCGATCCGTCTCGATCAGTTCGCGTAAGGCCTGATTGACGCTGGCAGTGATCGGCGCGCCGTTGTCGCGGCAATAGGCCACCTGGTTTTCGAAGGCGCGCTCGATTGCCTCCGGTCCGCGCGCCTGCGGATCCATCACTTTGTATTCCGCGTCGGCCATTCGTGTTGCCCTTTGTCCCACCGCTGCCTATCTGCCCGCACCATGCCGCAAAAGCTTACCTTCGCCGTGCCCAAAGGGCGCATCCTCGACGAGGCGCTGCCCGTTATGGCGCGCGCAGGCGTGGTGCCGGAAGACGCCTTCCACGACAAGGCGAACCGGTCGCTTACCTTCGCGACCACGCGGGAGGACATGCGCCTGATCCGCGTGCGCGCCTTCGACGTGGCGACCTTCGTGGCGCATGGCGCGGCGCAATTGGGCATTGTGGGATCGGACGTGATCGAGGAGTTCGACTATGCGGAGCTATACGCTCCGGTCGACCTCGATTTCGGCCATTGCCATCTTGCCGTCGCGGAACCGAAGGATGGCGCGCGCGATGTGTCGGGCGCGAGCCATCTGCGCGTAGCCACCAAATACCCCAACCTCACCCGCCGCCATTTCGAGCGTCAGGGTATCCAGGCCGAATGCGTCAAGCTGAACGGAGCCATGGAGATCGCGCCGGAGCTGGGCCTTGCCGGGCGCATCGTGGACCTGGTCTCGACCGGCACCACCCTGCGCGAAAACGGCCTGGTCGAGACCAGCCGCATTCTCGACATCTCCGCCCGCCTGATTGTCAATCGCGCCGCACTCAAGACCGACAGCCGCGTCGGCGCGCTGGTCGAAGCGTTCCGCGCCGATGCCGCGAAAAGGAAAGCCGCCTGATGCAATTCCTGACCCATGGAGAAGACGGCTTCGAGCGGGCGTTCGAACGCGTGGTGCGCGACCGGCGCGAAAGCGATGCCGACGTGGCGCGCGATGTCGGCCGCATCCTCAACGAAGTGCGCGAGCGGGGTGACAAGGCGCTGGTGGAATACACCATGCGCTTCGACGACCATCGCCTGACCGAGGATTCCGACTGGCGGATCACGGCGGAAGAATGCGCCGCGGCCCACGCCGCGCTGGACCCCGACCTGCGCGATGCGCTCCAGCTCGCCGCCGATCGCATCCGCGCCTATCACGAAGGCCAGCTGCCCCAGAACCGCGACTATACCGACGATATCGGGATGCGGATCGGCGCGCGCTGGAACGCAGTCGAGGCGGCAGGGCTTTACGTGCCCGGAGGCCGCGCGGCCTATCCCTCCTCGCTGCTGATGAACGCCATTCCCGCCAAGGTCGCGGGCGTCGACCGGCTGGTCGTGACGACGCCCACGCCCAAGGGCGAAAGCAATCCGCTGGTGCTCGCTGCGGCGCATATCGCCGGGGTGGACGAGATTTGGCGGGTCGGCGGGGCGCAGGCCGTGGCCTCACTCGCCTACGGGACGGACAGGATCGCCCGCGTCGACGTCGTGACCGGACCCGGCAATGCCTGGGTCGCGGAGGCCAAGCGCCAGCTCTACGGCGTGGTCGGCATCGACATGGTCGCGGGCCCAAGCGAAATCCTCGTCATCGCCGACAAGGACAACGATCCCGACTGGATCGCCGCCGATCTTTTGAGTCAGGCGGAACACGATCCCACCAGCCAGTCGATCCTCATCACCGACGACCGCAGCTTCGCGAAACTGGTCGAAGATGCAGTGGACCTGCAATTGATGAGCTTGCCGACTGCAAAGACCGCGCGAACGAGTTGGGAGGCGAACGGGTTGATCGTGGTGGTCGACACGCTCGACGATGCGATCCCGCTCGCCGATCGCCTCGCCGCCGAACACGTTCAGCTCGCCGTGGCCGATCCCGAACCGCTATTCGCGAAGCTGCGCCATGCGGGCAGCGTGTTCCTGGGGCGGACCACGCCAGAAGCCGTCGGCGATTACGTTGCCGGGCCAAATCACGTCCTTCCCACCGGGCGCCGCGCGCGCTTTGCCAGCGGATTGTCGGTGCTCGACTTCATGAAGCGCACCAGCTTCATCGACGCGAACCCCGAGGCACTCGCTGCGATCGGGCCGGCAGCCGTCGCGCTCGCCCATGCCGAGGGCCTGCCCGCCCACGCCAAATCCATCGAATTGAGACTGAAATGAGCCGCAACTCCCGCTCTCAGGCCCGCAGCGCCGCGCGCCTTGCCGCCGTCCAGGCGCTGTATCAGCGCCACATGGAAAAGACCCCGCTTCCCCGCCTGCTCGACGAATTCCATCAGCATCGGCTTGGACGAGAAATCGAAGGCGACGAATATGCCGATGCCGAGGTCGCCTTTTTCGACGATATCGTCGGCGGCGTGGACGCGCGGCGCGAGGAGATCGACGACAAGCTGACCGCGCGACTGGCGCAAGGGTGGACGCTCGCCCGGCTCGACAAGACCATGCTCCAGATCCTGCGCGCGGGCACATACGAACTGATCGCGCGCCCGGACATCAGCAAAGCCACCGCGATCAGCGAATATGTCGATGTGGCCAAGGCCTTCTTCGACGATCGCGAGGCGAAATTCGTCAACGGCGTGCTGGATGCGGTCGCCAAGGATGCCGGGCGCTGACGGAAGGCGATTTCATCGCCGCGCTCGGCTCGCTCGCCAGCCATCCGGCGGCGCGCGAGTTCAGGGACGACGCGGCGATCATCGCTGTCGGAGGCGAGCGCCTGATCTTCACGCACGATACGCTCGTCCAAGGTGTGCATGTTCGCGAAGGCGAAGATCCGGCGGATATCGCCTGGAAGCTTATCGCCGTGAATCTGTCCGATCTGGCGGCCAAGGGCGCGGAGCCGGTGGGTGTTCTCGTCGGCCACATGCTCGGCGAAGGCGATGACCGTTTCGTCGAAGGCCTAAGCCAGATACTTACCGAATACGACGTGCCCCTGCTTGGCGGAGACACAGTCCGCGCGGAGGGGCGCAGAGTGTGGGGCTGCACCGCGATCGGGCGCGCAACGTCGGACCCGGTGCCAGACCGGCGCGGCGCGCAGGTGGGCGATGCGGTCTATGTCACCGGCACCCTCGGGTGTGCCATGCTCGGCTTCGAGAGACCCGAAGGAGAGCACGATCTCGCCTATCGCCGCCCGCGCCCACGGCTGTGCGAAGGGCGCGCTCTCGCGCCGATCGTCACCGCGATGATGGACGTCTCCGACGGGTTGCTGCTCGATTGCTGGCGGCTGGCCGAAGCGAGCGGGACGCGCATCGAAGTCGACAGCTCAACAATACCCGTCGCCAATCCGACGCGCCGCGACGAGTGCCTGCGCTGGGGCGACGATTACGAATTGCTGTTCACCGCGCCCGCCGATGTCGAGCTTCCGATCGCAGCCAGCCGGATCGGCACGGTCGTGGCGGAGGGGCCGGCCCTCATCCTCGACGGAGAGGCGCTCTCCCGCTCCGACGGGCTCGGGTACAGCCATTAGGAAAATTGCGCGGCGCGGGCCCGACGACGCATAAAAGCCCGCGCGATTGCGCCTTGCCACGCAATCCTCCCCGCTTATACCTTTCCCCTATGTGCACCGGCGTTCCCTCGCCGGGAGACACGATAAAAACAAATGTGGGAGGGGAACTTGGAACTCATCTGGATAGCCATCGTGCTTGGCCTGCTCGCGGTCGTGTACGGTTTCGTCACCAGCCGACAGGTGCTGGCATCGGGTACGGGCAATGCCCGTATGCAGGAAATCGCCGCCGCCATTCAGGAAGGGGCGCAAGCCTATCTGAAGCGGCAATATATCACGATCGCCTTCGTCGGCGTGGTCGTGGCCATTCTCGTCGGCGTGTTTCTGGGCGCGATCCCGGCGGTCGGCTTCGTCATCGGAGCCATCCTGTCGGGCGTGGCGGGCTTTATCGGGATGAACATCTCGGTGCGGTCCAACGTCCGCACCGCCGCCGCCGCGCAAAGCGGGCTGCAACAGGGCCTCACCCTCGCCTTCCGTGCGGGCGCGATCACCGGCATGCTCGTGGCGGGCCTAGCCCTCCTCGCGATCGCGGTGTTTTTCTGGTATCTCGTCGGTCCGGCGGGCTACGCCGCGAACGACCGTGCGGTGATCGACGGGCTGGTCGGGCTCGCCTTCGGCGCTTCGCTGATTTCGATCTTCGCGCGCCTCGGCGGCGGAATCTTCACCAAGGCCGCCGATGTCGGCGCCGACCTCGTTGGCAAGGTCGAGGCCGGTATTCCGGAGGACGATCCCCGCAACCCCGCCGTCATCGCGGACAATGTCGGCGACAATGTGGGCGATTGCGCAGGCATGGCCGCCGATCTGTTCGAAACCTACGTCGTCACGGTGGGCGCCACCATGGTCTTGACCGCGCTGCTGTTCGGCGAGCGGCTGGGCGATGCGCTGCTGCCGATGATGGCCCTGCCGCTGCTCATCGGGGGTGCCTGCATCCTCACCAGCATCATCGGCACCTATTTCGTCAAGCTCGGCAAGAGCCAGAACGTGATGGGCGCGATGTACAAGGGCTTCACCGTCACCGCCGTGCTTTCGATCCCGCTGATCTGGCTGGTCATGAATTACGCACTGGGCGGGATGGACGCCGTCATCGGGGCGGAGGCAACCGGAGTCGATCCGGGCGCGCCGTTGGCCGAAGAGGGAGTCACCGAACAGGTCGTGACGCTGACCGGCTGGGCGCTGTTCTGGTGCTCGGTCATCGGGCTCGCCATCACCGGGCTCATCATCTGGATCACCGAATATTACACCGGCACCAATTACCGCCCGGTGAAATCGATCGCCAAGGCTTCGGAAACGGGCCACGGCACCAATGTGATCCAAGGCCTGGCCATCAGCCTGGAATCGACCGCGCTGCCCACTCTGCTGATCGTGGCGGGAATCATCTCCACCTTCCAGCTCGCCGGCCTGATGGGCATCGCCTATGCGGCCACCGCGATGCTGGCGCTGGCAGGTATGGTCGTGGCGCTCGATGCATACGGGCCGGTCACGGACAATGCCGGGGGCATCGCCGAAATGGCGGGCCTCGACGACAGCGTGCGTGAAAAGACCGACCTGCTCGATGCAGTGGGCAACACGACCAAGGCGGTGACCAAGGGGTATGCGATCGGATCGGCGGGCCTCGCCGCTCTCGTCCTGTTCGCCGCCTACACCACCGATTTGGCCGAGTTCTTCCCGAATGCGGACGTCGATTTCTCTCTTGAGAACCCATACGTCATCGTCGGGCTGCTGCTCGGCGCGCTACTGCCCTATCTGTTCGGGGCGATGGGGATGACCGCCGTGGGCCGCGCGGCGGGCGATGTGGTCAAGGACGTGCGCGAACAGTTCGCGGGCGACTCCGGCATCATGGCGGGCACCAGCAAGCCCGATTACGCCCGCACGGTGGACCTGGTGACGAAGGCCGCGATCAAGGAGATGATCGTGCCCTCGATGCTGCCGGTTTTGGCGCCGATCGTGGTCTATTTCGTCATCACACTGATCGCGGGGCAGGAAAACGGCTTCGCGGCTCTCGGCGCCCTGCTGCTCGGCGTAATCGTGGGCGGCCTGTTCGTCGCGCTGTCGATGACGGCAGGCGGCGGCGCGTGGGACAACGCCAAGAAATACATCGAGGACGGCAATCACGGCGGCAAGGGCTCCGAAGCCCACAAGGCCGCGGTGACGGGCGATACGGTCGGCGATCCCTACAAGGATACGGCCGGTCCGGCGGTCAATCCGATGATCAAGATTACCAATATCGTCGCTCTGCTTTTGCTGGCAGCCTTGGCTGCCGGCTGATCGTCTCAATTCGCAGTGAAAGCGAACCCCGTCGGAAGCGATTCCGGCGGGGTTTTTCCTTGCAAGAGGTCCTCGTATCCGTATTATTTCGCTCCGGAGCGGGGCCTTTAAGAAAAA
This sequence comes from Erythrobacter sp. HI0063, assembly GCF_001635685.1. GTDB lineage: Bacteria > Pseudomonadota > Alphaproteobacteria > Sphingomonadales > Sphingomonadaceae > Qipengyuania. The sequence goes on from NZ_LWFF01000274.1 coordinate 120,251, forward strand.
CATTGTGTTTGTTTCAGTTCGCCCCGTGGCAGCGCCTTTGTTGGCGCGCCTTGGACAAGACGGATTTCGACTGGAGGGACGCATATGACTATTTTTGGAAAAGCCGCACGACGGGGTTCTAGCCGCCTCGCCATGGCGCTCGCGATCGGGGCGCTGGGTACTGTAGGCATCGCGAATTCGGCACCGGCGGTGGCGCAGGCCGCTGCGCAGGAACACAAGCGCATGCCGATTTCGGAGATCGGCACCCTGCCGAATACGCAGCAGGTTCGCATTTCGCCCGAAGGCAATCGCCTCGCGATGACCATCAACAATGACGGTCAGGAAGTCTACGCGGTCCTCAATCTGGATGAAGCAAATCCGACGCCGAAGATCTTCGCTTCGTCCGGCGAATTCATGGAAGCCGGGGATCGTACCGTGGGCTTCTATCGCTGGATCGGGAACGATCATATCGTCTTCCAGCTGGTCAGCCGCGAAAATTTCGGCGGCCAGCGGGGCGACATGGCGCGCCTCGTGTCGTTCAACGTAAACACTGGCAAGATGGAACCGCTGGTCTGGCGGGACAGTGGCGGTAATGCCAGCACCATCCTCCATGTCGATCATTCGACCGGCAAGTTCCTGCTCGAACGACAGAATCTGAGCTACGATAGCGGCGCGGACCGGAATCGCCCCGAAGTGGTCGAAGTCGATGTCGCGACCGGCAAGTTCCAGCGCGTGCAGCGCCCCAACCTCGCCGTTTACGGCTGGTTCGCTGATGGCGACGGCAACATCCGCGGCGGATCGAGCTATGATGGCGATACCGGACAGGACCGGCTGCTTTACCGTTCCGATGGCAGCGGAAACTTCAAGACTGTCCAGAAGGTGAAGGACGAGGACTTCACCGGAGCCGGGATCAGCCCCTCGATCTTCCTCGACGAACCGGACATGGCGATCGCGACCAGCAATCACGACGGTTTTACCAAGGTCTACAAGGTCAATATGCAGACCATGGAAATCGTGGAGGAAATCTTCGGTGTCGAAGGCTACGATGTCGGCGGCACGAGCGCGAACAAGGACGGGAACGCCCTCGGAAGCGTTTCGTATGTGACCGATCGCAGCCGCGTCAAATATTTCGACCCGCAGCTGAAGGCCGTGCAGGAGCAGATCCTCGACGATTCCTTTGGCAAGGATAACGCCCGCATCATTTCGACCAGCGAAGACATGACCAAGCTGGTCATCTATGTCGCGGAAACCAATCAGGCCGGTGGATTCTACTATTACGATATCCAGTCGGGCGATTTCCGCCAGATCGGCTGGTCGAACAACGTTCTGAAGGATGCAAAGCTCAACCCGGTGGAAATGGTGCGCTATCGGGCGAGCGACGGCGAAATGATCGAAGCGGCGGTGACCATGCCGCGCCATCGGATGGGCCAGAAGAACCTGCCGGTCGTGATGATCACGCATGGCGGCCCGTTCGGCCCTCGCGACAATGCCGAGTTCGAACCCTGGGCGCAGGCGATGGCGGAACAGGGCTATGTCGTGGTGCAGCCGAACTATCGTGGCTCGGGCGGCTATGGCAGCGAATGGATCAAGAAGGGCCGTGACGATGGGTTCGGCCTGCGTATGCAGGACGATCTCAACGACGCGATCACCCACCTTGCACAGCAGGGCGTGGTGGACGCGGACCGCGCCTGCATGATGGGCTGGTCCTATGGCGGCTATGCCTCGGCTCGTGCGGCCCAGCGCGATCCCGACAAGTGGAACTGCACGATCGCCGGCGCTGGCGTCTACGATCTCGGCCTGATGCGGCGTTACGATGTTGGATATCTCGGCAAGTTCGGCTCGAATTATCTGGCAAAGGGTGCGGCAGATCTCGATTCCGTCAGCCCCGCGAAAAACGCATCGGGTGACTGGGCGCCGATCCTGATCGTCCATGGCGTGCGCGACGCGCGCGTTCCGGTCGAACAGGCTCGCACGCTCGTCAGCGCGCTCAAGAGTGCGGGCAAGCAGGAAGGCAAGGATTTCGTGTATCTCGAACAGCCGAAGAACACGCATAACCTTCCCTACGACTATACTCGCATCGAATGGCTGGGCGCGGCTGCGGCCTGGCTGGAAAAGCACAATCCGGCCTATGTTTCGTCCGATCCCGATTTCGCATCGAAACCGGCCCTGGACGCTTCGGCGGTCAAGATGGCCAAGGAGTTGGACATCACGATCTGAACTGAGCCATTCGAACTATCTTCGTAAGGGAGCGGCGGGCCGAGCGTCCGCCGCTCCCTTATTCGTTCGGCAGGGTTCGGCCTCCAGCCTTAAGCAAGTTTAAGCGCTTGGGCTGCTAAGGGCCTTGCAACTTCCATGCGGGGAGGGAGCATGGGATGGCAATGACGCAAGTCGATCGACCGGGGGCCGGCAAATGGCGAAGCGAAGGGCGCGGTGCACCGGCGCTCGGCGCGGTCGGGCATCTGGATAATGGCTTTTCCGCCCTGCCCTGGCCCGAATGCCAAGGGCAGGCCTTTATCGAACAATGGAAGGAATTGGGGCGGACCTCTGTCTCTCCCAACCCGTTCAACGAAGACTGGTTCATCCTTTCCGGCCTGCGCGCGTTCGATCCTGAAGGCCGTGTCAGGCTCGCGACGCTGGTCAGCGGCGGTCGGCTCGTTGGCCTGTTGCCGATCCTCGCTGCACGTACATATCATGGGCGGCCCCTCCCGCATCTCGCAGGCTGGCAGCACGCCAACAGCTTCTGCGGCGAACCGCTGATCCGTGTCGGTTTCGAACACGAATTCTGGACCGCGCTGCTTGCATGGGCCGACGCGCAAAGCGGCTTGTCGACCTTTCTGCATCTTGGCGGATGCCCTGCGGCCAGCCCCGCCCTCGCCACTCTGAATTCGGTCTGCGCGCGGACGAATCGTGCTCCTTCCATCGTGCATCGCGAAGAACGAGCGGTGCTGCACCATGGCCCGTCTCCCGAAGCGCATCTCGTCGCTGCCGCCAGCAAGAAACGTCGCAAGGATTGGGCACGCCGCCGCCGACGGCTCGAGGAAGAGGGCGAACTCCAATTCGGTTGTCGCGACGATGCAGAAGGCCTGGAAAGCTGGATCGACGAATTTCTCCGGCTGGAACGGGCCGGATGGAAGGGCGATGAAGGATCGGCCCTTGCCAGCGACCACCGGACCGAGGCCATGTTCCGCGCCAGCCTGACCGGTGCCGCCGGGGCCGGGCGTCTCCAGCGCCTCGCCTTTCATCTCGATGGCCGGCCCGTGGTGATGCTCGCCAATTTCCTGGCACCCCCGCACGCCTTCAGCTTCAAGACCGCTTATGACGAAGACCTCGCTCGCTTTTCGCCCGGCGTCTTGCTTCAACTCGAAAACCTTGCCCTTCTCGATCGCGACGACATCGCGCTGACCGATAGCTGCGCCGCGCCCGATCATCCCATGATCGATCACATCTGGCGCGATCGGCGGGAAATCGTCAAAGTCTCGATCCCGATCGGCGGCCGACTGCGCAGGATCGCAGGATCCATTCTGACCGGTATCGAGGGTCGCCGCCTGGAGAAACGCCCATGACCGTACACGACATGTCGCTCGCCCAGACCTTTCCGCGTTCCGCCCGCGAAACCTTTGCAAGGAATTATCCGGAAACGCCGCACAAGCTGACGCACAGCTTGACCGCCGATGCGCGCCTGTCGCTCGAAGGGCTCGCATCGCTCGCGGAAAGCCTTCCCGAAACGTCGATCGAATATAATCGCGGCGATCTTCCGGTCGGCATCGATGGGAAGCCGGGCGGGACAGGACTTTCGATCGGCGAGACCATACGCCGCATCGCCTCAAGCAATAGCTGGGCGGTGCTGAAGAATATCGAACAGGTCGCCGAATACCGATCGCTGCTGATGGAATTGCTGGAGCAGTTGCGGCCCCAGATCGAATCGGCAACCGGTGAGTTGCTTACTCCCCAGGCATTCGTCTTCATTTCCAGTCCGAACGCGGTCACGCCCTATCACTTCGATCCGGAGCACAATATTCTGCTCCAGCTGACCGGTAACAAGGCCATGACGCAATTTCCCGCAGGCGATCCGCGCTACGCCCCGGACCGCGTGCACGAAAGCTATCACCTGGGCGGTCCGCGCGAATTGCCGTGGGCCGAAGACCTGCTCGAAGGCGGCACCGAATTTTCGCTGGCGCCCGGCGAAGCGCTCTACGTGCCCGTGATGGCGCCGCATTTCGTCCGCAACGGTCCGGAAAGCTCCATCTCGCTCTCCGTTACCTGGCGTTCGGAATGGAGCTATGGTGAATCGGACGCGCGCTGTTTCAACGGGATCGCGCGGCGCTATGGCTTCAATCTCCGCGCGCCGAAACGCTGGCCGCATGCGAACCGTGCGAAATCCTTTTCCTATCGCGCCTATCGCAGCCTGTTCGGCGCGGGTTGACCGAAGCGAATCGGGGCGCGTAGGCGCGAGAGGTGACCGACCCTGCCCCAGACTCCTCGCCCCAGGCCCTGAACGACAGCCTCGTCCGTCTCCTCACTGTCGAGCGATCGGGCGAGACGGACCATTTCGACGGACCGTGCCAGCCCGGTGGCGTGGGGCGGGTCTTTGGCGGGCAGGTCATCGCACAGGCATTACAGGCCGCGCAGGCGTGTGCGCCTGACGGGTTCGAAGCGCATTCGCTGCATGCCTATTTTCTGCGAGGCGGGATCGAAGGCAGTCCGCTTGGCTACGATGTTTCCGCCGACTTCACCGGTCGCAGCTTCGCCAATCGCAGAGTGATCGCCAGCCAGCAGCGCGATGGTGCGTCCAAACCGATCCTCAATTTCACGGCCAGCTTCCAGCGTCCGCAGGATGGACTCGAGCATCAGGACGCGGCGATGCCCGACGTCCCGGCGCCCGAGGATCTGCGACCCGATAGCGAGATGCGGGCGGAAATGCTGGAGAAGATGGGCGATCGGATGAGCGAAAGCCAGCGCGCGTTGATGCTTCGCCCGCGCCCGATCGAAATGCGGACCAGTGACAAGCTGCATTGGATGAACAGCGAGCCGCGCGCGCCCCTGAACCATAGCTGGTTCCGCGCCGTGGGCACTCTGCCCCCGATCGAGGAGAACCGCGCTCTGCACCGGGCGGTGATCGCCTATGCCAGTGATTTTACGCTACTGGGTACATGCGTCCTTCCGCATGGGCTAAGCTGGATGCGCGGCGAATTGGTAGGCGCCAGCCTCGACCACGCGATCTGGTTCCATCGTCCGGCACGGGCCGACGAGTGGCTGCTTTACGTTACCGACAGCCCCTGGAGCGGCGGCAATCGTGGCTTCAACCGGGGGCGAATCTTCAACCGCGAGGGAGACCTGGTGGCAAGCGTCGCGCAGGAAGGAATGGTGCGGAAACGCGAGCGATAGCGGCGAACGTCACCGCCGCAAGCGTCTAGCGTTCAATGAAAAAGGGCCCCCATTTGGGAGCCCTTTTCACGTGTATGAATGTCGGCGATTCAAATCAACCGAGCAGCCATTTCCAGATGCTCCACATGATAGTGCCCCTTCTGTTTAAGCCACAGAAGAGTGCGTTAACCATGTTTGTTTGTCAATCGTTAACCAAGATGTCTTCGTCCGTCAGATCCTTCACCTTTCGAATTCAGTAACTTGATCAATTCGCGCGGTGGTATCGGCCGCGACAGGAAATAGCCCTGGGCACGATCGCAGCCCAGATTTTTGAGCACTTCGAGAGTCGCGTTATCCTCGATTCCCTCCGCGACCGAGACCATGCCGCTATCGCGTGCCAGAGAAATCAGATTGGCTGTGATCGCCCGCGCCTTGGAAGACTGGCGCAGATTGCCGATGAAAAGCCGGTCGATCTTGATTTCATCGAAGGGCAATTCGTAAATCGTTTCGAGATTGGCAGTCTCGATGCCGAAATCGTCGATCGAGAAACGAAGGCCGAGTTGCTTGATCCGATCGATCGTACGTCTTGCCACGTCGAAATTATCGATCCTGGCAGTTTCGGTCAGCTCGATCGTTATGCCGCTGGGGTCGATCGCGCGCGGGACGAGCTGACGCTCGATCAGATCGGCGATTGCCTCGTCGGCGAGCTGAATGGCAGAGATATTGATCGAAACCTCAGGCGCGCGCGCATGCACCGCCATCGCTTCGACCGCATCGAGCGTCTTGGAAAGGATGCGCTCGGTCAATTCGTCCAATCTACCGACCCTCTCGCACTGGCCGATAAACCGCTCTGGGGGAACCTGTCCCTGTTCGTTATCGAACCACCGCGCCAGGGCTTCGGCGGCGACAATAGTGCCGCTCTTCAAATCGAATTGTGGCTGCAGGGCGATATCGATCCGATCGTGCGACAGCGCCTGTTCGAGACGTGTCTGGAGGGAATGATCCCAATCCTCACCATCGGACTGGAAGTCGCTGATCATGAACACGGGCCGATAGGCTTCGCGTGCCCGATCCGCCCCAGCAATCGCCGAACTCAGGCGGTTCGATACGGTTCGGTCGACATCCTGATCGACGCCCAGGGTCATGGAAACGTCGAACAATCTTGCACCGACCTCGACCGATTGCGTCGCGATCGCTCGCAGCCCGCGCAGATGCGCTTCCAGGTCTTCGAATTGCGCGGTCTTCAGGCCGAATGCGAAATACTTACCGCCATCGTAATAGATGGTGCTGCCGCTCTGACCGAATGCCAGACGATCGGCGATCTGGCGCAGATAGCGTTGCTGTTCGCTCGGACTCAGAGTTGTGAAAACGGAATCGAGACGTGCCACCTTGGCCACGATGATGGCGAGTTGCGGTGCGACGGCATCGCCTCCCAAATCCCGATGCAGAGCCACGAAATTCGGCAAATTGCTGCGCGGCTCGATCAGCAGATGGCGACGCTTGTACCGTGCGAGAGCTCTTAGCCCTCCATAGATCGCCAGAAGGGCGACGGGATCCGAGAATTCGGCACGAACTCCGAACTTGGCGGCCACAACGATGGCGACCAAGATTATGAGTACGATACCGACATAGGCCTGCATGCGACCAAACGAACGAAGACGGCTGAGAGCGCTCGCAAGCAGCAGGGAAAAGATCGCAATCACAAGGACATGCCATCGGATGATCGCGCCGCTTCCCTGATTATACGTCTCGGCGGCCAGAATATGGATCAGACCCGAAGGCGTGACACCGGGGCCGGGAGCCCGGAAATCATGCTGCGAGCCGATGACGACCTTGGCGCCCGCCGGGATCTGCGGATACGTTGCGTTTCCGCCCATCAACTGCGCGCTATCGAAGCGCGAAACATCATCTAGACGGATCGCATAGTCGGGAGCGATCATTCTTCGAGACGACGTTCCGTTTTCGGTCAGTCGCGTCCACAAAGAAGGATAGCGTCGCCCGTTCTGATCGACATCAGATTCAATCAACCAGACGACATCGACGAAATCGCGCGTAAGGTGGTTGCTGGCAACCGGTAGTCCGTTTGCGAAATAAGCGTCGTTGCGGGTTTCTGTAGCGTTCAGGAGCCCGTCGGCGGCTTGATCCCGAGTAAGAAGAACATGTTCGCGGTTTCGTGTCAGCTCATTGCGCAGCGCCCGATCGACATCCGGCGAATCGCTGCGCCTGAGGGGCACGTTGACGGCAATAAGCTGAGCATCGGCGCGCTCGAACGCGCGAACGGTCGCGAGGATCTGGCGGTTCAGCGAAGCCGCAATTTCGGGTTCGGTATCTCCTCGCGGTTCAAGATCGACATACACCATGTCGCTCGCCACCGGTTTTTCGAACATCTTGGTCTGAAGCGACCAGATGGTGATGTCAATCGGTGCCAGAAAGCGCAAAGGCGCCAGTGCCAGCACCAATATCAAGGCGATGGCCGCGTGGCGGAGCCTTTCGGAGGCAAAAAGAGGACGGGTCCGGGTTTTCAAGGGTTCTTTCCAGTCCCCCTGCCCCTAATCCAACGTCGTAAATAACCCGTTTAAGCCATAACGGATGTTATTCGGCTTCCCTCGCTGCCGGGCTAGAAAACCTAACCGCCCGCATGGTAAAAATCATAGATCTGCCGGGCCACGCCCTCGCTGATTCCCGGCGCGCGCTGAAGGTCTTCGAGCGCAGCGGCCCGGACTTTCCCGGCAGTGCCGAAATGCAGCAAAAGCGCACGCTTACGGGCCGGGCCGATACCGGGAATCTCGTCCAGCGGACTGGCCGTGATCGCCCGGCTGCGCTTGGCGCGATGAGCGCCGATGGCGTAGCGATGCACCTCGTCGCGAAGGGTCTGGAGATAGAACAGCAATGGTGAATTGACCGGTAAGGTTTTTTCGCGCCCGTCGGGAAAATGGAAGACCTCCCGCCCTTCGCGCCCGTGATGCGGCCCCTTGGCGATGGCGATCAGCGGTACGCGTTCGATTCCCATTTCTTCCAGCGTATCGCGCACGCTGGACATCTGGCCCTTGCCGCCGTCGATCAGGACGAGGTCGGGCCACACGGTTTCGTGGCTGCCCTTCTTCCCTTCCTCACCTTCGGGGTGTTCGGATAGATTACGGAAGCGGCGCCCCATCACTTCGCGCATCATTCCGAAATCGTCATTGGTCTGCGCGCTCTTGATGTTAAATTTGCGGTACTGGCCCTTCTCGAACCCCTCGGGCGAGGCGACCACCATCGCGCCGACCGCCTTCGATCCCTGGATATGGCTGTTGTCGTAAACCTCGATGCGCTGCGGCACTTCGTCCAATTCGAGGAATTCGGCGAGTTCGCGCAGGATCTTGGCCTTGGTCCCGCTTTCCGCCAGCCGCCGCTCCAGCGCCTCGACCGCATTGCGGGTGGCCTGCTGCATCAGCTTGCGCCGATCGCCACGCTGGGGGATCGAGATGGCGACAACGTGTCCCGCCTTTTCGGCCAGCGCCTCGGCGATCAGATCCTGTTCGGGCAATTCCCGATCGGCGAGGATCGTGCGCGGCGGCGGCACTTCCTCGTAGAACTGGAGCAGAACGTCGGCGAGCACTTCGGCTTCTTCGACATCGCCGGTGTTCTTGGGAAAGATCGCCCGATGGCCCCAGTTCTGCCCACCCCGGATGAAGAAAGCCTGGACCCCCATCTGCCCGCCCTTGGCCGACAGCGCGAACACGTCCGCATCGCCCACGCCGCTCGCATTGATCGCCTGGCTGCCCTGGATGAAGGTCGCCGCGCGTAAACGATCGCGCAGGATCGCCGCCGTCTCGAAATCCAGGTCCTGCGCGGCTTTGGCCATCTGTTTCTCGATGCTCGCCTGCACCGCGCCCGACTTGCCGCCGAGGAAGTCCTTCGCCTCGCGCATCAGGCTGGCATAGCCCTCCTGATCGATCCGCCCTACGCAGGGCGCGGAGCAGCGCTTGATCTGATACAGGAGGCAGGGCCGATCGCGGTTCGAGAAGAAACTGTCGGTACAACTGCGCAGCAGAAACAGCTTCTGCAGCGCATTCAACGTCTTGTTGACCGATCCGGCGCTGGCAAAGGGACCGTAATAATCGCCCTTCGCGCGGCGGGCGCCGCGATGCTTCTGGATGCGCGGAAAGGCGTGATCGGCGCGCAGAAGGATGAAGGGGAAGCTCTTGTCGTCGCGCAGCAGGACGTTGAAGGGCGGGCGATACCGCTTGATCAACTGCGCTTCCAGAAGCAGCGCCTCGGCCTCCGAATTGGTGACCACGATCTCCATCGCGCGGCACTGGCTGACCATCCGCTTGAGCCGGTTCGAGAGCCCTTTGACCTGCGTGTAATTCGCCACCCGCGCCTTCAGGCTGCGCGCCTTGCCGACATACAGGACATCGCCGCGCGTATCGAGCATGCGATAGACGCCGGGGCGCGGTTTCAATGTCTTCACCGTGTCGCGAATGACCCCCACGCCCGTCTCCAGATCGGGCTGCGCGCTCGCGACCGTGTAGGTCGCGCGTTCTTCGTTGAAACGCCCGCTGCCTCGGGGATCGTGGGGAGAACCGGCTTTCGTTCGCGACATGACGTGGGAGATAGTGCGCGCGCACGTTTTTCTCAAACTCTTGTGCGCGCCCGAGAGCGCTTGTCTAACACCCTGTTTCACGCCATCCGGCGGCGATGGACGTCCTTCCCACCAGCAATGCTTCCGCACCGCCGCGCATGATCGGCTTCTGGGGCACCGCCCTGTTCCCGATCAACGGGATGATCGGCGCGGGCATTTTCGCTCTGCCCGCCGTGCTGGCGGCGGGTGTCGGCAGCTTCGCGCCTTGGCTGATGCTGCTGGGCGGAACCGCCTTCATGCCTCTGGCGCTGTGTTACGCCTGGCTGGCGGGTAAGTTCGAGAACAGCGGCGGGCCGGTCCTGTACGGAGAGGCCGCCTTCGGTCGCTTCGTCGGCTTTCAGTCCGGCTGGGCGCGCTATGCCAGCGCCATCGTGACCGCCGCGGCGAATACCAGCGTCATGGTCGCCTATATGGCGGCGCTGTGGCCCGCCATGGCCGATCCGGTGATCGAGATGGGCGCCATCGCCACGATCCTTGGCATCATCACTGCAGTCAACCTGGTGGGCATGAGCCGGGCAGTCGGCGCGCTGGGTGTGATGACGGTGATCAAGGTCGTACCGCTCATTGCGCTCGTCGTCTCCGCGCTGTTCGCGGGCGATCCGGCGATCGGCTTCGCCCTGCCCGAATTCAGCGCAGTGGAAACGGTCGTGCTGCTGACCTTCTACGCCTTCATGGGGTTCGAAGCGGTGGTGGAACCGGCTGGCGAGATGCGCGAACCACGCCGGGACATTCCGCGCGCCATCGTGACCATGGTGGCGGGCGTCACCGCGCTCTACATGGCAGTGATCTGGGCCTATCTCGCGATTGCTCCTGCCGTCGCCAACGAGGAGAACGCGCTGGCCGGGGCCGCGCTGGAAACGATGGGACAGGTCGGATCGCTCGCCATCGTCGTCGCCGCAGCGTTCAGCATCGGGGCGAACAATTTCAACGGCGCCACCACCCAGCCCCGCATTCTCTACGGCATGGCGCAGCGGGGCATGCTGCCGCGCTGGTTCATGGGCGTATCCAAGCGATACGGTACGCCCGCCAACGCCATCCTGTTCACAGGCGGCGCGTCGATCGCATTCGGCATGTGGGAAGGATTTGCCGTGCTGGCCGTAGCGGGCACGCTGATCCGGCTTGTTACGTATTCGATCTGCGCAGCGGCCCTGCCGGTGATCGAACACCGCGAGGGGCGGATAAACCCCGTGCACGCCGTCTGCGCCCTGCTGGCGATGTTGGTCAGCCTCTACGTCGCGCTTCAGGTCGATACGCAGGCGGTGCTGGTGTTTTTGAGCCTGATCGTCCTCGGCACCGTGTTCTACTTCGTCGCGGGACGACAGGACGCGAAGACCAGCCTTCCGGTCGGATGATGACCGAGAACTTCGATGCGATAATCCTGGGTGCGGGTGCTGCCGGCCTGATGGCGGCGGCCCGCGCCGGGCAGCGCGGGCGGCGTGTCGCAGTGCTGGAACGCGCGGACCGACCGGGCAAGAAAATCCTGATTTCGGGCGGCGGGCGCTGCAATTTCACCAATCTGGGCGCGGGCCCTGCAAACTATCTGTCCGCCAACCCGCATTTCGCCAAGTCGGCGCTGGCCCGCTATACCGCGCGCGATTTCCTCGATCTGGTCGAACGCTACGCGATCGCGTGGCATGAAAAGACGCTCGGCCAGTTGTTCTGCGACGGGTCGGCGCAGCAGATCGTCGACATGCTGCTGGAAGAGTGCGCGAAAGGCGGTGTAACGATCCGATGTGGGCAGAACGTGACGGCGGTTTCGCGTGATGATGATCGCTTCACGGTCGAGACCGATGATGGGTCGATTGCCGCTCCTGCCTTGGTCATCGCCACCGGGGGCCCTTCGATCCCCAAGATGGGTGCGACGGGATTCGCTTACGATCTGGCGCGGCAGTTCGGGCTGAAGATCGTGGAGCCGCGCCCCGCCCTCGTCCCGCTGACGCTGGGCGGCGAGGAAGTGCTGTTCCGCGAAATTTCGGGCGTTTCCGCGCCGGTCGTGGCGAAAGCGGGCAAGGCCAGTTTCCCCGAAGCGGCCCTGTTCACGCATCGCGGGCTGTCCGGCCCGGCCATTCTGCAGGCCAGCTCCTATTGGAAGCCCGGCGACACCGTGACGGTCGATTTCCTGCCCGATCGGGAGCCCGGCTGGCTGTTGGCGCTGAAGCGTGAGAGCCCGCGCATTACTTTGCGGACCGTGCTGCGCGAACGCCTTCCCCAGCGCCTCGCCGATATCCTGGCCGAGCGGATCGACATCGCCAGCGAGCTTGGCAACGCCCCCGACAAAAAGCTGGCCGATGCGGAACGACGCCTGTCGGCATGGACCTTCACGCCCAATGGCAGCGAGGGATACGCCAAGGCGGAAGTGACGGTTGGCGGGATCGCCACGAGCGAGCTTTCCTCCAAGACCATGGAAGCGCGCCGCGTTTCCGGCCTTTATGCCGTGGGCGAAGCGGTCGATGTCACCGGCTGGCTCGGTGGCTACAATTTTCAGTGGGCCTGGGCGAGCGGGAAGGCCGCAGGCGAGGCGATCTAGGCCGGTCAGAACGCCTTGCGCAGGTCCACCCCGATATAGCGACCGGTCGGATCGATGCGGAAGGGCTGGAAGGCATCCGGCACGACCCCGTTCTCATCCTCCACCCGGCGGCGCGCATCGAACACATTGTCGACGCGGAACGAGACGCGGAAGCTGTCGAGCCAGCCCTCTTCCTTCTTCAGCACCTGACCGAGATCGGCGAACACGCGGATGTCGAATGTTGCCAGATCGCCATAGAACAAGTCGCTCGATCCCGGCAGGCCGGAGCCGTTGAGACGCGCTTCGCCGATGTAATTGCCCGACAGGCGCAAGCCGTATCCCTGCTTGAAGATGCCGCCTTCGAGCCGCGCGGTATGGCGCGGGATCGCGCCGCCCGCCAGGACGTCACCGTCGAGCTGGTCGAACAGCGGGCCGCCCTGCGACAGCAGCACTTCGTTTTCGAGCGTGATGTTGTGATTGAGGCTGAGGAAATAGCGCGCGCGGGTATCCTCGGGATTGCCGCCGAACATGCCGCCACCCCGGCGACGGCCACCGCTGCCGCGCCCAGATCCTTCACCCGAAGCCTGCGCCCCTTCCGCCGAACACATGCGGGCGCGCAGCGCGGCCAGCTTTTCGGGATCGATCTCGCCCGCCTCGTTCTTGAGGCGCGCCAGCATCTGTTCGGGCAGCCCTTCCAGATTGGGAGGATCGGCACAGATCGCCGTCCGCATGGCGGCGAAGCGTTCGCTGGTCTGTTCGGCCTGCTCCCCACAGAAACGTGAGCGGGCCTGCGCGATCTTCTCTGGGTCGGGATTGCCATCCGCATCGAGGAGGCGGGCGCGGAACGGTTCCGGAATTTGCGACAGGTCCGGCATTTCGCCTTCGGGCACGGTGCAGAACGCCTTGCGGATCGCTTCCATGCGCGCCGGATCCATCATCATGCCGCCGCCTTGGCCACTGGCCTGCCCGCCGCCCTGGCCGCTGGACTGGCCGCTCGATTGGCCTGGCGCAGTTCGCGCGGGCGGACCCCCACGCTCTTCGCGCGGCTCGGGCGCCTTGCCGATCTCGCCGCGCGTGTTGATCCCGAAAGACAATACCCGGCTGCGCGTTTCGAATAGGGTCAGCGGCCGCCGATCGATCGCCAGCAAGGTGCCGTCGCCATCGCGTTGCACCCGATCGGGGAAAGCCTGTTCGAACGCCGCACCGAAGCCCGGCGTGGAGGTCACATCGCTCGACCGGTTGATGCCGTAATCGACATTGATGCGCGTATTTTCCCAGAAGGGCAGCTCGTAATTGGCGCTGACCTTCCAGTCCTTCTGGGTCTCGGCGCGCAGATTCGGATTGCCGCCGGTAATCAGCGTCACGAACTCCGTATCGCCGCGCGCATAATCGAACACCGGCACGTTGAATTCGTCGATCCGGGGGCTGCCCAGCTCGGTCAGGCTCGGCGCGACTTCGCGGACGATCCGCGTCGCGGTGAGCGAAAGATTGTCGGTTAGCGACCATGTCAGTCCCGCGCTCCAATTGGTGAGCGCGCCGAAATCGGACAGATCCTGGATTCCTGCGGTCAGATTGGCGCTGAGGCCGCCGATCGCTCCCAGAAACCCGTCGCGCTCGGCGATGGGGACCGACAGGTTCACGCCGCCGTTCAAACGCCGCCGCGTCAGTTCGAGGTCGCTGTCGGCGCGGGTGTCGCTGCTCTCGATGCGTCTCCAGTCGAAGCCGAGATCCAGCGTCGTCGTCACCTCGCCCGCAGGCAGTTCCAGCGGATTGCCGATGAAAGTGGCCTTGTTGACGAAGGACCAGGTGCGGCTGTCCGCCACATCGAAGCCCGTCCCGTCGCGTCGGTCGATTTCGGTCTGCCCGTCCGCCACCACCGCGTCCGCCGTGAAAGTCGATCGCCAATCGCCCAGAACGCCGCTCAGCGTGCTGCCGAAGGATGCGGTGTCCGTATCGCTGCGGCGCTCGATCGGAGTATCAGTCCCCGGCACGAGACCTGAAAGGCTCAGACTTTCGCTGTGATTGAAAGCGCCATTGAGGCTCAAAGAAGCGCCGCTGTCCATGAAGGCGCGGACGTAATTCGCCGTCGCCTCTGCGCTCATGCTGTCGGCGATCAGACTGCGGAAGAAGGCCTCGTCCTCGCGCCCCTCGATCGTCAGGCCGCGCTCGCCTTCGGTCAGGAGGGTGGTGTCCTCGAATTCGACATTGAAATTGAGCCGCCCCTTCTCGCCGATGCGCAGAAAAGTCGCTTCCTGCTCGTTACGGGAGAACCCGCCGCGTGTCGGCTGGGCGTATTCGACCTCCGCCGTCACGGACTTGAAATTGGGCTTGAGGATAATGTTCACGACGCGCTGATCCGCAGAATAGCCAAAGCGCTGGGCGACTTCCTCGGGGAAGACCTCGACCTTCTGAATCGCTTCGGGGGGATAGTTCGAAAACTCGCGAAAGCTCGACACCCGGATGCCGTTGATGAGAAACACCGGCCGCCCGCCTCCGCGCCCGCCGCGCGCGCCGCTCTCGGTCGCGGGCGCGATCGCTTCCAGCACGTCGGCGATGGAGCCCGCCCCGAAAGCGGCGATATCTTCCTCGCTGAATTCCGCGATCGGTGGCTGATCCACGTCGAGCTGTCCGCGCAGCCGCGTGCCGGTGACGACGATGGTGTTCGCCGCGTCGACTACCGGTTCGGCCTGCGGTTCATCCTGCGCCCCGGCAGGTTCCTCGTCCTGAGACGGAGCCGTGTCCTGCGCCATCACGGGCTGCGGCGCGGTGGCTGCGAGCGACGCGACAACCAGAGCCAGGATCGAACCATGTGTCGTGAAGTGCAATGAACGAGCCTTCGATAAAAATCTGTCCGCCCCCCGGCGCCCACGCCTGTTGCAGCATGCGGCGTGAACCGACCATAACGAAAACAGCTTGCACTCGACGCCGGTCGAACCATATCGACACTTGGTCGGACTTGCGCCGACCCTCTTCCCTTTTATCCCGCGCGCGGCTAAAGCGCGCGCCCAGCCGGGCAAGCGTGCCCGGCGCATACGACCCATTCGGCTTTGCCCGAGATATTTCCCGAGACAAGGATACACATGGCCAAAGAAGAACTCCTCGAAATGCGCGGCCGGGTTGTGGAGTTGCTCCCGAACGCGATGTTCCGGGTAGAGCTCGAAAACGGTCACGAAGTGTTGGGCCACACCGCGGGCAAGATGCGCAAGAACCGCATTCGCGTGCTGGTGGGTGACGAAGTGCTGTGCGAATTGACGCCGTACGACCTCACCAAGGCGCGCATCACTTATCGCTTCATGCCGGGCCGTGGCGGTCCGGGCCCGCAATAAGTCGACACAGTCGGAGGCTCGTTCGATGAGCGCGCCGCGCCTGATTCTCGCTTCCGCCAGCCCGCGCCGCCGCGAATTGCTCGCGCGGCTGGGCGTGACGCCGGATGCGATCGCTCCCGCCGATATCGACGAAACGCCTGCCAAGGCGGAGCTTCCGCGCGACTATGCCAAACGCATGGCACGCGAAAAGGCCGAGGCCGCTGCGAGCGAAGACGCCCATGTCCTTGCAGGCGACACGGTGGTCGCCGCCGGGCGCCGCATCCTGCCCAAGGCCGAAGACGAGGCGACCGCGCGGCGCTGCCTCGAACTCCTTTCCGGTCGGCGCCACACGGTCCTATCCGCCATCGCCCTGCGCGCGCCGGACGGCACGATCCGCGAACGGTTGAGCGAGACGGCAGTCAAGTTCAAGCGCCTCTCCGAAGAGGAGATTGCCGCCTATCTCGCAAGCGGGGAATGGGACGGGAAAGCCGGGGGTTACGCCATTCAGGGCGCGGCGGAAGGGCTCGTCTCTTGGTTGCAGGGCAGCCATTCGGGCGTCGTCGGCCTGCCGCTTTACGAAACGCGCGCCCTTCTCAAATCGGCGGGATTCCGGCTTGGCTGAGTGGCTGGTCGAAGAGGGAATCGGCGAAGAACGCGCGGTTCTTATCGACAAGGGCGAGATCGTTGCGGCACGGCTGTTGTGGCCGGGTCGGCTGGCGGCTGGCCAGGTCGAGGATGCCGTGCTCGCTTCGCGCCATCAGGGCAGCAGACGGGGGACGGTGCGCTTTTCGAACGGCGAAGACGCGCTGGTCGATCGCCTGCCACGCGCCGCACAGGAAGGCGCGCCGATCCGTGTCGAAATAACCCGTGAAGCGCTGCGAGAGCGCGACCGGACGAAGCTCGCCCATGCGCGCCCGAGTGAATCCCCGCCCCGCCCAGCCCCGGGACTGGTCGAGCAATTGCGCGGCGAAGGGTTCGAGGCCCGATCCGTGCGCGGCTTCGACGGGAGCGCGTGGGAGGATCTTTGGCTCGAAGCCTGGCAGGGGGCGACCGCGTTCGACGACGGCGAGCTCGCTTTCTTCGACACCAGCGCCATGACGCTGATCGACGTCGATGGCGCGGGCGATCCGCGCTCTCTCGCGCTCTCAGCGGTTCCGGCCATCGGCACCGCGTTAAGACGCTTCGACATGGGGGGATCGATCGGGGTCGATTTCCCGACCCTCGCCGCGAAAGCCGATCGCAAGGCCGCGGACGATGCGCTCGACCGGGCACTTTCCGGCTGGGCGCACGAGCGCACCGCGATGAACGGGTTCGGTTTCGTCCAATTGGTCGCTCGATTTGCGCGACCTTCGCTGCTGCAACGCATCCAGCGCGGGCGGACAGGTGCAGCGGCACGTCTGGCATTGCGCCGGGCCGAGCGGGTCGAGGGGCCGGGCATCACGCTGCTGACGGTCCATCCGGCCTTGAAGGCGAAGCTGCGCCCGGAATGGCTGGCCGAACTGGAGCGCCGCACCGGGCGACCGACACGGTTGGCGATCGAACCCGCACTTGCGCTCGAGGCTGCCGCCGCCCAGATCGTACCGCATGACTAACGCCGCCAAACCCTGCCCCATCTGCCGCAAGCCCAGGACGTCCGAACACGCGCCCTTCTGCTCCGAACGCTGCCGCGACCGCGATCTGGCACGCTGGTTCGGCGATGGCTATGCCGTGCCGGGGCGCCCTGCCCTGCCGGAAGAAATCGCCGCCGAGGTGACCGGCGGGCAAGACGACTGAATCGCGCGCCGAAAACCCCTTGCCAAGCTCTCATGGCTTCGCCATAGGGCGGCGCTCCAACCGCTCGCCGGTTCCTTTCGAGGGCCGCCGCAAGAGTGCAAGCCTCGGTAGCTCAGTTGGTAGAGCACACGATTGAAAATCGTGGTGTCGGTGGTTCGAATCCGCCCCGAGGCACCATTTTCCCGATCAGGTCGCCCACCGTAATTCGGCATCGCAATCGCGATGAACGAACCATGCAGCTTTGTGGAAACCAAGGTGGCCGCCGATTGGTTGATCGGACGAACCTCCCTTCTCCAACAGACAGGACGACCGATCCATGACCAAGATTCTGGTGCTCTATTATTCCTCCTACGGCCACACAGCGAAAATGGCGGAGGCGGTGGCCGAAGGCATTCGCGAAGGCGGTGCGGAGGCGGTTATCCGCCACGTCGCCGAAACCGCGCCGCAGGAGGTGGTGGAAAGCGCCGGCTTCCAGCAGATGGAAGGCCATACCTGCATCGGCGGGCCGGACGAGCTGGCCGAGTATGACGGCATCGTCGTCGGTTCGCCCACGCGCTATGGCCGGATGACCAGCCAGATGGCCGCGTTCTGGGACCAGACCGGCGGCCTGTGGCAAAAGGGCGCGCTGATCGGCAAGGTCGGGGCTGCCTTCACCTCCACAGCCAGCCAGCATGGCGGGCAGGAGACGACGCTGTGGTCGATCCTCAACAATCTGCTCCACATGGGCATGACCGTGGTGGGGCTCGACTATGGCTTTCAGGATCAGATGGGCACGGACGAGGTAAAAGGCGGCGCGCCCTACGGCGCCACCACCATCGCCGGGGGCGACGGTTCGCGCCAGCCTTCCGAGACCGATCTTGCCGGTGCCCGCTATCTCGGCAAGCGCGTGGCGCAGACGGCCGCCAAGCTGGGCGCGTAAAAAGGATTACCCTTCGCCGCCATCGCTCGTAAGGCGGATCGCATGCATGAGACTGCCTCCGCATCGCTTTCCGCCTTCGACATGGCGGCGATCCTGGTGGTCGCCTCGGCCCTGCTGGGCTGGTTCAATCATCACTTTCTGAAGCTGCCGCACGTCATCGGCCTGACCGTGATGGGCGCGCTGGGCGCAATCGGGCTGATGGTGGCGAACACCGTCATCCCCGGCATCACGCTGGACGACACGGTGGCCCGCCTGCTCCAGCAGTTGAATTTCACCGATACGCTTTTGCAGGGCATGCTCAGCTTCCTGCTGTTTGCAGGCGCATTGCATGTCGATCTCGAACGCTTACGCAGCGCCTGGCTGCCGGTGCTGCTGCTCTCCACTGTCGGCGTGATCGTATCGACCGTGCTGGTCGGCCTTGCCGTATGGGGCGTCGGGCTGCTGCTCGGCCTTTCGATCGCACCGATCTGGTATTTCGTCTTCGGCGCACTGATCGCACCGACCGATCCGGTTTCCGTGCTCGGCGTGCTGAAGGAAGAAAACGTCCCCCTCTCGCTCCAGAGCGCGGTGGCGGGCGAGAGCCTGTTCAACGACGGGGTCGGCATCGTCGTCTTCACCATCCTGCTCGGCGCGGCGGTTACGGGCGCGGACTTCTCCCTTTCGGAAGGCGCACGCCTGTTCGCGATCGAGGCGGGCGGCGGCGTTCTGGTCGGCCTCGCGGCAGGCTATGTCGGCTATCGTGCACTCGCAGGGATGGACGAATATGCGATCGAGGTGCTGATCACCCTCGCCGTGGTGATGGGCGGCTATGCGCTGTGCAGCGCGCTCCATATCTCGGGCCCGCTGGCGATGGCCGTCGCGGGCCTCCTGATCGGCAATCACGGCGTCACTTACGCGATGAGCGACGTGACCCGCGATTACGTCATCAAGTTCTGGGAGCTGGTCGACGAGCTCCTAAACTCGGTCCTGTTCCTGCTCATCGGGCTGGAGCTGATTGCGCTGGTTCCAGGCACCAACGAGGTCATCATGGCGATCGTCGCCATTCCCCTGACGCTGGCGGCACGGGCCGTGGCGGTCGCCAGCTCGACCAAGCTCATCCCCGCTGCCCGCCTTCAGCAACAGGGTGCGGCGCGGGTGCTGTGGTGGGGCGGCCTGCGCGGCGGCATCTCGATCGCGCTCGCCCTGTCGCTGCCCGCCGGGCCGGTGCGCGATCTCGTCCTTGCCGCCACCTTCGGCGCGGTGCTCTTCAGCGTGCTCGTCCAGCGCGCGACGCTCGGTCGGCTGATCGAGCATCTCAAGGGCCAGCGAGCCGAAGCGGTGGAAGAGACGGACGGAAGCCCAACTGTGCGCGGGCATTGATTGCCTCCACCTGCCGGCTGATGTAAGGCAACCCGCTCTTGCCCCGGCACGCGATTCCACCGCGCCGGGGCGTCTTCTATTCGGCTTCCGGGGGTTTCCCAATATGGCACGTCGCCGCCAGATCTACGAAGGCAAGGCCAAGATCCTCTACGAAGGGCCCGAGCCTGGCACGATCATCCAGTATTTCAAGGATGATGCCACCGCCTTCAACGCCGAGAAGAAGGGCACGATCAACGGCAAGGGCGTGATCAACAACCGGGTGAGCGAATACGTCTTCACGCGCCTGTCCCATATCGGCGTGCCCACCCATTTCATCCGCCGCCTCAACATGCGCGAACAATTGGTGCGCCAGGTCGAGATCGTGCCGATCGAAGTCGTGGTCCGTAACGTCGCAGCCGGATCGATCTGCAAGCGTCTGGGCCTGGAAGAGGGCGAGCCCCTGCCCCACACGCTGATCGAATATTATTTCAAGGACGATGCGCTGGGCGATCCGCTGATCGCGGAAGAGCATATCGCCTGCTTCAACTGGGCCTCGAACGAGGAGATGCAGGACATCTCCAGCATGGCGATCCGCATCAACGATTTCCTGTGCGGCATGTTCGCCGCGATCGATATCCGGCTGGTCGATTTCAAGCTCGAATTCGGACGCTTGTGGGATCAGGATTACAGCCGGATCATCCTGGCCGACGAGATTTCGCCCGATGGCTGCCGGTTGTGGGACATCAACACCGGCGAAAAGCTCGACAAGGACCGCTTCCGCCGCGATCTGGGCGGCGAGGAAGAGGCCTATCGCGAGGTCGCACGCCGCCTCGGCCTGTTGAAGGAAGAGGATAGCGGCCCGGGCGAAGTGTTCGACCTTTCCGCCCATCGCGGCCGCCTGCGGAGCGGGAAGCCCAAGAAAAAGGGCTGACCCTTCGACAGATCGGCGGGATACGGTTACCACGGGGCATGCCTATCCTGCGTCGCGCCGTGCTTCCTATCATCCTGCTGTCCTCACCCTTGGCCGCACAGGATGCTGCGGGGGAGAATGGCCTTGCGGAGGTGGCAGAGCCTGCCGCCAGTTGGGATCCGGCGCTGTGGGATCTTGCCGATAGCGAATTCGCGCCCGAAGCCGCCTGGCGCTTCGGGAAGCTCGACAATGGCCTTCGCTACATAATCCGCCGCAACGACCGGCCCGAAAATACGGCGCTGGTCCGCATGGAGATCGCCGCCGGATCGCTGGACGAGCGCGAGGAAGAGCTCGGCTTCGCGCATTTCGTCGAACATATGGCGTTCAACGGATCGACCAATGTGCCCGAGGGCGAGATGGTCAAACTGCTCGAAAGACTGGGCCTCGCCTTCGGAGCGGACACGAACGCGTCGACCGGAATGGAGCGCACGCAGTATAAATTGGACCTGCCACGCGCCGATCCCGAACTGCTCGACACCGCGCTGATGCTGATGCGCGAAACGGCGGGCGAACTGACCTTCGACGAGGAAGCGGTGGCGCGCGAACGCGGGGTGATCCTGGCAGAGCGCCGCACGCGCAACACCTATGCGCTGCGCAATTCTATCGATTCGCTCGAATTCTTCTATCCCGGCTCGCGCGCTGCACGGCGCATCCCGATCGGAACAGAAGAGACGCTCGCGGCCGCAGACGCTGCAGGCCTGCGCGCCTTCTGGGAACGCGAATACGTACCGAGCGACACGGTGCTGGTGGTTGTCGGTGATTTCGACCCCGATCTGGTCGAGGCCGCCATCACGGACCACTTCGCCGATTGGCAGGCGGCATCATCGCCCGACCAGCCTTCCGCCGGGCCAGTGGAGAGCGCGGATCGCGGGCGCGAGGCCATCTATCTCGACCCGGCGCTGACAGAGCAGGTCACGATCGGGCGCACCGGCGTATGGATTGACCGCCCCGACACCGAAACGAATCGGCGCGACACACTTTTGCGCGCGGTCGGCAACCGCATATTGGGCCGTCGTCTCCAACGGCTGCAACGAAGCGAAGACCCGCCCTTTCGCGGTGTTTCGGCAGCCACGTCGAATTTCTTCGAAGCGGCTCGCAGCACGCAGCTCATGGCGGCAAGCGAGGAAGGGCGATGGCCGCGCGCGATTTCAACGGTGATCGAGGAATATCGCCGCATGCTGGAACACGGGCCGACGGCGGGCGAGATCGCGGAGCAGACCGCCAATCTGCGTACCGCCTTCGACAATGCGCGCGCCAACGCGGCCACCCGCAGCAACGCGGCCTTCACCGCCGAAGCGTTCCGGATCGCGCGCGGCGAGAGCGTGCCGACCGGTCCCGCGCAAGACTACGCGCTGTACGAGCGCTACGAATCGGAGATCACGCCCGCAGCTGTCCTAGCCGCGATGCGCGCCGATGCGATTGCTCTCGACGATCCCCTGATCCGCTTTTCGGGCCGGGTCGCGCCGGAAGGCGGGCTTGGCGCGGTGCGCGCAGCAGTCGATGCCGCTCTCCAAAAGCCCGTGTCCGCGCCGGCTGAGGGCGATGTCGGCCAATTCGCCTACACCGATTTCGGCCCGCCGGGCACAATCGTGGAGGATGAACGGATCGCCGATCTCGGTATCCGCACGCTGCGTTTTGCCAACGGGACGATGCTCAATCTGAAGACCACCGACCTGTCGGACGACCGGGTAATGGTGCGCCTGACGCTCGACGGCGGCAAATTGCTGGAAAGCCGCGCCGAACCGCTCGCGGTCGAATTGACGCCTCTGCTGTCGGCAGGCGGGCTCGGGCGTCATAGCCGGGACGAATTGCAGTCGATCCTTGCCGGGCGTTCGGTCGGGGCCTCGTTCGGCGCGGGCGATGAAGTCTTCGTGAGCAACGCCACGACCACGCCCGGCGATCTGGAGCTGCAATTGCAGCTGATGGCCGCCTACCTCACCGATCCGGGCTATCGCGCCGAAGGATTGGGGCCGTGGAAACGGTCGCTGGACGATTTCTTCGCGCAGCTGGGGCGCACGCCGCAATCGGCCCTGTCCGAAGGGCTCGGCCCGATCCTGTCGGACAGCGATCCGCGCTTCACCCGCCAGCCGATCGAGGCCTATCGCGCGCTCGATTACGAAGTCTTGCGCGAAGCGATCGCGGACCGGCTCGAAAACGGCGCGCTCGAAATCGCGATGGTCGGCGATTTCGACGAGGAGGAAGCGATCCGTCTGGTGGCGCGGACCTTCGGCGCCTTGCCGCAGCGCGAGGCGCAATTCCGCCCCTACGATCAGGGACAGCGCCAGCGCAGCTTCACCGACCGGCGCGAGACTTTCACTCTCACTCATGGCGGCGAGCCGGATCAGGCGCTGCTCCGCTTCTACTGGCCGACCGCCGATCAAAGCGACTGGGAGCTGTCGAGCCGTCTCACCCTGCTGGCGCGAGTGGTCGATCTGGCCCTGACCGAGACATTGCGCGAGGAACTGGGCCAGACCTATTCCGCGCTGTCCGCCAGCAGCCAGTCCGACGCCTATACCGGGTACGGTACTTTCGGAATCGGTGCCGAGGTCGACGTGGCGCAAATCGCCGAAGCGCGCGCGGCCATGGTCGCGACGATCGAGCGGATCATTGCCGAAGGGCCGGACGAAGACACGCTCGAACGCGCGCGCCGCCCCCTGCTCGAAGGGCTCGCCAATCGCTTCAAGACAAATGGCGGCTGGATGGCATTCACCGCGCGCGCCCAGAGCGAGGAGGATCAGCGCGAGCGTATGCTGATGGCGCCCGAGCGACAGGAGGCGATCACCGCTGCCGAGCTTCAGGCGCTCGCCGCGCGCTATCTCGATCCGGCGCGGGCCGTCGTGATCGAGGTCTTGCCGGACGCGCCCGCATCCTGACGCCTTGCTCTTGTCCGCGCAGGGCGGCATAGGCGCGCTCGATCCCGACCATACGGCCAGACCCCACGAAAGGCAGGTCCTCCCGATGAAAGTCCGCATTCTCGTCAGTCTGAAACCCGGCGTGCTCGACCCGCAGGGCCGCGCCGTCCACCACGCGCTGGAAGGCATGGGCTTCGAAGGTGTCGATGATGTGCGCATCGGGCGCACGGTGGAACTCGACGTCGCCGATTCGACCAGCGACGAAGCGCTCGAGAAGATGTGCGAACAGCTGCTCGCCAACACCGTGATCGAGAATTATCGCATCGAAAGGCTCGGCTGATGAGCTGGCGCGCGGCGGTCGTCACCTTCCCCGGTTCCAATTGCGACCGCGACATGGCGGTCGCGCTCGAACGCGCGAGCGGCACGCCTGCGCTGCGCGTGTGGCATGGCGATAGCGACCTGCCAGAGCGGCTGGATTTCATCGCCCTGCCCGGCGGTTTTTCTTATGGCGATTATCTGCGCAGCGGCGCGATGGCCGCGAACAGCCCGATCATGCGCGCGGTCAAGCGCGAGGCGGAGCGCGGCGTGCCGGTGCTGGGCGTGTGCAACGGTTTCCAGGTGATCGCGGAAGCGGGCCTGTTGCCGGGAGCGCTGATGCGCAATGCCGGGCAGACCTTTATCTGCCGCACCGCCGATCTGACGGTCGACAACACCGAATCGGTCTTCACGCGCGGCTACGAACAGGGCGCGTCGATCCGCATCCCGGTGGCCCATCACGACGGGAATTATTTTGCCGACGCGGACACTCTGGATCGCCTGGAAGGCGAAGGCCGCGTCGCGTTCCGCTATGGGGAAAACTACAACGGATCGCAGCGCGCGATCGCGGGTATCCTCAATGAAAGTGGCAATGTGCTCGGCATGATGCCCCATCCCGAACGCGCGGTCGATCCGGCGCATGGCGGAACAGACGGGCTAGTTCTGTTTGAAAGCGCCGTGAAAGCGCTCGCCGAAGCCTGAGGCTGCTCAGGCGGAGCGGATCGCTTCCGCACGCGAGAACACCGCGCGAGCATCTTCGGACGGCATCGGCCTGCCGAAATGATAGCCCTGGATCTTGGTGCAGCCCATGTCGCGGATCATCGCCGCTTCCTCGGCCGTCTCCACGCCTTCCGCCGTCGTCGTCATGCCGAGGCTGCCCGCCATGGCCACGACTGCATTGATGATCGCCAGGCTTTCCGCGCTGTTCTGCGAAGCACCTTGGACGAAAGTGCGGTCGATCTTGATGGTCGAGAATCTGAGCTTGCGCAGATAGCCGAGCGAAGAATAGCCGGTGCCGAAATCGTCGAGCGCCACCGAACAGCCCAGCGCCATCACCTGTTCCAGCGCGCGCCGCGCGACATCGGCATCGCGCAGGAAGATGCTTTCGGTCACTTCTATTTCGAGCCGGTTCGGTGTCAGGCCGCTGCGCGAAAGGGCCTGGACGACCGTGGTGGCGAAATCGGGCTCCAGCAATTGCTCGGGTGAGACGTTGACGTTTATCTTGACGTATTCCGGCCAGTTCGCCGCTTCGATGCAGGCCTGCTGCATCACCCATTGGCCGATCGGCACGATCAGGCGCGTATCCTCGGCCAGCGGGATGAATTTGGCCGGGCTGACGAAGCCATGCTCTGCACTGTTCCAGCGCACGAGCGCTTCGAAACTGACGAGATTTTCGCTACGCGCGTTCACGACCGGCTGATAGTTCAGATACAATTCGTTGTTGGCCAGAGCCGAACGCAGCGAAAGTTCGAGCTGGCGCCGCTCCTCGGCCGTGGCGTGAAGCGATGGTTCGTATTCATGATACTGCCCGCCGCCCTCGTCCTTGACGCGATAGAGCGAAAGATCGGCGTTGCGCATCAGTTCTTCGACGGTGCGTCCGTCGCGCGGACCGAACGCGGCCCCGATGCTGGCCCCGACATACAGGACATGATGATCGATCTGATAGGGTTCGGACAGATGTTCGATGATCGAACGCGCGACCTTCTCGACATAGGCGCGGTCCCCGGCGTCGCGGATCACGACGGCGAATTCGTCACCGCCCAGCCGGCCGCACATTTCGTTTTCGCCCATCAGCGAATTCAGGCGCTTGGCGACTTCCGCCAGCATCCGGTCCCCGATCAGGTGGCCGAGCGAATCGTTGACCGCCTTGAACCGGTCCAGATCGATCATCAGAAACGCGCAGCGCGTGCGCCATTTCTCGGAATACCGCAGAGCCGCCCCCAGGCTTTCGTTGAGCATCAGGCGGTTCGGAAGTGCCGTGAGCGTATCGTAGCGCGCGAGATAGGCGATCTTGGCCGAGGATTCCTGCTGTTCCGTCACGTCGGATCCTACGCCGCGGAAGCCCGCATAGCTCCCATCCGCTGCAGTGATCGCCGTGCCCGACAGTTCCCACCAACGCCGTTTGCCCGCAATCGAGACTTCGACCACAAGATCGGAAAAACTTTCGCGCCGCTTCAGCTTGTCGGCAAGGACGTGGAGGCTGGGCGGAAAATCTCCCGTTTCCCAGGCTTCGCCAGCAATCAGCTGAATGAAGGATACGCCCTCGATCTCGTCGAGCTCGCGCGAGAGAGCGAAAGCGAGGCGCGGCGTCACCGATCGCAGCCGCCGCGCGGGATCGAGCTCGAAGAGCCAATCCGCGTCGGAATCTTCATATTCGCGCAGCAGGAAGGATACGACCTTGCTCTTCTCGTCCATACCGGACTGAGCGACCTGGGCACTCATCGAAATCCAGGCTGTCTCGATTGAGGCACCTGCCCCGAGCAAAGCGGTGAGGAAAGCCAATGCGGCCGGAACCAGGGCGCCGACGAATGCGAAAGCGATCGTAGAAATCAGACCGATCGCGCAACAGAACGCGATCGCGCCGAGCGGAGCGCTGAACCGGCTGGCCGAGGAGGTCACGACCAGCATAGCCGTCACGCCCCAGACGATCATGGCTCCGAGAACGTCGCCCCTGACCGCCAGATACGCGATCATACTGGCCCATACGATGCCTTTCAGCGCCAGGAGAGCGGTATGCCGCCAGTATTCGCTGCGGGTGAAGACCCGTTTGTCGGCATCGGAAAGCTGGCGATCGAGTACCGTTCCATAAGCGATGACGCCAAAAAGCGCCGCCGCCCACGCGCCGAGGACCGCCCAGGAAACGCTGCTGTGCAACTGGCTGATGACCAGCACCATCCCCGCCAGATGCAAGACCTGCCGTGCGAAAATCCGTTTCGACAGAAGGGCGTATCGGGCCCCTTGCACCGCCGACCAGTCATCCGCGCCGGACTGCGAGAGCCCGATCACCGCAGCAACGCTCAGGCGGTCCGGTTCCGTGTCTGGATCTTTCATTTCGCTCACGCCGGCGCAATAGCCGGAAAAAGGTTATTTCGAAGTAAACCAGGGCTTTCCCGGCATCGGCAGGAACCGGCGATATGCCGATCCCTACCCATCGAAAATCCTCATTCGACCGTGACGGATTTCGCCAGATTGCGCGGCTGATCGACGTCGGTGCCTTTGACGCAGGCCACATGATAGGCGAGCAGCTGAACCGGGACGGCGTAGACGAGCGGCGCGATCAGCGGATGGACGCGCGGCATTTCGATCGTCGCCAGGCATCCCTCGCCTGCATCCTCCAGCCCTTTCGCATCCGAGATCAGCACGATCTGTCCCCCGCGAGCGCGGACTTCCTCCATGTTCGAAATGGTCTTTTCGAACAGGGGGCCGGACGGCGCGATCACGATCACGGGCACTTTTTCGTCGATCAGGGCGATCGGGCCGTGCTTCATTTCGCCAGCGGCATAACCTTCGGCGTGGATATAGCTGATTTCCTTCAGCTTGAGCGCCCCTTCGAGCGCGAGTGGATAATCCGGTCCGCGCCCCAGATACAGCACGTCGCGCGCCGGGGCGATCAGATGCGCCATCGCGGCGATATCGTCGTCGTGATCGAGCGCGGCATTGAGGCAGGCCGGCGCTTCGAGCAGGTGGGCGACCACATCCTCTTCCTCGGCGCGGTCCATCAGCCCCTTTTTCACGGCCATGTGTGCGGCCAGAGCGGCCAGCACGGCGAGCTGGCAGGTGAACGCCTTGGTGGAGGCGACGCCGATTTCGGGACCGGCATGGGTCGGCAGCAGCAGGTCCGCTTCGCGCGCCATCGAGCTGGTCGGCACGTTGACGACGACGGCGATGGTCTGGCCGTTCGCCTTGCAGTGACGCAGGGCCGCCAGCGTATCGGCGGTCTCTCCGCTCTGGCTGATGAAAAGCGCCAGCCCGCCATCTTCCAGCACGGGTTCGCGATAGCGGAATTCCGATGCGACATCGATATCGACCGGCACGCGCGCGAAATGTTCGAACCAGTATTTCGCCACGAGGCCGGCATAGAAGGATGTGCCGCAGGCGACGATCGTCACCCGGCGCACGCTCGACAGGTCGAAATCGAACTGGGGTAGCGCCACCGAATTGTCCGCGCGGTGGATGTAAGAGGAAAGCGTCTGCGCCACCACGGTCGGCTGCTCGAAGATTTCCTTCTGCATGAAGTGGCGGTAATTCCCCTTCTCCGTCGCCGCGGCGGACGCACCGGAGGTGGTGATCTCGCGCTCCACGGGATTGTTTTCCTGGTCGAAGACCTGCGCGCCATCGCGGCGCACCACCACCCAATCGCCTTCCTCGAGATAGGATATCTGCTGCGTCAGCGGTGCGAGCGCCAGCGCATCGGAACCGAGAAAGGTCTCTCCCTCGCCATAGCCGACCACCAGAGGCGAGCCGAGCCGCGCGCCGATCAGCATGTCGGGATGTGCGCGGAATGCGATCGCCAGCGCGAAGGCGCCGCGCAGGCGCGGAAGGACAGTCTTTACCGCGTCTTCGGGAGCAGCACCGTTCTCGACCTCGCGCGAGAGCAGGTGCGCGACCACTTCGGTGTCGGTGTCGCTTTCCAGCGTACGGCCTTCGCCGCGCAATTCGGCGCGCAATTCCTTGTAATTCTCGATGATGCCGTTGTGGACGACGGCGAGGTGTTCGGTCGCATGCGGATGGGCGTTGGTCTCGTTCGGTGCGCCATGCGTCGCCCAGCGGGTGTGCGCGATCCCAATTTCACCCGGTGCGGGTTGCCGCTTCAGCTCTTCGACCAGATTGGAAAGCTTGCCTTCGGCGCGGCGGCGGATCAGGTCTCCATCGTGGATGGTGCAGACGCCGGAGCTGTCATAGCCGCGATATTCCATCCGCTTGAGGCCGTCGACAAGCCGATCCGCGACCGCGCTGTCGCTGACGATACCGATGATTCCGCACATGGTAGAAAAGGTCCTGAATTCACAAAGTTCGAGATTTCCCTCGCTCTAGCGTGAATCCCCAAAGGATCAATGAACCGGATCGATCACTTCGGCCCGGTCAGCCCGGACGGTTCCCTCGACGGAGCGCGTGCAGCGGTGCGCGACCACAGGAGAAGCCCTGCTCCGATGATGATGCCCGCGCCTGCAAATGTCGCCAGATCGGGCACATCGCCGAACATGACATAGCCCAGCGTTGTCGCGACCAGCATCTGGACATAGGTGACAGGCGCGATGGTCGCCGCACCGGCGCGCATCGTCCCGAGATAGGCGAGCCAGTGGGCGCTACTGGCGGTCAGCGCTACCAGAGCGCACCGCGCGACGACGCTCCAGTCGGGCACGCCCACGGCGAGGCTCGGCAGCCCGCTCGCATGGCCGATCGCCGCCGCCGCGATCAGGAATGGCGTCGCCCACAGGGCGATGAATGCCTGCATGGAAAGCGAACTGCCCTGCCCGGCGCTGGCCCGGTTCATGATCACCATCAGGGCGAAGAAGGCTGCGGAGGCGAGCGGCAACAGCGCCACCATGCCCAGGGCCGCAAGATTGGGCCGCAGGATCAATGCCACGCCGCACAAAGCGATCGCCGAGACCACCCAGACGAGAGGACGCACCTTTTCGCCCAAAAGCGGCCCGCTCAGGATCGCGACGAAGACGGGCGAGACGAAGGCCAGCGCCATCGCAGTCGCCAGCGGCATGGCGAAGATCGCAGAGAAGAAACACAGCGTCGCACCGGCCAGGCACGCCCCACGCCCGACCTGGAGCCAGGGATTGCTCGGCCGAAAGCCTGAGCGCCCCTCCTTGATAAACAGCAAGAACGCCAGCCCCATCGCACCGATCGAAAAGCGCAAGGCCGCCACGGCAAGCGGGGACCATTCGCCCGCCATCGTCTTGACGATCGCATCGCCGACCGAAAGCGAGGCGAAGCCCGAGGCGGCAAGCAGCAATCCGCTTCTGTCATCCTGTTGCATGATGATTGCAGGGCCTTTGCGATAGCGAAGCAATCGCCCTTAACCATGCCACTCCGCTTTGGCGACAGCGCACGGTACGCCCTAGCGGGGTGAGAACATCGGCTTAGGAAAAATTAAGGTTTCCAAACTATTCACCTTCTCTCGAAAGAGAGCGCCGGAAACCGCGCCTCTAAGCATGCCGGAAAATACAGTCGCGCCTGGGGGTTGTCGGGAATGAGTGCATTCGGACGAAAGAACGGACCGGGCGGAATGTCCTCCGGCGCACGTCCGCAATTCGGAGTCGCCAAGCCGATGCGCGGCGGAGGCCCGCCCGCCCCGCCGAAATTCGAACCCGAAAGCGACGGAGGCGAGCAGTTCCCACCGCTTCCCGACGACGCACTCTCGCCGCAGACCGGCGGCGGCGCGCAGAAATCCGAAGCGATGGCGCGTCTAGAAGACCGCATGAACGCGGTCCACGACACCAGTTCGCAGGTCGGCGGGTTCGAAGCGAGCGTCCACAAGATCAAGGAACAGGTGCTTCCCCGCCTGCTCGAACGCGTCGATCCGGAAGCCGCCGCCACGCTGACCAAGGACGAGCTGTCCGAAGAATTCCGCCCGATCATTCTGGAAGTGCTGGCCGAGCTCAAGGTCACGCTCAACCGGCGCGAACAGTTCGCGCTCGAAAAGGTGCTGGTCGACGAGCTGCTGGGCTTCGGTCCGCTCGAGGAATTGCTCGCCGATCCCGACGTGTCGGACATCATGGTCAATGGGCCGCAGCAGACCTATATCGAAAAGAAGGGCAAGCTGGTGCTCGCCCCGATCCAGTTCCGCGACGAACAGCACCTGTTCCAGATCGCGCAGCGGATCGTGAACCAGGTCGGCCGCCGTGTCGACCAGACCACCCCGCTTGCCGACGCGCGCCTCAAGGATGGCAGCCGCGTCAACGTGATCGTCCCGCCGCTCTCGCTGCGCGGCACTGCGATCTCGATTCGTAAATTCTCCGAGAAGCCGATCACGATCGACATGCTCCAAGGCTTCGGCTCGATGAGCGAGAAGATGGCCACCGCGCTCAAGATCGCGGGCGCGTGCCGCATGAACGTCGTGATCTCCGGCGGTACCGGCTCGGGCAAGACGACCATGCTCAACGCCCTGTCGAAGATGATCGACCCGGGCGAACGCGTGCTGACGATCGAAGACGCGGCGGAACTTCGCTTGCAGCAGCCGCACTGGTTGCCGCTCGAAACGCGCCCGCCAAACCTCGAAGGCCAGGGCGCGATCACCATCGGCGACCTCGTTAAGAACGCCCTGCGTATGCGCCCCGACCGGATCATTCTGGGCGAAATTCGCGGCGCGGAGTGTTTCGATCTCCTCGCCGCGATGAACACCGGCCATGACGGCTCGATGTGTACGCTCCACGCCAATTCCCCGCGCGAGTGCCTCGGCCGTATGGAAAACATGATCCTGATGGGCGACATCAAGATTCCCAAGGAAGCCATCAGCCGCCAGATCGCGGAAAGCGTCGATCTGATCGTTCAGGTCAAGCGCCTGCGCGACGGTTCGCGCCGCACGACCAACATCACCGAAGTGATCGGGATGGAAGGCGACGTGATCGTGACGCAGGAATTGTTCAAATTCGAATATCTGGACGAAGGCGACGATGGCAAGATCATGGGCGAATACCGCTCCAGCGGCTTGCGACCCTATACGCTCGAAAAGGCGCGCCAGTTCGGCTTCGACCAGGCCTATCTCGAAGCCTGCCTCTGACCGCTTCTATCCCGCGATAACCACCGGCAGGGCAAGCGCCAGCATCCCGCCGCCAAGCACAGCCAGCATCAGGAACAGCCCGGTCCACGGCACCCAGCCGACCCGGTCGATATCCTTGCGCCGCGACCGACGGCGATCCATCGCCAGCGCGATCACTGCCAGCAGAACGAGCAATCCGCCGCCCATTGCCAGCAATTGCGCATCGTTGGCGAAGAGCAGGAAATCGGGTTCGGTCACAGCACGGCCATATGGTTCAGCCGCGCGAAACGGCAAGACCGCTAGCGCGACGACTTGGAATAGCCGACTGGCTCGGAGAGATCGCCCCGGCTAGTCTGAGCGCGAGCCGGGATCGGCTTCAATCATGAAGAGTGGATTTATCGCCATGCGCAAGATCATCATCGCCCTCGGCCTCGCAGCCATGACCATCTCGACCGCTGCGTGCAACACGGTGCGCGGCATCGGGCAGGATCTCGAATCGGTCGCGAACGACGTCGATAACGCCACCTGATTCAGGTAGCATTCCGCCCTTTCCGGCGGGTGCTCCGCAGTCCGCCAGTCAGCCTTCGGTCTGTCGGTAGACGAGAACCAGATTGTTGGCGGGCATGGCGTGGCGCTCGGTGCGTACGAAACGATGCTTCGCAGCCAGGCGATCGAGATCGTCCAGCCTGCGCAAACCCCAGCGCGAATCCCGGTCTTTCAGGCTTCGGTCGAATGCCAGATTGGAAGCGGCGGTCTCGACGCCGTCTTCGATGAAGGGCCCATAGAGGATCAGGGGCGCCCCCCGCCCCAAAACCTCTGCCGCGCCCGCGAACAATCCCTCGGTAGCCTCCCACGGGCTGATATGGACCATGTTGACGCAAAGCAGCGCGTCGGCATGCTCGATCGGCCATTCGATGCTCGCCGTGTCGAGGAGGATCGGATCGGCGATGTTTTCCAGCGCCGCCTCGCTGGCCCAGGCGCGGATCGAATCCAGTGCCCCTTCGTCCCGGTCGCTCGGCTGCCAGCGCAATTGCGGGAAACGTCGTGCGAGGAAGACCGCGTGCTCTCCCGTCCCGCTGGCGATCTCCAGAACCAGACCCTTTTCGGGCAGTTCGCTTGCGAGAACGTTCGCGAGCGGCTCGGCATTGCGCGCGGTGGCAGGCGCGTGGCGCTTCACTGCCAGCGTCCGCCCTGCCGCGCTCGCCGTTCCCGCACCGCCAGCCAGACCAGCAGGCCGAGCGGGCCCGCCAGGAAGGTCGCGAGCAGGATCGGCGCCTGAAGCAGGCGGGAGAAGTTTTTCGCATCCGCATCCCGCGCGATCCACAGGCCGACGAACAGGTCGAAGGCGAGATAGTGGATCCAGCCGACCACCGCCCCGCCCTTGCTGGCGAAGATCGCCTGCACGCCGGAAATCGTGGTGAAATCGGCCCCGCCACTCGCCCCGACGGGATCGACCGTACCGCTCACAATCAGGCCGAGCAGGATGGCGTAAGCGAGGCAGAGCAGTCCTATCCCGGCGAACAGCACGCCCGACAGCAAGGCCGCCCAGCGCGGGGCCAGGATCAGTCCGGCCCACCAAATCATCGCCCAGACATTGGCGATCCCGAATACGGTTTGCCAGGCCATCTGCGCTCTCCTAGTCCAGTTCCGCCGTCGGCAGGGGCAGGCTACGCGCGGCGCGCTCGATGCCCGAATTGGAATGGGCGAAGCGTCCCCGCGCCGGTTTCAGGGCCAGAGCCAAGCATGCCTGCGCGACCGTTTCGGCTTCGATGGCACGGTATTGCGCGTATTTGCCGTGCAGTAGCAGGTTGAACAGCGGGCTCGCCGCGATCGCCAGCCTTTCCGCCGGGCGCCGGTCTCCGCCCCTGTCGCCGCGCAGCAGGCCGGGGCGCAGAATGTCGAGACGGTGAAATCCCACGCGGCCAAGTTCCCGTTCGACTTCGCCTTTCACGCGCAGGTAGAACTGCTTGGCGTGCGGATCGGCCCCGACCGAACTGACCACCACCATCCGGTCGCACCCTTGCGCCTTTGCCGCGCGCGCCGTTTCCAGCACCAGATCGTAATCCACCGCGCGAAACGCCGCTTCGTCCTCGCCTGCCTGTTTCCAGGTGGTCCCGAGCGCGCAGATCAGCGCGCGCGGGCGCAGGGCTTCGAAGACGCCCCCCCAATGAGAAGCCTCGGCCACGAACATTTCCATGGTCGCGCCCTTGGGCAGAGCCATTTCGCGGCGCGCGACCGCGGCGAGGCGAAGATCGCGTCGCCCCACGCAGGCTTCGACCACATGCCGCCCGACCAGCCCGGTCGCGCCCACCAGCGCCAGGCGCATTGCATCAGACATTGCGCAGGCCTTCGGGCACCCGGCCATGGATGCGGGCATATTGGTCGATGGCGAAGCGATCGGTCATGCCCGCGATGAAATCCGCGATATGCCGGCTGCGTTCGGGCTCCCGCTCGGGCAGGCTGACACGCCAGCTTTCGGGCAGCGCGCCCGCATCCTCGGTATAGGCCGCGAACAGCGCCGCGATCACGTCGCTTGCGCGTTCGGCGGTCTGCTTCTGATCGGGATGATAATAGAGGCGCTCGTACATGAAGGCTTTCAGGCGGCGTTCCTGGGCCTGCATGGCGGTTGAGAATCCTGCGAGGGCCCGGCCCGCAGCCCGCACGTCATCGACGCTGCCGACATCTGCAAGCTGCGACCCGCTATGCTCCAGCACGTCATTGACCATGATCCCGATCTGCCCACGCACCAGTTCGCGCAGCTTGCGCTCGTGCTCGGCGTGGGGGAAGCGCGCCTCGACCCGCTTCCACTGATCGGCGACGAAATCGAGCGTCAGCAGATCGTCGAGCTGGAGGAAACCGGCGCGCAGCCCATCGTCGATATCGTGATTGTCGTAGGCGATATCGTCCGCGACATTGGCGATCTGCGCTTCCGCCGAAGGCCAGCTGGCAAGATCGAGCGGAAACGCGGCGTCGATTTCGGCCAGCGCCCAGTTCGGCGAAGCGACCGGGCCATTATGCTTGGCGAGGCCTTCGAGCGTCTCGAATGTCAGGTTGAGTCCGTCATGCGTCGGATAGGGGCTTTCCAGCCGCGCCAGCGTGCGCAGCGAATGCGCGTTGTGATCGTATCCGCCCGCCTGCGCCATCGCGGCTGACAAAGCCGTCTCCCCCGCATGGCCGAAGGGCGGATGGCCGATATCGTGGGCGAGGCACAGCGCCTCGGTCAGATCTTCGTCCAGACACAGGGCGCGGGCCAGGACACGGCCGATCTGCGCGACTTCGATGCTGTGCGTCAGGCGGGTGCGGTAATGATCGCCATCGGGCGCGACGAAGACCTGCGTCTTGGAGCGCAGGCGGCGGAAGGCGATCGAATGGACGATCCGGTCCCGGTCGCGCTGGAACTCGCTGCGCGGTCCGCGCACTTCGCCGCGCGCGATGTCGTTCGCTACGGGAAATTCCCGCCCGCGCGAGAAGGCCGGGTCCGAGGCGTATGCTGCGCGATCCATCGAGCGGAGCGCCTAGGTCAGCTACGCCCGAGCGGCAACGTGAACAGATTGGCAACCTCAAGTCAGGCGCCGATAAAAAAGGGGCCGCGCGTCGCGAACGACGCACGGCCCCCAAAGCTAGATCGAAAAATCAGCGAATGCCGATGGTATCCGGATTGCCGTCCGGATCGCCCTTGACGGTTCCGCCCGACCGCACCGGGCCGAGCAGCAGCAGGCCCGCAAGGTGCGGGGCCGCCATCGAGGTGCCCGACAGAGTGGCGTAACCGCCGCCCTTATAGGTCGAGTAGATCGAGGAGCCCGGCTCAGCGTAATCGACCGGCGGATTGCCGAAGTTCGAGAAGCTGGACCAATTATCGCCCTGCGCGAAGCTGGACACGGTGTAGACGTTCGGCCCGTTGGCGCGTGCGGGCGAGTGGTTGTCCGCATTGTCGCTTTCATTGCCCGCCGCAAGGATGAACTTCACCCCGCCGGCTGCGGCATTGATCACTGCATTGTCGAGCGTGGTGGATACCCCGCCGCCAAGGCTCATATTGGCGACATCGCCCGGACGGCCGACCTGTGCGACATAGTCCACGCCCGCAATCACGCCGCTGTTCGATCCCGAACCGCTGCGCGTCAGCACCTTGACCGCGACGATTTCCGCACCGGCAGCTACACCGACCACGCCGATATTGTTGTTCGCGATGGCGGCGATCGTCCCGGCGACATGCGTGCCGTGGCCGTTGCCATCATCCCCGTTCTTTTCGCGCGTGAAGCTGCGCGACATGGCGGTGTTGACGTTGAGATCGGGGTGATCGAGGTCCACCCCGCTATCGATCACGAAAGCGCGACCCGTGGCGCCCGTCTGCCCCCCGCCGACGCGCGCGATGCCCCAGGGCGTGGTTTCGGAAGCGCTACCCGTGCTGCCGCCGCCCTTGTTGGGCTTGCCCTGCACGATCTTCACCACCTGATCCTGCTCGCAATAGGCGATGCGCGGGTTCGAAGCCTGCATCTGCGCAGCGCCGCGGGCAGACATGTTCGCAGCGAAACCGCGAATGGCGCGGGTGTAGACGTGATTGACGTTTCCGCCCGCATTTGCGGCAGCGGCGTTCGCCTGGGCCCTCTCCTGCCCACGCGCCACCGTGCCTTCCTTGAAGACGCAGATATAGCTGTTGTCGATCTTCTGCGCTGCCGCCGGCGCGGCGATGCCCGCCGCTGCGAGCGCCATTGCGCTCACCATGGCGAGGCGACCCAAAGTACCTGATTTCATGTGTAACGTC
The DNA here is from genome assembly GCF_001635685.1 of Erythrobacter sp. HI0063. Taxonomy (GTDB): domain Bacteria; phylum Pseudomonadota; class Alphaproteobacteria; order Sphingomonadales; family Sphingomonadaceae; genus Qipengyuania. The sequence goes on from NZ_LWFF01000274.1 coordinate 156,669, forward strand.
CCTTCCCGAGTTACGAGAAGGGCAGCATGCCGCCTGCGGACCGGCGTGCAAGAGCGGACGTCGAGTTTTCGCTAAAATCGTAATAGTGTTACAAGATTACGACGCTTTTCTTTTCAGTCCTTCGCCAGGATCCAGTCGGCAGCCGCCTGGCAGTGCGTGTCGGTAGTATCGAACACCGGCAGCACATTCGCGTCGGTATCCACGACCAGGCCCAGTTCGGTGCAGGCCAAGATCACCGCACCCGCGCCGCGCTGTTCCTTGCGAGTGATGATAGTCTTGAGCGCGCGTTCGGCATCGCGGCTGACCTTGCCCAGCATCAGCTCCTTGTAGATGATCGAATCGACCATCTCGACATCGTCCTCGTCGGGAGGAAGCAGGTCCACGCCATGGCCGATGATGCGCTGGCGATAGAAGCTTTCGGTCATCACAGGCCGCGTGCCGAGCAGCAGCACCTCGCCGATATCGTGCCCTTCCAGCGCCTTGCCGACCGTGTCCGCGATATGGATGATCTCGATCCCGATCGCTTCCGCCACCCGGTCATAAACCCGGTGCATGGAATTGGCCGCGATCACGATGGCGCCTGCGCCCGCATCTTCCAGCCGCCGCGCGCTGTCGATCAGCGTGCGTGCCGCTTCGTCCCAGCTTTCTTCCTCGCGCAGGGCATAAAGCGGTGCGTATTCGAGGCTTTCGATCAACAGCGGTGCACTGTGCACCGGCGTCTTCGCCTTTTGCACGAGGCGATTGATCCGTTCGTAATAGGCGCGGGTCGAGACCCAGCTCATCCCCCCTATGAGGCCTAGCTTACGCAATGCACCGTCCTTCCTGTGGCACCCGCCATCTATCGGGCGAGGTCGTTCGTTTCGGGCACAACGATCCGGGTAGCGGGGGGTTCCGACACCCGGGCCCGCGACAGGTCAGTCGGCGAAGCCGGTGGCGCAGAGCGCGGCGGAGGACGAGGTCACGGCCACCACTTCGGCATCGCCCACTCTGGCGACCCGACCGAGATAATCTCTCACCGTGACGGGATCGCGCTCCGCGGCGCGGGTCTTCAGGCGTTCGAGCTTCCTGAGCTGTTCTATGGTCAGCCGATCGACCATGCGCCCGGCCATGCAATCGGACACCCGGTCGTTAAGGCCTGCCTCGCTCAACGCGCTGCGCACGCGGCTTTCGGCGATGGCCTGGACGCATCCGGCCAGAAGGAGCGGCGCGAGGAAAAGCGCCGCATATCTCACAGCGAAATCCCCAGCGAACAGCCCGCCGCCGCCCGCACCGTCACTTCGATGGCCTGCGGATCGTCCACCCGCTCCAATCTCGCGATCACGTCGCCGGGCGCAAGCGGGATGCCCGGTTCGCCTTCCAGCGGAGCGAGCCGTTCGAGGCTGCGCAATTGCCCGATCGTCAGCTGGTCGGTCATCCGCCCCGCCATGCATTCGGCGAGCCGGGGCGGGACGCCCTGTTCGGTCAGCGCAGTGCGCACGCGGGTCTCCGTCACGCGCTCCACGCCGCCGAAATAAAGCCAGGCGGCGGTTCCGGCGAGTGCCAGGACGACTATCAGGATGAGGGCCTTCCGCATGACTGGATCGCCTCTTCGCTCAATCGAGCGCCTTGACGATTTCCTCCACCATCTTCTTCGCGTCCGCCAGCAGCATCATGGTCTGGTCCATGTAGAAGACATCGTTATCGACGCCTGCATAGCCGACCCCGCCCATCGAACGCTTGATGAAGAAAACCTGTTTGGCCTTGTCCACGTCGAACACGGGCATGCCGTAGATGGGCGAGCTCTTGTCGGTCTTGGCCGCCGGGTTCACCACGTCGTTCGCCCCGATGATGAAGGCGACATCGGCCTGCGCGAATTCGCTGTTGATGTCCTCGAGCTCGAACACCTTGTCGTAGGACACGTTCGCTTCGGCCAGCAGGACGTTCATATGCCCCGGCATCCGCCCGGCGACGGGGTGGATGGCGAACTTCACCTCTACACCCTTTTCTTCGAGAATGTCGGTCATCTCGCGCAGCGTGTGCTGCGCCTGCGCGACCGCCATGCCGTAACCGGGGATGACGATGACCTTCTCCGCCTGTTCGAGCATGAAGGCCGCATCGTCGGCGCTGCCCTGCTTGTAGGGGCGCTGTTCGCGGGCTTCGCCGTCTCCGCCACCGCCCGCATCCGCGCCGAAGCCGCCCGCGATCACGCTGAGGAAGCTGCGGTTCATAGCGCGGCACATGATGTAGCTCAGGATCGCACCCGACGATCCGACCAGCGCGCCGGTGATGATCATCGCCGAATTGCCGAGCGTGAAGCCCATCGCCGCCGCCGCCCAGCCCGAATAGCTGTTCAGCATCGACACCACGACCGGCATGTCCGCGCCCCCGATGGGGATGATCAGCAGGAAGCCGATCGCGAAGGCCGCGACGGTCAGCGCGACGATAAAAGGCAGGTTTGCCTCCGCCCCCGGCGTATGCGCGAAGAAAGCCGTCAGGACGAGAATGGCCGCCAGAGTACCGAGATTGATGATGTGCCGCGCGGGCAGGAGGATCGGCGATCCGCTCATCCGCCCGGAGAGCTTCAAGAAGGCGATGACCGAGCCCGAAAAGGTGATCGCCCCGATGGCGATGCCGAGGCCCATCTCGACTTTGCTGACCGGATCGATCGCCCCGCCCGGATCGAGCAGATCGAACGCGCCGGGATTAAGATAGGCAGCCCAACCCACCAGCACCGCGGCAAGACCGACCAGCGAGTGGAAGCCCGCCACCAGTTCGGGCATCGCCGTCATCGCGATGCGTCGGGCGATGGTGACGCCGATCAAGCCGCCGATAGCGATGGCGATCAGAATTTCGACCAGATTTGCGATGTCGTGCGTCACCAGCGTCGTCACGACGGCGATCAGCATTCCGACCATGCCGAAGCGGTTGCCCGTTCGGCTCGTCGCAGGGCTGGACAGGCCGCGCAGCGCGAGGATGAAAAATACGCCCGCTACGAGATAGGCGAGCGCGACCCACGGGTTTACGGTCTCTCCTGTGGCGGCATGGGCGGGCATGGCCAGGACCGCGAACGGCGCGGCAAGCAGAAGGCGAAGCATCACTTCTTCTCCTTCTTCTTATACATCGCCAGCATTCGCGCCGTCACCGCGAAGCCGCCGAAAATGTTCACGCTGGCGAGCACGATCCCGAGCAGCCCGAGCCATTTCGCCCCCGGCACGTCCGCTGCCGCCGCCGCGATCAGCGCGCCGACGATGATGACGCTGGAAATCGCATTGGTCACTGCCATCAGCGGCGTGTGCAGCGCGGGCGTGACCGACCAGACCACGTAATAGCCGACGAAGCAGGCCAGCACGAAGATCGACAGGATGGTGATGAAGTCCAAGTGAGCCCCCTCCCGAAGCAGGAGCCCTTTATTGCAAGCACCCGGAGACAAGTCGAGCGCGGAAAATCGGCTATCCCTCAAACGAAAAGGGCCGCGAACGTCATGTGACGCTCGCGGCCCCGAACCTTTAGAGGGTTCGCCTTACATCGAAGGCGTCAGCACCCCGTCGATCACATGCACGATGCCGTTCGACTGGCGCACATCGCCCTGGGTGACATGCGCGCTCGAACCGGCTTGGCCGTTGATCATGATCTGGTTGCCCATCATGCTGAAGCGAAGGGTCTGGCCCTGCACCGTGGTCAGCGTGGCGGTGCCGTTACCGGCGCGGATGCGCTGCATCAGGTCGGCGGCGGTCAGCGTGCCGGGCACGACGTGATAGGTCAGCACGCCGCGCAGCATGTCGCGATTGGCGGGCTGCATCAGCGCGGTACGCGTGGCCGCAGGCACCTTGTCGAAGGCCGCATTGGTCGGCGCGAACACGGTGAAGGGGCCCGGCCCGCTCAGCGTGTCGACGAGGCCAGCCGCCTTCACGGCCGCGACCAGAGTGGTGAGGTTCGATGCGGCGGACGCATTCTGGACGATGGTGCGGTTCGGATACATCGCGGCACCGCCGACCATCACGCTGGTCCCGGCGGACATACCGGCGGCATCGACGTCGGCATCCGCGCCGACAGTGGTCTGACACGCGGTGAGCGCGAGCGCGGCGGCCGAAATGGCCGCGAGTTTCAAAGTGGTTTTCATGATTAAACTTTCGTTCCTATCCCCGTCCCCATTGCAACGGGCGGTAGGAGCGCAAGTTCCGAAACCCGCCTAGGAAGCCAGTTTGGGGTGCACGACAGCGCCATCGCGCGTCAGGCGGATCGCATCGCCGATCTCTTCGTCGAGCACCGGGCGCCCCTCGTCCTTGTCCCAGAAGGCGTTGAGGAAATTGAACAGGTTGCGCGCAAACAGCGCGCTGGCATCGGCTGCCAGATGGCCTGCGGTATTGGTATAGCCGACGATCTTGACGCCGTGCCGCTCCACCACCTCGTCGGGCGAAGAGCCTTCGACATTGCCGCCCTGCGCGACTGCCAGATCGAAAATCACGCTGCCCGGTTTCATGCTGGCGATCTGTTCGTCGCTGATCAGGCGCGGCGCCGCACGACCGGGAATCAGCGCGGTGGTGATCACGATGTCCTGCTTGGCGATATGGCTGGAAACCAGTTCGGCCTGCGCCTTCTGGTACTCCTCGCTCATTTCGGTGGCATAGCCGCCTGCACCCTCGCCTTCGATCCCGGCGACATTCTCCACGAAGACCGGTTTCGCGCCGAGCGACTGGATCTGTTCCTTCGTCGCGCTGCGCACGTCGGTGGCGGAAACCTGCGCGCCCAGTCGCTTGGCCGTGGCGATCGCCTGAAGCCCGGCGACACCCACGCCCATCACGAAAACGCGCGCCGCCTGCACCGTGCCGGCAGCGGTCATCATCATCGGAAAGGCGCGGCCATAGACGTTGGCGGCAGTCAGCACCGCCTTGTACCCGGCGAGGTTGGACTGGCTGGACAGGACATCCATGCTCTGCGCGCGGGTGATGCGCGGCATCAGCTCCATCGCCAATCTGAAA